>JBHHWB010000001.1:0-93970 GCA_046756305.1 Gemmatimonadota bacterium
GAACTCCTCATCAGCGGCGCCCACCCGGGAATCAAATTCGCCCTGGGTGAGAACACGAAGCGGGACCGCAATCCCGACCGCTATCCCGCGACGCGGATGGGAGTCCAGGACGTGGTGCGCCAGGCCTTCCTCGAGGCCCGGGCGTACCAGAAGGAATGGGAAGACTGGGAGGCCGGAGGGCGGCGGGGCGTGGAGCCCCGCCGGGACCTGAAGCTGGAGGCCCTGGCCGAGATCCTGCGGGGGGAACGATGGGTCCACGCCCACTCCTACCGCGCCGACGAAATTCTCCAGCTCATACGCCTGGCCGAAGAGCAGGGCTTCACCATCCGCACCTTCCAGCATGTCCTGGAGGGATACAAGGTGGCCGACGAGATCGCGGCCCACGGGGCGGGGGCGTCCACCTTCTCCGACTGGTGGGCCTACAAGGTGGAGGCCTATGACGCCATCCCCTACAACGCGGCCCTCATGACGGAACGGGGCGTGCTGGTCTCCATCAATTCGGATTCGGGGGAGGAGATGCGCCATCTGAACCAGGAGGCGGCCAAGTCCATGAAGTGGGGGGGGCTGGACGAGGAATCGGCACTGCGGCTGGTGACGCTGAACCCGGCCAAGCAGTTGGGGATCGACGACCGCACCGGATCCATCGACGTGGGGAAGGACGCCGATCTTGCGATCTTCGAGGGATATCCGCTGAGCGTGTTCGGCAAGGTGGTGCAGACGTACGTGGACGGAAAACTCTACTTCGACGTGGATCTGGACCGGGAGCGCCAGGACGCGGTGGCCCGGGAAAAAGAAGCGCTGTTGAAGAAACATGGCGCAGGAGACAACGGTGGAATGGCGGCGACCCACGGTGGTGTGGCCGGAGAGGAGGGAGTCCGATGAGCACGTCAATGAGAAGCCTGACCCGTAGAACGGCCCGGAAGGCAGCCCTGCCGGCACTCCTCCTTCTTGCTGCCTTCGGGATGTTCGGTCCCTCCCTGGCCGCCCAGACGGTGGCGATCCGCGGGGGCACCATTCACACGCTTGCCGGGGAGCCCTTCGTGGGCACCGTCGTTTTGAAGGACGGGCGTGTTTCTGCCGTCGGGCCCGACGTGGAGGTTCCCCCCGGCGCCGAGGTGATCGACGCCGAGGGCCGTCACGTCTATCCGGGGATGTTCGACGCCATGAGTCAGCTCGGACTCACCGAGATCGGGGCGGTGGACGTCACCAACGATTCCCGGGAGCAGGGGGATTTCAATCCCCACCTGCAGGCGGCGACGGCCGTCCACCCGGCGACGGAACACATTCCGGTGGCCCGGGCCAACGGAATCACCCACACGCTTTCGGCGCCCCAGGGCGGAATCATCCCCGGGCAGGCATCGCTGATCGGGCTGGACGGCTGGACCGTGGAGGAAATGGAAGTGAACCCGGGCGCGGCCATGGTGGTGAACTTTCCCTCCATGCGGACGCGGCGCGGATTCCGTGGCAGGTTCTTCGGGCCCCCGCGCGCCTTCGCCGATGTGAAGAAGGAATACCGGGAACGGGTCGCGCTTCTCGACGAGTGGCTGGAGGCGGGACGGGCCTACGCCCGGGCCCAGAAGGCGGGGACTGCCGAGCCGAACCTGCAACTGCAGGCCATGGCCTGGGTGGTGACGGGAGACCTCCCTGTTCTCATCAACGCAAATGGAGCGCGGGACATCCGCAACGCCGTGGAATGGGCGGAAGGGCAGGGGATCCGCTACGTCCTTACCGGCGGTCGGGAGGCGTGGAAGGTGGCCGACCTTCTTGCGGAGAAGCACGTGGGGGTGATCCTGGGACCCACCCAGACCATGCCGTCCGGGACGGACGCCGCCTATGACGAAGCCTACGCCAACCCCGGGAAGCTGGAGGCTGCGGGGGTGAAGATCGCCTTCGGAACCTTCGGGTCCTCCAACTCGCGGACCCTCCCCTACGAGGCGGCGCAGGGAGTGCCGTACGGCCTTTCCCATGAAGGCGCCCTCGCGGCGGTGATGAAGAACGGCGCAGAAATCCTCGGGTACGGGGACGAGCTGGGCACCATCGAGGAGGGGAAAATCGCCAACCTGATCGTGACCGACGGCGATCCTCTCGAAATCCAGACCCAGGTTCTCGACCTCATCATCTTCGGTCGGCGTGTGAGCACTGACAACAAGCACAGGAGACTTTATGAGAAATACCGGGCCAGGCCGAAGAAGCGTGTCGTATCCTGACGCGGAGCGGGGAGCGTGTATGGCCCGGAGACCCCGGAATCCTTAGACTAGGAGCCTGTCCGAGTGTTCCGGGGCGGCCTCCCGGAACCCTGTCCGAGTATCGCGGGCGGACCAGGCCTTGCGGCGTTTTTCTTACCTGAGGGTGCTCGTGAATTCATGACTGAGACGCGCTTCGCCTATATCGACTCCCAGGGCAACGAGGTGCCCATTCCCAGTGTGGACGCCCTGGCGCTCCGCATCGAGCTTGGCGCCATCGGGCCCGACACGGAGCTCTATGACGCCCAGGCGGATCGGTGGGGGCCGGCCCACACCCATGAGATCTTCCACACGCTCCAGCGGGAGAAGGAAGAGGGGTTCGTGGCGCCTCCACCGCCCGTGGTCCCGCCCTCGGCGGGTGAACCCCGCGAGGAAGCTCCGGTTGAAGCCGCTCCCCCCGAGGACATGATCGCCGCAGATTCCGCGGTGGAAGCAGAGGAGGTTCCCACCGCCGGGGAGGAGGAGGCTCCTGAGGAAGGGCTCGAGATGGATGTGGGCGCCCTGGCGCCCGACGAGCCGCCGGCGCCTCCTTCCCAGGACCTGGGGTTCGACCTGACCCTCACCGAGCCGGCTGTGGAGGGTGGAGAGGAGGCGGCGGGCGCCGAGGATCTGACCGTGTCCGGCATCGAAGACCTGGGTCCAGCCGTGCCCGAGGAAGCAAGCCCGGCGCCCCAGGAGGAGTCCTCGGCGTTCGATTTCGGCGGACTGGAGTCGCTGGAGCTGGAGGCGGAGGTCTTCGAAGAGGAGGCGGCCGGCACCGAGCCCCCCCTCGGATCGGATGAAGGGCCGGGCGTGACGCCGCTCCAGGAAGGGGCCGCCGAGCCCGACGCCATGGATTTCGGGGGCGGAATGCAGTTGGAGGAGCCCCTGGCCGGCGAAATGGACTTTTCGCCGCCGCAGGGGGACGTGGGCGGGGGAATGGAACTGGAACAGCCTATGTCCGAATTCACGGCGGAGACCCCCCCGGCCTGGATGGAGCAGGAGGGTCCCTCCCAGGCCGAGGAGCCGGAGGGCGCCATGTCCTTCGGCGCCGATGAGGAGGCGGCCGCGGAGACGCCCGAAGGGCCGCCGGCTGCGGAAGAGCCGGCACGCCCCCGTAGGGAGCCGCCCCAGAGGAAGACGCGACCCTCCCCTCCCCGCAGGAAGCGGAAGAGGTCTCTGGCCGGACCCGTCATCGGCCTCGTGGTCCTGGGTGCGGTAGGCGCTGGCGTTTGGTTCGGGTGGAGTGCCTGGCAGAGCCGCAAGGAGTCCCGGGAGGATGCCGGCCAGGCCCAGGTCCTTCCTCCGGTCACCATCCCGGATATCCCCGCCGAGCTCCTCCCCACCATGCGGGATCTGGGGGAAGCGGCCCTTTCCGCCATGGTGGATTCCCTGGAGGTCCTGGCGGCGGCGTCGGGTCTGCCCGAAGCTCCTCGGGACGATTGGCTGGCGGGGGTCTATCTGGCCAACGCCAGCCGGTTTCCCGATGTGGAGGAGTACTGGACGGCGATGGAGTCGTTCGTGGACATGGTGCGCAGCAACGACACCCGACTCTTCCATGAGGAATACGTGAGACAGCTTGCGGTGGCGGGCGTCGAGGGGGATACGGCGGACATGATTCTGGAGCGGGCGGATTCGGGCTTCCTTGCGACGCGCGATGCCCGCTTCGAAGCCTACGCCCAGATGGACGACCTCATCAACGCGGCGCTCCAACTCCATCAGTTCCTTCTCGACAACGAAGACCAGATTCAGTACGAACCGGCCGCCGGCGGAATGTCCCGGGACCCCGTTCTCGAGGCCGTGCCTGCAACATCGGAGCTCGGGGATCGTATGTGGGAGATGGTTGGCGCCATCACCGACGCCCTGGATGCGCTCGGCACTTTGGACAAGGTGACCACGGAACGGCTCCTGGCCGTCCTCTTCGACAGGATCCGCAGGGCCGGATTCGAATAGATTGCAGCTCCCGGGGTTCCCCCTCTGCTTCCCGGGGGATGGGTTCGGTGGTGTATGGACGTGCGGTGCGAATCTCCGACCGGGGGTGTCTCGTGGTGGTTTCCCGTCTTTCCAGGATCCTCTTCTTCTCCCTCCTTCTTGTCTTCCTTCCTTTCGGTGGCACCGCTGTCCCCGGTGGGAGTGCCGCCGCCCAGGAGGTGGGCGGAGCCACGGGGGAGACCCTCTCCATCTTTTTCGACTGCCAGGCGCGGGGATGCCGCGACCTGGACTATTTCCGGCGGGAGATCCCCTATGTGAACTGGGTTCGCAATCGGGAAGATGCCGACGTCCACGTCCTGGTCACGTCTCGCCGGTCGGGCGGCGGTGGTCTGGAGTATTCCCTGGCCTTCCTCGGTCAGGGCGACCTCGCCGGCAGTGATCTTACCCTCGTCACCCATACCTCCGGCGACGCGACCGAGGACGATCGGCGCGCCGCTGTAGCGCAGAAGCTGCGCCTGGGACTCGTCCGCTATCTCGCCGACCGCCCCATCGGAGACCGGCTGAAGATCACCCTGGCCGGACCCGGCGCCTCTCCCGGTCCCGAAGCTCCTTCCCCTGCCGGGGCCGGGCCGAAAGATCCCTGGGATTTCTGGGTTTTCCGGGTGACCGCCAACGGGTTCGTGAACGGCGAATCTTCCATTCGTTTCGCCAACTACTTCGGCACCGTGAGCGCAAACCGCACGACGGAGGCGTGGAAGATCATCCTGGGGGCCAATCGCAGCGAAAACATCCAGGAGTTTGAGCTTTCGGACAGGACCATCAAGGAGACCCGCACCGACTGGGGGGTAAACGGAGCCGTGGTGCGAAGCGTGGGTGCGCGCTGGGCCGTGGGACTGCGCACCGACGTGGGCTCGTCCACCTTCCTGAACCAGGATCTGCGTTGGAGCGTGCGACCCGGCCTGGAGTTCAATTTCTTTCCCTACGAGGAGTCGAGCCGACGCTCGTTGACCCTCCAGTACCTGGTGGGGCCCTGGCACTGGGATTATGCCGAAACCACCATCTTCGGCCTGGACGAAGAGACCCGCTGGAAGGAGTCGCTCACGGCGCGCCTATCCCTGGTGCAGCCGTGGGGGCGGTGGACTACCTCCGTGAGCGGATCGCACTTCTTCAATGATTCCGAGCACTACAACATGAATGTGTTCGCTTCCGTCAACGTGCGTCTCTTCAAAGGCTTTTCCGTACGCGTGACGGGCAACTATTCGTGGGTGCGGGATCAGATCTACCTGGCCGCGGGCGGCGCCACCCAGGAGGAAATCCTGCTGCGTCAACGCCAGATTGAGACCAGCTATCGGTATTTCACGTCCTTTGGAATCGAATACCGCTTCGGGTCCATCTTCAACAACGTGGTCAACCCGCGCTTCGGGGGTGGCGGCGGCAACAACATCGAGATCATCTTCTAGGAGCCTGTCTGAGGAATGCAGCGGGGCGCCACCCGCGCATTCGCACGGGCCCCCGGGACGCCACGGGCGGAACCGTTTCTTCGGCGAGGATGATGCGGCGAGCACCCAGGTCGTAGACGTCGCCGGGCTCGAGCCAGCGGAGGGGAATCAGGGTGAGGGGGTCGGTGACGTCGTAGATGGCCACGCGCCCCGATCCAATGACCTCCGCCATGTCGCCGGTGACGATGATGGCGGTGCCTTCGTCCAGTCCGATCCCCAGCAGGTTGGGGTGCTGGTGCAGGAGGTCAAGGAGGTCGTTTTCGCGAGCCCGTGCCATGAGATGCTGGTCGATGGCTACGTTGCGCAGGAGCCCGAAGCCGCGGTCGCTCTCCGGTGCCGCCACCACCGTGTTGTTGTCGGGAGCGCCGCGCACCAGGAAGGAGGCCAGCGCCGACGCTCCCGCTGAATTGCCGGCGATAATGCCGCCCCGGGCCAGCACGGCTTCCAGCTCGCGATGCGTGCGGGTGTCCAGGTATACGCGGGTGAGGCGCCACTGGCGTCCGCCGGAAATCCACACGCCGTCGGCGTCCTTCAGGGGACCCACGAATGCCTCCAGGTTGGCGACACTTCGGTTGCGGGTATGAAGAACTTCGATGCGGCGCGCTCCGGCGTCGCGCAGCGCGGCCAGCGCTGTCCAGGCGTCATGGGATCCGTCCTGGGCGCCCGCGGTGGGGATGAGGACGATGCGGGCTTCCCTTCCGCCGGCCAGTCTCAGAAAGTGCTCGTAGATCCGCGGACTCAGTGCCCCGCCGCCGATGGCCATGACGGCGCCGCGGGGAGGCCCTACGCACGGAGGCTCTACACACCCCTGAGCCCGAGCCGGACCCGGCAAGAGTCCCAGCATCAGACTGGCGGCCGCGGTCGCGGCCAGGGGCGGGATCCTCATGGGAGGGGCATCAGTGGGTGAAGAAGGGATTGGCTCCGGCGGTGTGATCGGTGACGTCATGCACGGCGGTGATCTCCGGGATGGCCTCGCGCAGCATCCGCTCCACGCCCTGTTGGAGGGTCATGCGGGAAAGCGCACATCCCTGGCATCCCCCGCTCATCTCCACAAAGATTTCGGTACCGTCCACATCGACCAGGGAGATCATTCCCCCGTGGGAGGCGATGGCCGGGTTGACCTGGGACTGGAGGACGGCCCGCACCCGGTCCGCGATCTCCCCTTCGGGACCTTCCCTCGACGCTCCGGGTCGCGCACGCGGAACGGTTCGCACCTCGAACCCGCTCTGGTTCACCCGCTCCACGAAATCCACGGTGGCTCCTTCCAGGAGCTCGGCGTCTTCTTCAGCCACGAAGACGGGAAAGCCGGGGTTGTCCACCTCTCGATCCTGGTCCGACGTCTCATCCATTCCGATAAGGGTGAGTTCGAACCGGGGCGACAGCGGGCTGCCGGGCTGCCGAGTGATGCGCAGCGCTTCCAGTTCGCCTCCGCTCTGGTCCAGATATGTGCGAACGACCTCTCTGGCGCGGTCGGTGAAGTTCAGCATGGGACTCGGGGTTGAGGGTCGATACCGTGATCCGCCCGCCTCGACCACACGGTCGGCTCCCAATCGGGCAGGATTCAAGAGTAAATGATACCCGGATTTCCTTCCCGGGTTGCCTTCCGGGGGAGGGCGTTGATCGCCACCCTCCTCTGCGGATACCTTTGGCGCTTCAAAAGAATGTACGGAATTACCCTCAATCCAAGGGTTTCATGGCCAACGCCGACCTGATGGACAAGCTCGTCTCACTCTGCAAGCGTCGCGGTTTCGTCTTCCAATCTTCCGAGATCTACGGCGGGACGGGGTCCGTCTGGGATTACGGCCCCCTGGGCGTGGAACTGAAGCGCAACGTCAAGGACCTGTGGTGGTCCTCCATGGTGCATGAGCGCGACGACGTGGAGGGCCTCGATGCGGCCATCCTCATGCATCCCCGGGTGTGGGAGGCCTCAGGGCACGTGGAGGGATTCACCGACCCCCTGGTGGAATGCACCAACTGCCACCGCCGTTTCCGGGCCGACACCCCGGAGGTGGAGGCGGGGCAGTGTCCGGTGTGCGGCGCCCGCGACTCCTTCACCGAGCCCCGCATGTTCAACCTCATGTTCAAGACGTTCATGGGGCCCGTGGAGGACGATGCCTCCACCGTCTACCTGCGCCCTGAGACGGCCCAGGGCATCTATGTGAATTTCCTCAACGTCCAGGGAACGGCCCGCCAGCGGGTGCCCTTTGGTATCGCCCAGATCGGCAAGGCCTTTCGCAACGAAATCACGCCCGGGAACTTCATCTTCCGCACCCGGGAATTCGAGCAGGCCGAGATGCAGTTCTTCGTCAAACCCGGCGAGGACGACACCTGGTTCGACCGCTGGATGGAAGCGCGCATGGCGTGGCACGAAGGGCTGGGCATCCGGCGGGAGAAGCTGCGCTTCCACGAGCACGGCGCGGACGAGCTGGCCCACTACGCCAAGAAGGCCTATGACATCGAATACGAGTTTCCCTTCGGGTGGAAGGAGTTCGAAGGGATTCACAACCGCACCGACTTCGATCTGGAACGCCATCAGGAATACTCGGGGAAGCGCCTGGAGTACATCGATCCCGCCACCAACGAGCGGTATCTCCCCTTCGTCATTGAAACTTCCATGGGGGTGGACCGCACGGTCCTGGTCCTCCTTGCCGACGCCTACCGGGAGGAGGAGGTGGAGGGGGAGGAACGGGTGGTTCTGGGCCTGAACCCGGCCGTGGCGCCCATGAAGGCGGCCGTCTTCCCTCTGGTGAAGAAGGACGGTCTGCCCGAGATCGCCACCCGGATCCACGCCGACCTCAAGCGCGCAGCGATTCCTTCCTTCTATGATGCTTCGGGATCCATCGGCCGCCGCTACAGGCGCCAGGACGAGGCGGGCACGCCGTGGTGCATCACCGTGGACGGCCAGACCGCCCAGGACGGAACGGTGACCATCCGCGACCGGGACACGCTGGAGCAGGTGCGGGTGGGGTCGGATCAGGTAGTGACGTGGATCCGCGACCGTCTGACCGAGGCGGGCACCCGCTCCGGACGACTCTGACCCCAGAAAGGGAGAACCACCGTTGGCTGCCAAACCCGAAGTCTTCAGCTCCCGGTGGGGCATGCTTCTGGCCATGCTGGGCATGGCCGTGGGAACGGGCAACATCTGGCGCTTCCCGCGCATCGCCGCCACCAACGGGGGGGGCTCCTTTCTGGTGGCGTGGGTGGTCTTTCTTCTCGCGTGGTCGGTTCCCCTCCTCATGCTCGAGTTTGCCATGGGGAAGGGCACCCGCAAGGGCACCATCGGCGCTTTCGTGAAAACCCTGGGCCCCGGGTATGCCTGGATGGGCGCCTGGGTGGCTTTCGTGGCCACCGCCATCATGTTTTACTACAGCGTAGTGATGGGATGGACCATCCGCTTCTTTGTGGCCACCCTCACGGGAGAGGTCCCGGCCGCCGTGCCCGGCGCCTTCTGGGAGAGCTTCAACTCCACGCCCCAGGCCGTGTTGACCCACGCCGTGGCCATGGGTCTGGGCGTCTTCGTCGTCTCCCGCGGTGTGCGTGGAATCGAGGCGGCGGCCCGGTTCCTCATTCCCAGCCTCGTCGTTCTGGTGGTCGTCCTGGCCGTGCGGGCCGTGACACTCCCCGGCGCTTCCAGAGGTCTGGCGTTCCTCTTCACGCCCGATCTGGCCCAGCTTGCCGATTACCACATCTGGATCCAGGCGCTGACGCAGAACGCCTGGGACACGGGGGCGGGATGGGGCCTCGTCCTCACCTACGCCGTCTACATGCGGGCCCGGGAGGACACGGCGCTCAACGCCTTCGTCATCGGGTTCGGGAACAACTCCATGTCGCTTCTGGCGGGGATCATGGTGCTCTGCACCGTCTTCTCCGTCATGCCCGACGCCGCCTCTCAGATCGTGGGCGCGGGGAACGAGGGGCTCACCTTCATCTGGGTGCCCCAGCTCTTCGCCCGCATTCCCGGAGGCAGGTTCTTTCAGGCCCTCTTCTTCCTGGCATTGGTCTTTGCCGCCTGGACGAGCCTGGTGGCCATGATCGAGCTGGCCAGCCGGGTCCTCATGGACCTGGGCATGAGTCGACGCAAGGCCATCGCGGTGGTGGGGAGCGCCGGGCTCCTCTTCGGAATCCCGTCGGCCCTCAAGCTGGGGATCTTCCAGAACCAGGACTGGGTGTGGGGGGTGGGCCTCATGCTTTCCGGGTTCTTCTTCGCTTTCGCGGTACTCAGGTATGGGGTACGTAAGTGGCGGGAAACCTTCATCAACCAGGAAGGTTCGGACATCCGCATCGGAACGTGGTGGGACTGGGCGATCCGCCTCATCGTGGTGGAGGCCGTGGTCCTCATGGCGTGGTGGCTGTGGAGCGCCCGCGGCGCCGGCTTCCACGAGACGTGGACCCTTTTCAGCCCCTATAACGTGGGAACGGTTCTCATTCAGTGGGGCGTCGTCCTCGCGGTGCTCATCGCCGCCAACCGCTGGCTGGCTCGGGCGGGGGAGGGGGACGGCCACACCGACGGCGACCGGGGGTAGCCGGCCGGCCCCGTGGACCTGGAGCGCTTCCGCGAAGAGGCGGCCAGAGCCTTCGACGCCGTCCCCGCGGAGTTCAAGGAGGGGGTGGAAGGGGTGGTGGTGCGCCCGGAGGCGGTGCCTCATCCCGACCTCCCCGGGATCTACACCCTGGGGGAGTGCCGCACCGAGTCCTACGCCTCGGCCTACGAGGGACCGGAGACGACGCGTTCGGTGGTGATCCTCTACTACGGCTCCTTCCGCGCCCTGGCCGCCGGCGAGCCGGGCCCGGACCCGGCCGGCGGTGGATCTGCCCGGCCTCCTGCCGGCGGTGAGTCGGGCCGCGCTCCCTCTTCCGGCGGGTCCTTCTTCGACTGGGAAGGGGAGATCTGGGAGACCCTGACCCATGAGCTGCGCCACCATCTCGAGTCCCTGGCCGGAACGGATGAGCTGGAGGGGGTGGACTACGCCATGGACGAGCGTTTCAAGCGGGAGCAGGGCCTGGGGTTCGATCCGTCATACTACCGCAGCGGGTTGGAGGTGAGCCCTGGACTCTTCCAGATGGAGGACCATTACGTCCTGGAACAGAGCTGGCGGGAAGAGGATTTCCTGGCCGTGTCCGAGATCCGATTCACGGTGGGCGGGCGCTGCTTTCGTATCCCACGGCCCCGGGAGTTGGGCGACGTCCATTTCGTGCGCGTTACCGGTGTGCTCAGGGATGATGTGGATTTTCAGCTTGCCCTGGTGCGGCGCCGCAGATGGTGGCGGGAGGCGCTGCGCGGGGCGGGAGGATCCCGGCCGCGCATCGTCGAGTCCGAGTCCCGGGGCCGGGAGTGCGGCGATCTCACGCTAGATTGATTGCTCATGGCCATTCACGATTCCTTCGCCCGCTTGACCCCCTACGAGCTCCTCTTCCCTACGGAGGAGGAAGCTGAACGCGTCTGCGGGGAAATCCTGCAGGAGGCGGAGGCCCGCTCGGTAGACGTGGGAGAGCTCTCCATCTTTCTGTCGCTTGCGCCGGTGGGGGGGTGGCTGCGCTCCCTCCGTCCCGACGACGTGGGCGGGGAGGGGATTCATCGCTACGCCCTTCTGGCCCACCAGGCGGTGCTCTTTCACCGGGGGGGACGGAGGCTTTTCCTCGCGGGCGAGGAGATGGTGCGGCGGGTGGTGGGGAACCTGGGGGAGGGTCCGGACGCCGCGGGGCCTGGCGCGGGGCCCGAGCCGGCGCTCCCCGCCCGGGCCGGGTACCTCCAGCTTCCGCGGCACCTGGTGTGGATTCACCCCGTGGCCGGAGGTCCGCCCGAGCCGGTGGACGGGCTGTTCTGGAACCTCCACGGCGACGGCACGCTGCGCCTTCTGGCGGCGCTGGGGGTGCGGGAGGGTCGTCCGGGCCTGGCCGTCTCCCCCATCGCCGAGGCCCCCTGGTCGGAGGCCGGAAGCTGGCTCGCCGTTCGGGTCCGGGAGGCGGGCCCGGATTTCGAAACGCGTCTGCCCGGCGGGGAGCTGGAGGAACTCTACTCCCTGGAGACGGCGGGGGAAGCTCTCAAGCTCTTCGCCGGCATCTGGACGTGGGGCGCTCCCGACCCGACGGGACCGAAGGAGCCGGACGCCGTGCCTGCGTCGGACGCTCCCGGGCCCGCCGCGGCCTCCACCCTGTCCGACGCTCCGGCGCCCTCCCGCCTTCCCTGGACCACCGTTCACCCGACGCACACCTGAAACCGGATCCCCATGCCCAGAGAATCCAAGAAAGCGCTCAAGGAGCGCGCTGCCAAGATCTTCGAGCTTCTCCGCCAGGAATATCCCCAGGCCCACTGCGAACTGACCTTCCGGAATCCATTTCAGCTCGCGGTGGCCACGATCCTGTCGGCCCAGACCACGGATGAGCGGGTCAACATGGTCACGCCGGAGCTCTTTCGCCGCTACCCCGACGCCAGGGCGCTGGCCCGGGCCCGCCAGGAGGACGTGGAGGAAATCATCCGCTCCACGGGCTTCTACCGGAACAAGGCGAAAAACATCATCGGCTTCGCCCGGGCTCTGGTGGAGCGCTTCGACGGGGAGGTCCCCCGCACCATGGAGGAGCTCACCTCCCTGCCGGGGGTAGGGCGCAAGACGGCCAACGTGATCCTGGGCAACGCCTTCGGCATCAACGAAGGCGTGGTGGTGGACACCCACGTCAAGCGGCTGGCCAGGCTTCTGGGCTTCACCCGGGAAACGGACCCGGTGAAGATCGAAAGGGACCTCATGGAGCTCTTTCCCAGAGAGGAATGGACCCTGCTCTCCCATCTCCTCATCTGGCACGGCCGCAGGGTCTGTGATGCCCGTAAGCCGGCGTGCGAACGGTGCGTCATCGCCCACCTCTGTCCGTCGTCGAGGGTGTGAGGCGGCGTGCTCCACTCCCTTTCGTCTTGACCCCGTGGGCCGGAAGCGGCAAGCTGCCGAGCGGCGGCTGCCGTCCGTCCATCAACGACAATGCAAGACTCGCCGAGATGATCCATGCCTGACCGTGCCGAAGCCGTAGCCCTCCTCGAGGAGTGGGTGGAGAACGAAGCGCTGCGAAAACACATGTATGCCGTGGAGGCGGCGGTGCGCCATTACGCCCGCCTCCGGGGCGCCGACGAAGATCTCTGGGGTCTTGCGGGCCTCCTCCACGATCTGGATTGGGAAAAGTATCCCGAGGAACACCCCCTCAAAGCCGTGGATTACCTGAGGGAGGCGGGCTATCCCGAGGAGGTGTTGCACGCCATCCTGGCGCACCGCTCCGAGTTCACCGGGGTGGAGCCGGAAAGCGAATTGGACCGCGTCCTCTACGCCTGTGACGAGCTCTCTGGGCTGGTGTACGCGGCCTGCCTGGTGCGCCCCAACGGCATTGACGACCTCAAGCCCAAATCGGTGGTGAAGAAGCTCAAGGACAAGACGTTTGCTGCCGGCGTGAGCCGGGGAGACGTGACCCGGGGGCTGGAGCTCATCGGCCTGGAGCGCAACGAGCACATCCAGAACGTCATCGACGGGCTCCGTTCCATCGCCGGCGAGCTAGGGATCCGAGGCCAGGACCTGGCGCGCTGAAGAAAGGCATCACGAGGAACCGCGTATGAGGGACACGGGTAGAGGAGGCGCACAGGCCTGCCTGCCCCTCGGCTTTCCCGTTTCTCCGCCCCTGCAGCCCTCCTGACTCCGTGACTCGATTCCCCTTCCCGACGCGTGGCGCATCCGGAACCGGTCTCTTCCGGAAAGGGGCGGGGCGCATGGAGGGCGTCCTGCCGCGTATCGCTGTTCTGGCGGCCGCGGGCGCATGGGCTGCTCTGGGGACCGCGGCGGGACTCGGCGCCCAGGACGTGGAAATGCTGGGAGAGCACTACGGGACGCGGCCTCCCGTGGCCTACTACCGCATGAAGGCCGCCGACCCCGAGGCGTTCACCTTTTCACGCGGCCGTGCGGTCCGTCTCCGCACTCTGATCCGCGGGGGGGTGGATCCCCTGGAACCGGCGCTGCGCGCCGGTGCGGCCGCCCGCGTCCACCCGGTGCAGGGTGCCTTCGAGATCCCGGTGATCCTCGGGCTCTTCGGCGATACCAACACCGAGCCCAAGTACACCAAGGATGCGGTCCAGACGGCCTATTTCGGCACCCAGGGAAAGACCATCCACACGTACTACTCGGAGGTCTCGGGCGGACGGCTCACCCTCACCGCCGTCATCATGGGTTGGCTCAAGGCCACCGCTTCCCGCACCCAGCTCTGGGTCACCAACGGGAACAGCGGCTTGAGCGGGCGGACCGGAGATTTCATCAAAGACCTGCTGGCCGCCGCGGGCGATGTGGACTGGGGCCAGTTCGACAACGACGGTCCTGACGGCATTCCCAACTCGGGGGACGACGACGGCTTCGTGGACGTGCTGGCCGTCCTCCAGCCCACGCCGGGAGCCGAGTGCGGCGGATCGGAGCAGGACAACCGCATCTGGTCCCACCGGTGGAGCCTTCGCTTCGCGACGGGTTCGGCCTACACCACTTCCACCCCCGCCGCCTCGGGGGGGATGATCCAGGTCGACGACTACGTGATCCAGCCCATCTTCGCCTGCAACGGGACGAACCTGAGCGAAATCGGCGTCTTCACCCACGAGCTTGGCCACGCCTTCGGCCTCCCCGACCTCTACGACACCAACGACAGTGACGGGAAACACGCCGGCGCCGGCAACTGGTCCCTCATGGCCGCCGGGTCGTGGGGATGTGACGGGAACACCCCCAACAGCCCCTGCCACATGGACGCCTGGAGCAAGGCGGTCCTGGGGTGGGCCACCGTCACGGTGGTCCCCGACGGGTCGAACCTGGGCGACATCTCCCTGCCGGGGGTGGAGGCAACGGGACAGATCTACCGGGTGGAATCGGCCGACGGTTCAGGGGAGTACTTCCTTCTGGAAAACCGGCAGCGGACCGGGTTCGACGTCTGGCTTCCCAAGCCGGGGCTCCTGGTGTGGCAGATCGACCCCGACTGGGTGGACACCTACTGGTCCGCCAACATGATCAATGCATTCGATCACATGGGGGTCTGGCTTCGCCAGGCCGACGGTCTGAATCAACTGGGCCGGGTGAGCGGCGGAAACCGGGGCGATGTGGGCGACCCCTTTCCCTATGAGGGGGTGGACCGGGAGAATCGCGCCTTTCATGCGACCTCCAACCCGGCTTCCCTTTCCTACCCGGGCACGGCCACCGGCGTGACCCTCCTGGACATCCGTCAGTCTGGAAACGACATCACGCTGCAGCTTTCCAACCGGTATGCCACCGTGTCCGTGCGTTCCGAGGGAGACACCGGGGCGGGGGGTCTCTTCACCGTGGACGGAGCCCCGGTGAGCGGGCCCGAGCACAGCTTCGCCTCGGCGCCCTTCACCCTCCATGAGATCGAAGCCGCCGCGGGGGACATCCTGTCACCGGGGATCCGACGCCCCTTCCTGGAGTGGACCGACGATCCCGACGCGCCGCGCATCCGCACCCTTTCCACGCCGGTCGAAGACACTACGCTGGTGGCCCGCTACGGCGGAGAAGAGGTGCAGCTCGCCATGGAGATCACCGGATCCTTCAACGGGATCGAGCCGGGCACCATCAAGAGTTCGCCTGAATCGGGCGATCTCTGGTTCCCGGCGGGAACAACGGTCACCCTGGAAGCCGTGCCCAACACGGGCTTCGGCTTCGCGCGCTGGACGGGGGCCCTGGCCGGCCGGCCCAACCCCACCACCGTGACGGTGAACGCGCCCATGAGCGCCGGCGCCGAGTTCGAGCTCACCTACGCGGTGGAATCGGCGTCGGCGAGCATTGAGGCGGCGGTGGAGCAGGACATCGCCCTGCAGGTGGACAACGCCAATCCCCCCGTCTTCTGGTCTGTGGTCTCGGGGACGCTTCCCCAGGGACTCACGCTGGACATTCTGGGGCACATCAGGGGGGCGGCCATGGAGACCGGCACCTTTACGGTGACGGTGGAAGCCCGGGACGGCATCGGCCTGGTGGATCGGGGTGAGGTGACGCTGGAGGTGGTGGAGCCCACCCTGAGCTTCGCCCGCCTCGCCGCGCCCTTCGTCGGCGTGGGAGAGGGCTTGACCCTGCCACAGCAGCGCTTCGTCGACGGCCGCGGGAACGGAGACGGCGCCTACGACCTGGGTGACCTGCGGGCGTGGGTCCTGTCCCATCCGGACCTTCCCACCTCGGCGCCGGCACAGGCGGCACTCGTTCCTCCCACGACGCTCACGCTCCGGCGGGGAGGAGAACGATGAAGAGGGGGACGATGCGGTTTTGGGCAATCAGGGTGTGGAGCCGTGTCGCCCCGATCTCTGCGCGTACCGGGACGGCGGGCATGGTCCTTGTAGTGGGTGCCCTCTTCGCCAGCGCCTGCGATTCGGGGCCCTCGGGGCCGGGCACGCTCAACGCCCGGGTGGAAGGGCCGCCCACGCTGGGCGCCGCCGTCATCGAGGTGACGGGCGGGGGAATCCAGGGGTTTGAAGACCAGGGCGACACCCGGGTCTACGGGGCCATGGTGTCCGAGGTGGAAAACCGATACCGTGTGGTGGTGATCTCGCCGGAGGGCGGCACCATCCGCTTCGGGATCCGGGTGGACGACGTGGGAGCGGACCTTCCGTCGGCATCGGTGGTGACCACCGCCAGCACGGACAATCTTCCGGCGCTGGGTACGGGTGTATCGGTGAAGATCGAGCGGTGATTCCCCCTGGAGTGAGGAGCGGGTGATGACCACGGCCACCTGGGTGACCATGATCGCTATCATGGCGTTCGTGTGGGGCGGATTCGCCCTGGTCCTGACCAAGGCCGTCTCCAAAGAGCGGGAGAAGGAGCGGTAGTCGGCGGGGGCACCTTGCCAAGGAACGCCCTCGGGGCCACCATTCGGGTGATTCAAAATCCACCCGCCCCGCTACCACGGCTGCCCGCCGCGCAGCGGGGCTTTGTCTGGCCATCAACGGTCCGCCCCGACGCCTGAGCCCGTGCCCCGACGCGACGACCTCGACACCATCCTCATCCTCGGCTCGGGCCCCATCATCATCGGTCAGGCCTGCGAGTTCGATTATTCGGGAACCCAGGCCGTGCGCGCCCTCAAGGAGGAGGGCTACCGCGTGGTGCTGGTGAACTCCAATCCCGCCACCATCATGACCGACCCGGACCTGGCGGATCGGACCTACATCGAGCCCCTCACGGCCGAGTGGGTGGAGAAGGTCATCGAGCGGGAGAAACCCGACGCCCTCCTGCCCACCATGGGCGGACAGACGGCGCTGAACATCGCCATGGAACTCCACAGGTCCGGCGTCCTGGAACGCCATGGGGTGGAGCTCATCGGGGCCAACGAGCGCTCCATCGAGATGGCCGAGGACCGGGAGCGGTTCACCGAAGCCATGCGCCGCATCGGCCTCGAGGTCCCCCACGGCGGCTTCGCACGCACCCTGGACGAGGCGCTGGAGATCGTGGAGGACACGGGGTATCCGGCCATCATCCGTCCCTCCTACACCCTGGGCGGCACGGGCGGCGGGATCGCCTACAACCGGGAGGAGTTCGAGGTCCAGGTCAAAAAGGGGCTGGACGCTTCGCCCATCACCGAGATCCTCATCGACCGTTCAGTGCTGGGATGGAAGGAATACGAGCTGGAGGTGGTCCGGGACGGAGCGGACAACGTCATCATCATCTGCTCCATCGAAAACGTCGATCCCATGGGAGTCCACACCGGGGATTCCATCACCGTGGCGCCGGCCCAGACGCTGAGCGACGTCGAATACCAGCGTATGCGCGACGCGGCCATCGCCATCATCCGGGAGATCGGCGTGGAGGCGGGCGGGTGCAACGTCCAGTTCGCCGTGAATCCCGAAAACGGCGACATGCTGGTGGTGGAGATGAACCCGCGCGTTTCCCGTTCCTCCGCCCTGGCCTCCAAGGCCACGGGCTTTCCCATCGCCCGGGTGGGGGCGAAGCTGGCCGTGGGATATCACCTCCACGAGCTTCCCAACGACATCACCAAGACCACGCCTGCCTCCTTTGAGCCGGTCCTGGACTACGTGGTGGTGAAGCTGCCCCGCTTCGCCTTCGAGAAGTTCCCCGAGGTGGACGACACGCTGGGCGTGCAGATGAAGTCGGTGGGGGAGACCATGGCCATCGGGCGCACCTTCCGCTCCGCGTGGCAGAAGGGCTTCCGGGGCCTGGAAACGGGGCGGGAGGGCTGGGTCACGGGATCCCTCAAAGACGACGGCCTCCAGGACGACGATCCCGAATCGCTCCTCTCCGCGCTGCGCCGCCCCACGCCCAACCGTCCCTTCCAGCTCAAGCGGGCCCTGGCGTCCTCTCTGACTCAGGAGGAGATCTTCCAGGCCACGGGGATCGATCCCTGGTTCCTGGACCAGCTCGCCGGGATCCTGGAGCTGGAGGAGGCCTACGCCGCCGCGCCCACGGTGACACCGGAGCTCCTGCGCCGCATGAAGCGCGAGGGCTTCAGCGACAAGCAGCTCGCCGATCTGCGCGGGGAAGACGAATCCCTGGTGCGGGAGCGGAGGTGGGAGTGGGACATCCGGCCCACCTACAACGTAGTGGATACGTGCGCGGGAGAGTTCCCGGCCCAGACACCCTACTACTACTCCTCCTACGAGGATGAATCGGAGAGCGTCCCGTCGGAGCGGGAGAAGATCGTGATCCTGGGAAGTGGGCCCAACCGCATCGGCCAGGGGATCGAGTTCGACTACTGCTGCGTGCAGGCCGTCCTGGCTCTGCGCGACGCCGGCTTCGAGACCATCATGGTCAACTCCAACCCGGAGACGGTCTCCACCGACTTCGACGTGAGCGACAAGCTCTACTTCGAGCCTCTCACCCTGGAGGATGTCCTGGAGATCCTCCACCTGGAGAAGCCCAGAGGCGTCATCGTCCAGCTCGGCGGGCAGACACCGCTCAAGCTGGCCCAGGGGCTGGAGGCACTGGGCGCGCCCGTGCTTGGAACTTCAGTGGACGCCATCGACCGGGCCGAGGACCGGGACCGTTTCGACGAGGTGTGCCGCGTCATCGGCGCCCGTACCCCCAACAACGGCATGGCCACCTCGGAGGAGGAGGCCCTGGAGGCGGCGCGGCGCATCGGTTTCCCCGTCCTCGTGCGCCCGAGCTACGTCCTGGGCGGCCGCGCCATGCGCATTATCTACGACGAGAACGCCATGCGGCGCTACTTCGCCGAAGCGGTGGAGGCGTCAGAGGATCACCCCGTTCTGGTGGATTCCTTCCTGGAGGACGCTTTCGAGGCCGACGTGGACGCGCTGTGCGACGGCACGGACGTGGTGGTGGGCGGGATCATGCAGCACATCGAGGATGCCGGCGTCCACTCGGGGGACTCGGCCTGCGTGCTGCCGCCCTACCTCCTCTCCGGCGACGCTCTGGACGAAATGCGAGAGCTTACGCGCAAGTTCGCCCTGGAGCTCGGCGTGGTGGGGCTCATCAACGTCCAGTACGCCGTCCGCGACGGTGTGGTGTACGTTCTGGAGGTGAACCCTCGGGCGTCACGGACCGTCCCCTTCGTGAGCAAGGCCACCGGCGTGCCCCTGGCCCGTCTGGCGGCCCGGGTCATGGCGGGAGAGCGCATCGCGGATCTGGATGTGCCGTCGGATCCGCCGGTGGCCGGGGTGGCGGTGAAGGAAGCCGCCTTCCCCTTCAACCGCTTCGACGTGGACACCCTTCTGGGTCCCGAGATGCGTTCGACGGGGGAGGTCATGGGCTTCGACGATTCCTTCGGGATGGCCTTCGCCAAGGCCCAGATCTCGGCGGGCAACACCCTTCCCGAGGAACCGGGGACGCTCATCGTGACGGTCAACGACCGGGACAAGGCCACGGTTACGCCCATCCTGCGCCGCTTCCACGATCTGGGCTTCAGGATCATGGCCACCGGCGGCACCCAGGCGTACGTGAGTCGGCTGGGTGTACCGGCGGAGCGGGTCTACAAGGTGGGGGAGGGGCGCCCCGACATCGTGGATCACATCGTGAGCGGGAGCGTGCGCCTCCTCATCAACACGCCCCTGGGCAAGAAGTCCCAGTTCGACGACTACGCCATGCGGCGGGCCGCCATCACGTACAGCATCCCGTACCTGACGACCATGTCGGCCACCTCGGCGGCGTGTGACGCCCTCATCGCCCTTCACTCCCGCAGGCGCGCGGTGAAGTCGCTTCAGGAGCGGATCGAGGAGATCACGGCGCCGGCGGCGTCATGACCGCGCCCATAGGATTCTTCCTTCACCCGGCATCCCCCCTTCACGACACGGGCTGGAGTCACCCCGAGAACCAGGGCCGACTGCGGGCCCTGTCCAAGTGGGTGGGCCGGGATCTCCTCACCCTCCACGGGAAGGTGGAGATGGGGGAGGCCCGGGAGGCCACCCGGGAGGACCTCCTACGGGTCCATACATCCCGGCAGGTCCAGACGGTTAAGGACGCCTGCGCCCGAGCCGACGTGCAGCAGAAGATCTACGCCCTGGATCCCGACACAAAGGTATCGCCCGCCTCCTGGGATGCGGCGGTGGGGAGCGCCGGGGTTTCCATCGCCGCCGCCGAAGCGGTGGACGACGGGCGCATGGCGGCCGCTTTCGTGGCGACCCGACCCCCGGGCCACCACGCCACGCCGCACCACTCCATGGGGTTCTGCCTCTTCAACAACGTGGCCGTCACCGCCCGCTGGCTGCAGGCGCAGGGGCGGGCGCGGCGTATCCTCATCGTGGACTGGGACGTGCATCACGGAAACGGGACCCAGGACGCATTCTACGCTGACGGGTCGGTGTTCTTCCTCTCCCTGCACCAGTCGCCCCACTATCCAGGGACGGGGGCTGCGTCGGAGCGGGGGGAGGGAGAGGGGGAGGGTACGACCCTCAACGTCCCCCTGCCCGCAGGCGTATCACGCGAGGAATACCTGCAGCACTTCCATCGAGCCCTGGAGGACGCGCTGAGCCGTTTCACCCCCGAGTTCGTCCTCGTCTCTTCCGGTTTCGACAGCATGCGCGGCGACCCGCTGGGGGATTTTCCTCTGGAAGCGCCAGACCTCTTCGCCATGACCCGCACGGTGCTGGAGGAGGCGGCGGGCGCGTGCGGCGGAAAGGTGGTCGCCCTCCTGGAGGGCGGCTACGTCCCCGATCGCGTGGGAGAGGGCGCCGTCGCGGTGATCCGCGCCCTCGCCGGACTGGATCCTCCCGGAGGCACCGCTTCCCCTTCGGTTTGATTAGCTTTGGGCGTTGAGAGCGAACCGGTCGCCGCGCTCTTTTCGGCGACCTTCTTACCGAGCATTCGTCCGGGGGTCGCGATGAACCGGAACGTCGCGGGTGTCTCCACCCTTCTCCCTCTCTTCTGGATCCTGACCCTGTCGGCGGGTTCCGGCGGCACGATGCCCCTCGCAGGGCAGACGCCGCCCCGATCGGGAGAGGCGTTCAGTGTCCATCCCGAGGCCAGGAAGGCCATTGACCGCATCCGCTCGCCGTACTGTCCGGGGATGATGCTGGAGGTGTGCACGTCGGCGGGGGGCGCCATGCTGCGTGACTCCATCGAGCGCATGGCGGAGGCGGGGTTGAGCGCCGATTCCATCGTGGAAGTCATCATCTCCGAGTATGGAGAGGAGTGGCGGGCGGAACCGAAGCCGGCGGGAACGGGTCTGTTCGTCTGGATCCTCCCGCCCCTGGTCCTCCTGGCGGGCGTGGGGATGGTCGCGGTGATCCTGGCCCGGCGGAAGCGGCGACAGGAAGCGCGGGTCGCCGGCGCGGAGCTCCCCCGGGAAGAGGAGGCGCGCCTCCGCCAGGCCATGAAGGAACTGGACGAGGAAGACCAACCCGTGTTTTAGACGGGCGAGTCCCCTACTTTTCCTCCATGTCCTCCTCTCCCTCCACCGAAACCGGGCACGACCCTGTGGCCGTCCCGTCCATGCTGGACCTGGTCCGGTTGAGCCCCCGCCTCTTCTTTCCTCCGGGTGGCGTGGACCTCTACCGTCAGATCGCGCTCCTCACCGACCTTCAGGAAGGCCAGGAGGTTCTGGACGTGGCCTGCGGAAAAGGCGTAGCCCTGGAATACTTCGTGCGAGAGTACGGAGTGGTGGGCTCGGGCGTGGACGAGGACCCCCGCCTCATCGCCGAAGCCGAGGAGCGGGCACGCGAGGCGGAGCTGTCGAACCGTCTCCAGTTCCAGACGGCGCCTGCGGACGTCCTTCCCTACAGGGACGAGATCTTCGACATGGTGCTGGGAGAAATCGGGATCGCCGCACACGCCGACCCTGAAGTGGTGCTTCGCGAGATGGTGCGGGTCACCAAGCCGGGAGGGCACGTCGTGCTCATCCAGCTCGTCTGGAAAGCGCCGGTGGATGAGGATCGCAAGGCGCTGCTGGTGGAGCACCTGGGGGCCCGCCCCCTCATGCTGGTGGAGTGGAAACGGCTCCTCCGGGCGGCCGGCGTGGAGGACGTCCACACCGAGGACTGGTCCGACGATGAGACGGCGTTTCGCGCCAAGGGCGTGAAGCCCTTCCCCGACTTCGCCGAGATGTTCACCCTGGTGGAGAAGGTGGGAATCCTGCGCAGAGCGTGGAGACGCTGGGGATGGAGCGGCGTGCGCACCGTTCTTTCCCGAGAGCGGGAGATCCACAGGCTCCTGAGTCGGGAACGGATCCTGGGTCTGGACCTGCTGAAGGGGCGCAAACCCGAAACCGATTCCGCCGCCGCATCCGGAGCGGCGGAAGTGGAGACCAAGGAGCCCGCCGCGGCCGAATCCGCAACTTCGGCCGGGACCGCCGTAGCGAATCCCGAAACGGGGGATCCTGCTGCAGCGGATCCCGAAACGGCAGGCCTTCCTCTCTTCGGCGGCGGCGAAGAGGAGGAAAAGTGAGAAGAGGCGGGAGGCCTGAGCCGGGCGGAACGACGACGCCGCCAACGCAATTCTTCAAAGACGAGAGGCAAGGCACGTGAGCGATCTGCTGCTATGCACGGAAGAGGGGATCGGCCAGGTTCAGGAAGCGCTGCGGGCGGAAGACCTGGACGGATGGCTCCTGTATGAGTTCCGGGGCGCGAACCCCATCTCCAAGGCCATGCTGGGCGTGGGAAAGACGACGCGCAGAGGGTTCTTCCTCATCCCCGCCGAGGGAGAGCCGGTGGCCCTGATCCACGCCATCGAGGGCTCCTCGTGGCGCCACTGGCCCTGGGCGAGGCGCACCTACTCGGGGTGGCGGGAGATGGAGGCTGAGCTCGACGCGCTCCTGGAGGGGCGCGGCCGCCTGGCCGCCGAGATCTCCCCGGGGGCGGCCGTTCCCACCCTGGACTATCTCCCCGGCGGCCTCACCGAGGTGCTGCTGCGCACCGGCATCGAGCTGGCATCCTCGGGGAACCTCATCTCCCGCTTTCACTCGGTGTGGAGCGAGGAGCAGCTTCAGGACCACAGGGACGCTGCGGTGGTCCTCGCCGAGGTGGCCCGCAGGGCCTTTGAGCGGGCCGCCGAGGCGATCCGCAGCGGGAACCCCACCACCGAGGGCGCCCTTTCCGACTGGATCCGCTCCGAGGTCTCGGGGGCCGGCTTCCCCGACAACATGGACTGCATCGTGGCGGTGGGGCGCACGGCGTCGGACCCTCATTACGGTCCCGTGGGCGAGGGGGAGACCATCACCGCGGGGGAGCTCCTCCTTATCGACCTGTGGGGCGGCCGCCCCGGCTCCGTCCCCGCCGACCAGACGTGGATGGGCATGATGGCGTCGGCGGTGGATGAGCGCACCCAGGAGATCTGGGAGGCGGTGCGGGACGCCCGCGACGCGGCAGTCGCCTTCCTGCGGGAACGCTTCGAGGCGGGCGAGGAAGTGCGGGGCTTCGAGGTGGACGACGTCTCCAGGGGCGTCATCGCCCACCGGGGATTCGGGGAGTATTTCGTGCACCGTACCGGGCACTCCATCGATACGACGCTCCACGGCAGCGGCCCCAACCTGGACAACCTGGAGACCCGGGACGACCGCCTCATCATTCCTGGCGTGGGATTCAGTGTCGAGCCGGGAATCTACATCCCGGGCGACATCGGGGTGCGAAGCGAGATCAACGTGTACTGGAGCGATGAAGGCCCCCTCGTGACCCCGCCGGAGGTTCAGCGGGAGATCTTCCTGCTTCTCGGCGAGTGACGGGCAGGGGTTCGGAAAACCGAGTCGAGGTCGCCCTTCCGCTTCCCCTCCACCGGACGTTCACGTACCGGGTGGCGGGGGAGGTCCCCGCGCCGGGCACCCGGGTGCTGGTGCCCTTCAGGCGGGAGGAGCGTATCGGGTGGGTGGCGGGACCCGGGGAGGAGGGCCCCATCCCCGGGCTGAAGCCGGTCCTGGACGTCCTGGAGGACGAGCCCTCGGCGACGCCGGAGATTCTGGACCTCTGCCGGTGGATGGCATCCTACTACACGGCGCCCCTGGGCATCGCCCTGCGGGCGGCGCTTCCCGCCGTCCTTTCCGATGTCTCCCGGGATTACGTGGCACTCACCGGCGTTCCGGCGGGGGAGCTGCGCCCCCGGGAGCGGAGGGTGGTGGAGGCCCTGGCGCGCCGGGAAGATCCCCAGCGTGTGCGGACGCTGCGTAGAACCCTGGAGATGGGCTCCATCTGGCCCGAGATCCGCTCTCTCAAAGCGCGAGGCGTGATCCACCATGAGACGGTTCCTCCTCCCGTGCCGGCGGTACGCACACGGAGGATGGTGCGCATCACCGCCCACCTGGAGGATCTGGCGGGGCGCGACGCCCTCTTCCGCAGGGCTCGGCGCCAACGGGAGCTGTACGAGCTCCTCGAGTCGTGGGGCGGATCCGCCGAGCTGGGCCGCCTCACCGGTGAAGCCGGCTTCAGCCGCTCGGTGGTCACGGGTCTGGAGGAGAAAGGCCTGGTGGAGGTGGCTGACCAGGAGGTGATGCGGGACCCCTTCGCTGGCGCGCCCACCGAAACCGACACCGCCCACCGCCTTACGGGGGCTCAGGAAGCCGCCCTGCACGCGCTGGTGGGCGCGCTGGACGAGGAAGCTCCGGCGCCCTTCCTTCTCCAGGGCGTCACAGGATCGGGGAAGACGCTGGTGTACGTGAACCTCCTGGAGGAAGCGCTTTCCCGAGGGCGCACCGCCATTGTACTCGTGCCGGAAATCTCTCTGACCCCCCAGACCGTCTCGCGCTTCCGGGCCCGCTTCGGCGATGAGGTCGCCGTGCTCCACTCGGGTCTCTCCGATGGCGAGCGGTACGACGCCTGGCGGCAGCTCCGCCGGGGGCGCAAGCGAATCGCCGTGGGGGCCCGCTCGGCCCTCTTCGCGCCCCTGGAGAACCTGGGCGTCATCGTGGTGGACGAGGAGCACGACGGTTCGTACAAGCAGTCGGAGGCGCCCCGCTATCATGCCCGAGATCTGGCGGTGGTGCGGGCGCGCGCCGCCGGCGCCGTGTGCGTTCTGGGGAGCGCCACGCCTTCCCTGGAAAGCTGGCACAACGCCGTGTCCGGGAAATTCCGCCGCCTCCTCCTGCCCGAGCGGGTGGGCGGCGCATCCATGCCCCGCGTAGAGGTGGTGGATCTGCGTGCCTCCCCCGGGCCCGGATCGCCCCAGGGAGGCTCGGCCCGGGGGCGGGGCGGCCGCGTCTTCTCCGACCGCCTCGTGGAGGCGGTGGATCTCCGTCTGGCACGGGGGGAGCAAGTCATCCTTCTCCTCAACCGCCGCGGATATTCCTCCTTCGTCCAGTGCCGGGAGTGCGGAGAGGTGGAGCAGTGCCGCAACTGTTCCGTCTCCATGACCTACCACCGGCGCACCGGCACCATCCTCTGTCACCACTGCCGCTTCGAGGCGCCGGCGCCAGCGCGCTGTCCCCGCTGCGGATCAGCGGATCTGTCCTTCAGGGGGCTGGGCACCGAACAGGTGGAGCGGGTGGCCTCCGAGACCTTCCCCTCGGCGCGCATCGCCAGAATGGACGTGGACACCACCTCGGGGAAGTGGGCCCACCAGAAGATCCTGGACCGGGTGCGGGACGGTGAGATCGACATCCTCCTGGGCACCCAGATGATCGCCAAGGGGCTGGATTTCCCCCGGGTGACGCTGGTGGGTGTGGTAAATGCCGACGTGGGGATGCATCTCCCCGACTTCCGGGCCAGTGAGCGCACCTTTCAGCTTCTCAGCCAGGTGGCCGGGCGGGCAGGGCGGGGACGGTTGGGTGGCGAGGTGCTCATCCAGACCTCCCTTCCGGATCACTATGCCGTGCGCGCCGCCGTGGCCCATGACTTCGAAGCCTTCGCCGCCCGGGAGCTGGAAGAGCGGCGACGGCCCGTGTACCCGCCCCACGTCCGCCTCATCAACGTGGTCATGAGCAGTCCGGACCGGGAGGCGGCGGCCGCCGCCGCGGAAGCCGGAGCCGCCTGGATCCGACGGCTCCTTGCCAGGCGGCGGCGGGGCGCTCCGGTCGGTCCGGGTGGCACAGAGGGTCCCGGCGCTGCGGGAGCAGCGGGGGCTTCGGGAGGCCGTGGAGGCGAGGTGGAGGTGGTGGGCCCGGCTCCGGCGCCCATCGAGCGGCTCCACGGGCGGTGGCGCTGGCACTTCCTCCTCCGCTCTCCTTCGCCGGGGGCGCTGGGGCGGGCGGTCCGGGCGCTGGCCGAGGAGTTTCGTCTCCCGTCCGGGGATGTCCGCATGGCCTTGGACCGGGACCCGGTGGCCCTTCTCTGAAGGTTTTTCATACCTTGAGATCCGTGGACACCATTGCCCCGGGGGCGTTGTCGGGATATGTTCGGCCCGAAGGTCCCCGAAAACCAACGCGGGATCAGGAGACGCATGTGGGTTGCCTGGCCTTGAACGCATCGTTCGAGCCCCTCACCATCGTCCCACAGCGACGGGCGGTGAGGCTGGTTCTGGACGGGAAAGCCGAAATTCTGGAGGCGGACGGAAGCCGCCGCTTCCGATCCGAGCGGACGACTCTTCCCTCCCCTCT
Source organism: Gemmatimonadota bacterium (assembly GCA_046756305.1). GTDB lineage: Bacteria > Gemmatimonadota > Gemmatimonadetes > Longimicrobiales > Gaopeijiaceae > JBHHWB01. The sequence continues at coordinate 26,576 of JBHHWB010000001.1, forward strand.
GGTCATCCGCCTGGTGCGCTTTGTCCATGTGCCCAGGCGTTTCCGCCGTCAGGTGACCAACACCTTCCTCTTCGCCCGGGACGGCTATTGCTGCCAGTACTGCGGACGTCACCGCAGCGAGCTGCGCGGACGGCAGTTCCTGACCCGGGATCACATCCTTCCCACCTCCCGCGGCGGGGACAACTCGTGGAAGAACGTGGTGACGAGCTGTTCCCCCTGCAATAATCGCAAGGGGAACCGCACGCCCGACGAGGCGGGAATGGAGATTCTGAGCGAACCCCGGGAGCCAAACTACGTCCACCTGGTGTGGGCCGTGCGCCGGGTGACGCCCACCCAGGCCAAGTACATCCGCATGTTCTACGGGCAGGAGGCCCTGGAGACGGTTCAGCGCGGCGGGTAGGTCGGCGGCGTTCTCTCCGGCGCGGGCCGGCGTCACCCGAGGCGCCCGGCGGGCTCCCAACGAAGGGCTATACGCGTCGGAAGGAGGATGCCTACGGTTCGTCGATCCAGGCGTAGGGCCGTTCGTAGAACTGGCCGTAGCCCCGCACCGTCCCCTTGTGGGTGTACTCCTTCCAGCAGATCACCCATCCGCGCACTTCGTCCTGGAGGACCTCGTAGGTGAACCCGGGCATGGCGGCCCGTTCCGCAAGGAACTGCTGCAGGTGCACCGGAAGATTCGGTACGCCCTCCACCTCCAGCGTTTCCCGCTTCCCCCCGATTGCGTCCCGCACCGTGGCCTCGGAAAGCTGCACCGCACGAATGGCTTCCTCCACGCTCCGGAACACATCCGACAGGTCGGGCTCCGAGCCTGTTCGCACTTTGATCTCCTGGAGGAGCTGGCTCGTGCCCGGCGCGGCCAGCTCGTCCCGGACCCGGGTGAGCTGGGCCAGGGCGCGCTCGTGGAGTCGCAGGAGCTGTGCAAACTCCCGCTTCGCCGGCGGTTTCTTTTCGTCTTGTTCAGCCATGGCTTCCCAAGGCGTCTTGCGGTTGAGGACCGTTGACCTGCCGCTGCAAGCCATCAATAAGGCAGGAAACCCGTCGGTCGTGCAACACCCGCTCCCCTCGGGCCTCCGTCCACCGAGGCGGGCGAGCGACACGCGGATGAGGCCGGACCGCCGTCATGAGGGGCGCCCCAACCTCTGCGGGCTCCTACCCAGCGTCGTGAAGGCGGACCCGTCCGTCGGCGGCCAGACCTCCTTCGGGGAAGGCCAGGAAGGGATTGATGTCCAGCTCCGCGATGTCGGGGTGGTCGGAGACGAGCTGGCTCACCCGGAGGACGGCTTCGACGAGGGCTTCCTTGTCCACCGGGGGCTCTCCCCGCACGCCTTCCAGCAGCGATGCACCCCGGATGGAGGTGAGCATCTCGCGGGCGTCGCCTGCCGACAGGGGGACGAGGCGGAACGCCACGTCCTTGAGGGCCTCCACGTAGATGCCGCCCAGGCCGAACATGAGGATGGGCCCGAACTGAGGGTCGGTGGACATTCCGATGATGGTTTCCCGGCCGCCCCGGGCGAAGCGTTGGAGCAGGAGACCTTCCAGGTCGATGCCGGCTTCGCCCAGTGTCCTCACCATCTTGCCGAAGGCGAGCTCCAGCTCCCGGGGCGTGCGGATGTCGACCCGTACCGCCCCCACGTCTGACTTGTGGATCACTCCCGGGGCTACGGCTTTGAGGACCACCGGGTAGCCGCAGGCCTCCGCCGCCTCCTTGGCCTCCTCCAGGGTGGACACCATGCGGTGCGCCACCACCGGAATTCCGTACGCCTCGAGGAGACCCAGCGCTTCGTGTTCCTTGAGGTGAGTGCGGCCGTCGCGGCGCACATCCTGGAGAATCTCGGCGGCCCGGTCGGCGTCGACCCGGAAGCGCAGAGGCTCCTCGGCGGGCCGGTCAAGCCACCGGCGGTGGCGCACCATGGCGGCCAGGGCCCGGGCCGCCGACTCGGGGAAGGTATAGGCGGGCACACCGGCGTCGTGGAGCTCCGCCCTCCCTTCCGGGAGTCCCTGGCGTCCCATGAGCACGGCCAGGAGGGGCTTGTCGGCGCGCTTTTTTCGCGCCTCGACGATGGCGGTGGCCACGTCCACCTGGCGGACACCCAACGGCGGAACGAAGGCGGCGATGGCCGCGTCTACCCGGCTGTCGGACAGGACGGCCTCCAGCGCCACCCGGTACGACTCGGAGGTGGCCGAAGCGATCATGTCCACCGGGTTGCGCACCGACGCTTCGGCGGGGAAGACCTCCCGCAGCGCCGCCTGGGTTTCGGGGGAGAGCTCCACCACCTCCAGGCCCTCCGATTCGCAGGCGTCGGCGATCATGATGCCCGGACCGCCCGCATTGGTCACGATGGCCACCCGGTTCCCCGCCGGGATGGGCTGATCCTCCAGCGCCATGGCGATATCGAAGAGGTCCTGGACCGAGTCGGCACGCAGAACGCCGGCCTGGGCCAACAGGGCGTCGGTGGCCACGTCTGCGCCGGCGAGGGCGCCGGTGTGAGAGGCTGCTGCCCGGGCCCCCGAGGCGGTACGTCCCGACTTCACCACCACGATGGGCTTGGTGCGGGCCACGCGCCGGGCCAGGGGGATGAACCGGCGCGGATCTCCGAAGTTTTCCAGGTACATGAGCACCACCTTCGTGCCCTCGTCCTGCTCCCAGTACTCCAGGAGGTGACGGCCGCTCACGTCGGCTTTGTTGCCCACCGACACGAAGTGGCGGATCCCGATGCCGTACTCGGCGGCGTAGTCCAGAATGGTCACGCCCATGGCGCCCGACTGGCTCATGAAGCTCATGGGGCCCGCCGGCGGCATGGTGGGGGCGAAGGTGGCGTTCATGGAAACGCCATCTTCGGTGTTGAGGATCCCCATGCAGTTGGGGCCCACCAGCCGCATCCCGTACTTCTCCATCTGACCCTGGAGCGCTCGTTCACGTTCGATGCCTTCGCCGCCCACCTCCTTGAAGCCGGCCGTGATGACCACCAGAGCCTTCACACCCTTGCGCCCGCAGTCCTCCACCACAGGGGGGACCCGCTCCTTGGGAACCACGATGACGGCCAGGTCCACCGGTCCGGGGATCTCCTCCACCGACGGATACGCGGGAATGGAGTGGACCGCCGGGGCGTTGGGGTTGACCGGATAGAGGATGCCGGTGTATCCGTGTCGGAGAAGGTTGTCCACGATCTGCCAGCCGATGGTATTGGGCCGGCGGCTGGCGCCCACCACCGCGATGGAACGGGGGTGAAAGAAGGCGTCCAGGCCGTGGGGATCTGTATTCATTGACGCTCTCGGGCGCTGCGGTCCGGGGGAGACGTGACCTCACACGTTAGTAGCCCGCTCACGGGAGTTGAAGACCTCCATGCCTCAGGCCCGCATGATCCGCAGATTTCATTTCCGTGCCCGGCATCACTACGGGCGGTCCGGCGAGGATCCGACCGCCGCCCGGGCCCGCCTCGGGGATCTCGCCCGCCCTCACGAGCACACCTGGGAGGTGGAGGTCCACGTGCAGGGACCCGTGGACGAGGCAACGGGGTGGGTGACGGATGTGGCGGCGCTGGACGCCGCCTTCGAAGAGATCACTGCCGGATGGGAGGGCGGCGACCTCAACGTCCTCATCCCCGAGGTGGCCTCCGGCGCCCTGCAGCCCAGTACGGAAGTGGTGGCACGCTGGCTCTTCAAAGAGTTGAAGGGTCGAATCGAGCCCCCCGCCCAACTGGTGGAGGTGAGGGTGTTCGAGGATCCGGATTTGGGGGCGGTCTACCCGGGCTGAAATGTTGGCTCAATGAGATCCACCGAAGAAACCCGGCGCGCTTTCCTCCCGCGCCTCGCGCGCGCGGCGGTGTTCGTCCCCCCGGCTGTGGCCACCCTGTTCGTGGATGAAGCGGCGGCCCAGGGGAAGGGTTCAAGCGTCTCCGGCGGCGGCGGCAAGGGGGCGGGACAGGCGCCGCCCTGGTCGCGGCCTCCTCCCACCCAGACGGGGCGCTGAAGGGAGCCGCCTCGTGGGCGCTTCCGGCGGTGGGCCGCAGGATTCTGACGGTCGTCCCCATCGCAGTGCGCACGCCCTCCTGAGCTTGTTCTTCATCCTCCATAACCTCCGGCCTGTGGTGCAGCCGTAGCTGGACCTGACCGCCACCCGCCAGCACTGGACGCTTTTCGCTCCCCACCCGGCCAACTGGATCCCCCGGGTCGAGGCGGTGGTCTACCTTCCGGTCGACTCGGCGGGGAGGCCCGGGTGGCGCGTGGACACCCTCTCCATCCGTGGGGGTGCCGAGACGCCATACCCCCACTTCCTGAACCACCGAGCCCGGCGCAACGTCTACAATCTGGGATATGACCGATGGAGAGGAGCCTATCGTCCCATTCTTGTCCGGGAGCTCTGCCGCACCATTGTGGACGACGAGGGGAACCGCCCGGCGTTGGTCTTCGGAGTACGTCGCCCGCCATCTCCTGCTGGATCCTCTACGCCTGGATCTTCCACAGGAACGCGGCCTTTTCCAACGGCGGGGACGAGGTTCTGCGTCTTGTGTCCCTCTATCTGGTCCTGGGATACACCGTCGTTCCGGCGGGTCGCCGGGTATTTTCCCTGGACCGGAAGAAGCACCTTTGGCGTGTCGGCGCGGCGACTGGCGACGGGGTTTCTCGGACTCCTTCCGCGTCGAGCTCTCCCCGAAGCCGTCGCCCCGGGGTAGCGGACCGCCGTGGGAGAGGGGGTCGGCGTCAGCCCGCTGTGGCCGTCGCCCCCGGGGCCGAGAGCGCCGAGAGGATGACGTCCAGCGCCGAAGCCGTTTCCGAATAGCGCAGGAGAAAACAGCGCGCCCCGGCAACGGCTGTTGACACCTGGGTGAAGGCGTCGGTGCCGATCCGGTCCACCAGGACCACGCTGCGGAGGAGGGCGGGGAGGATCTCTGCGGGGCGCACCGCCTCCAGCACCGGGGGATGGGTAGCGTCTCCCTCCGTTTCGAAGCGCTGGGGTAGGATGACGGCGGCTACCGGAGCGGGATCGGCCCACCGGCTCCCCAGGGCCCCGGGGTGGTAGAATACCGCGTCGGGCCAGATGTGGGCCAGGGGACCCGTCGGGGCGGGGAGGTCCAGGAGGGTACGGGCCGGCTCCTCCACCTTGAGGAGACGGTGGAAGGAATGGACCACGCCGTCCTCAAGGAAGACGACGTCGTCCCCCAGAACCGCGTGTCCCCGCCGGGCGAAGGCGGCAGTGAGGCTCGACTTCCCGCACCCTCCCGGTCCGGCGAAAAGGAGGGCCCCCACCCCCGGAAGAACTACGCCGCCGGCATGGAGTCCCACATGGCCTCGGTTTCGCACCAGGAGTTCAGCCAGGGTCAACTCGAGTTGGATCAGGATGTCGCGCAGGGAAGCCGTCGTCCAGCTTCCTCTCCTCCAGGCAGCCAGGAGCCGGTATCCTTCGCCTTCCGCCGAGAGCCGCAGTACGTGGGGCCACGCCGCGGCGGGCGCAGGCGGAGACGGCAGACGATCGTCGGGGAACAGCGCCTCCGCCACCGGACGCGCGGCGTCGGGCTCCACCTCCACCAGGATGGGATGGTTCGCCGTTCCGAACCCGAGCCGCAGGGGTTCCGGTCCCCGGGGGGATTGAGGGTCATTCCTCAAGGAGGCCCGCTCCTCGGAAGGTGGTCAGCGCTTCGACAACTCCGGGGTCTTCCACGCCCTCGTACGCTTCGCGCACCTCCGCCTCGATGCGTTCCACGGTGTACTCTCCGGTGCAGTAGCTCCACACCAGCGCCGCCGCCAGGTTGAGAACGTGGAGGCGCTGTCCCTGCGCGTCGAAGAGGACCCAATCCTCTCCCACCCTTCGAAAAACCAGGTCCCCCCGCGCACTGGGTTTCCAGGTGCGGGGGGGCGCGTCGGACCTCTCCGGCAGCTTCTCCGTGGAAGGTGGCTCTTCGCTCATGTCTCAACGATGGCGGGGCGGTGAGGGCCCGGCAAGGACGCAGCCCGCGGGGAGGCGCCGTGGCCCGAAAGGGGGAACCGTCCCATCTTGTACCCATGAACGACGCTGAGATGCCCTCCTCTGGCCCGGAAGAAGAAAGGGACGCCCACCGTCCACGTCGTCCCGTGCCGGTGCGGGAGATGGTGGCCGCCACCGCGGGGACGGAAGCGCCCCTTCGGGAGGGAAGAGCCGACGAGGCGTCCTCCCTTCCCGCCGAGGCGCCGGGTGCGGGGGAGGGACGAGGCGACGCTCCTGCGCCTGGAGACAGGGAGGAAGCGGAGCCCCGGGAGGTGTCTTTTGCGGCGGCGGAGGGCCGCATCCGTGCACGGATTCTCGGTCGGTGTCGGGCGGGCTCCCGCCCGGGCACGGTCCACCTTCTTCTCCTCGGCTTCTACACCGGAGAGGGGGAGGAAGATACCCCCGCGCGGGAGACGCTGGCGCCGGGGCGCCACCTTTCCTCGTTCTCCCCGCCGGAGCTTCGGGCTCTGTGGTCCGAGGCGACGCCTTCACGGGCTCCGTGGACGCCGCAGGCGTTCTTTCCCGTACCGGGAAAGGACCGCCGACGGGGAGGGTGATGGGGCGGGGGCGGCAATCCGGTCGGTTCGAGCTTAACGAATCATTGGCGGGGTTCATCCGTAGAGTTAGAGCGAGGCGCCGCTTCGGGGAGCGGGGTGGGTCCCACCCGCGATTCGGAAGGCGCGCCCGTTCAACAAGGATGTGGGGCGGCGTGTCTTGAAGGATGTACGGTCTGAAACGGATGGTGCGTTGGTTCTTCGATCCCTCCGGGGTGAGGAGGCCGCGTTCGAAGAGCTCGTTCGCCGGTACGAGCGGGCCGCGTTTTCCGTGGCGCTCTCGGTCACCGGGCGGCGGGAAGATGCCGAAGACGCGGCTCAGGAGTCGTTCATGGTGGCTCTGGAGCGCCTCGAAGAGTGTCGGAACCCCGAGCGGTTCGGAGGGTGGTTCGTTACCATCGTGCGGAATCGGGCGCGGAATCTGGTGCGGCGCGAATCCATTCGCAGCGCAGATCCGCTCCCTCCGGGCGCACGGTCCGACGGCAGCCTGCCGGACCGCTTCACCGAGTTGGCGGAGTTGAGACAGAGAATCCAGGACGCCCTGGCGACCCTGCCGGAAGTACAGAGGGAGATCGTCCTCCTTCATGATCTGGAGGGGTGGAAGCACAGAGAGATAGCCGAACGGCTGGAGTTGCCTGCGGGCACGGTGCGCTCGCATCTCCATTTCGCGCGCAAGGCGCTCCACGCAGCTCTGAGGGGGCCTGAGGAAGAGGAAGAGGACACCAGGAGAAAGGTGCCATGACGAAAGAGATGGACTTCGGTCCGGGTCGCCCGGATGTCCCGGCTTCGGAAGCGGAGCTTCGGGCGGACTCCGCCCTGCGGGAGGCCCTCGGCGTCCTCGACCCTGAAACGATGGATCCGGGATACTGGGTCCGCTTTCGGGCGGGCGTCATGCGGGTGGTGGCACCGGAGCTGGCGCGCCGGCGTGGGTACGCCGATATGTCGGTGACCGAGGTCCTTTCGGCATGGGCCCGTCCCCTCGTGCCCATCGCCCTCATGGCCGCGGCGGCCGCCGGGGTCCTGCTCCTGAAGGAGAAGCCCGCCACGCGCCCCCAGCCCCTCATGCTCGATGAGATTCTGGTGCAGGAGCTCGATGAAGCGCCCCTGCCCGCCGCGTTGAACGGATCGGGCGGCGGGACCAGCATTGCCTTCGCCATGGAGCGCTTCTGATGGATCGGCATGCCCGGACCCGCTGGCTGACCGCCTTTCTCCTTCTCCTCGTGTTCGGAACGGGTTTCGTCCTGGGGATGGCCGTGGGACCCCGGGGGGAGGAGCCGGCGGCGGTGCAGGCTGTGGAAGGGGAAGAAGACGAAGCGCCGCAGGAGCGGCGGACGCCCATGTACGAACAGGTGGGGCCCACGGCGGACCAGAAGGTGCTCATCGATTCCATCGTCAGCGTACACCGGGAGAAGATGCGGGCCCTCCAGGAAGAGTTCCGCGCCGCGTATACCCCTCGGTACGAGGCCCTCATCGACTCGACCCGCAATGCCATCAAAGAGGTGTTCACGCCGGAGCAGACGGCGCGCTACGATAGCCTACTGCAGGAGTTCGATGCGCGTCGTGCCGAGGAGAGGGCCCGGGAGCGCAGGGAGAGGGAGGAGAAGGGGGAGGGGGGGCGGTAGAGGATGACCAGGGGAGGCGGTGTTGGAGGATCGGTGCTGGCGGTTCTTCTGGGGCTGGTCGTCCTGGTTCCGCAGGGTCTGGGAGCCCAGCAGCGGATCACCCTGGACGAGGCGATCCAGCGCGCCTTGGTGCGCAGCCCCGCCATGGCTCAGCAGGAACAGGCGGTGGGAAATGCCGAGGCGGGGCGGCTCCAGACGTGGGGAGCCTTTCTCCCGTCTCTGAGTCTTAGCTCCTCGAGTTCCCTGCGGAGTCAGGCGCGCTTCGATCCCACCACGGACCGCATCGTGTCGGGAAGTTCCGATTCGTACAGTGCGGGACTGTCGGCCAGCTACACCGTCTTCGCCGGTGGAAGGCGCTTCGCCGACCTGAATCGCTCCCGTGCCGACCTGGAAGCCGCCATGGCCCGGAGGGAGGACCAGCGGTTCCAGGTCACGCTTCAGACCAGGAACCTCTTTTTCGACGCCCTCCGCCAGGAAGACCTCCTCGACGTGGCACGCATCCAGCTTCGCCAGGCCGAGGAGAGCATGGAGATGGTTCTGGTCCGGCGCCGGGTCGGGACGGCCACCGTCTCCGACTCGCTGCGGGCGCGTCTGGGGGTGGTCAACGCCCGCCAGGCCGTGTTGCAGGGAGAGACGACGCTACGCGCCGCCCGCTTCGCCCTGGGGAGGCAGATCGGTGAAGGGACGCCCGTCGTCCCCGTGCGCCCCGAGGATCTGGATCCCCGGCCGCTGGCGCTCAGCGATGAAGAGATCCTGCAGCTCGCCGAGGCCCAGGCGCCTTCGGTACGGGCGGCCGAGGATGCGGCGCGGGCCGCAGAAGCTCAGGTCACGTCGGCAAGAACCGCATACCTGCCGACGTTTACCTTCTCCTCGGGATACAACTGGGCGAACCAGAACGCCTCCCTTCAGGGAGGCACCACGAGCTGGTCGCTCTCCCTGCGCGCAAGCTATCCCCTCTTCAATGGGTTCCAGCGGGAATCTTCCGTGGATCGGGCGGAGTTCGCCCGCACGGTGGCTCGACTGCAGGAAGAAGACGCCCGCCTGGCGGCCCGAGAGGAGGCGGATGCCGCGCTGCATCGCCTCCGTACCGCGGAGGAGGCCATCGCCATTGCCGCGGAGGGTCTCGAGGTCGCACGGGAGGACCTGCGGGTGGTGCGGGAGCGGTACCGGGTGGGCGTGGCCACCATTCTCGACGTGCTTATCAGCCAGGCCGCCGCCGATCAAGCGGCGGCCGACGCGGTGACCGCACGCTATGACTACATCCTGGCCCGGGCGCAGCTCGAGGCGGTGTTGGGGAGGGAATTGTGAACGACGTGATTATTCGGACGGAAGGGCTGCGCAAGGACTACGTGCTGGGCGCTGAAACGGTGCGGGCTGTACGGGGAGTGGACCTGGAGATCCGGCGGGGCGAATTCGTCGCCGTCATGGGACCTTCGGGAAGCGGAAAATCCACGCTCATGAACATGATCGGGTGTCTCGATACACCTACTGCGGGACGCTACTGGCTCGACGGCCAGCTCGTGAGCGAACTCTCCGACGACGAATTGGCTCGGGTACGCAACAGATCCATCGGCTTCGTCTTTCAGACCTTCAATCTCCTGCCACGGGCTTCAGCCCTCCATAACGTGGAGCTCCCCCTCATTTACGCCGGCATGCGCAGCAAGGAGCGACGCGCCCGGGCCGAAGAGAAGCTGCGTCTGGTGGGCTTGGGGGACCGCATGGATCACCGCCCACCCGAGATGTCGGGGGGGCAGCGGCAGCGGGTGGCCATCGCCCGGGCTCTGGTCAACGAGCCGGCACTGCTTCTGGCCGACGAGCCAACGGGAAATCTGGACTCGGTGACAAGCGGCGACATCATGAAACAGCTCACCGAACTCAATGAGCAGGGACAGACCATCGTACTGGTCACCCACGAGCATGATATCGCCGGATACGCAAGACGGCAGGTGCACCTCAAAGACGGTCTGGTGGAACAGGACTTCTTGAACCGGCACGCGGAGGTTCCCGCATGAAGAGAAGGTGGACGCGCCGCTGGGCGGGCACCCTGGTCCTGGCGGCGTTGAGCGCGTGCCGGGCCGGGGAAGCGGCGGAAGACACCCCCACCATCGAGACGGCGGAGGTTACCCGCGGTGACCTGACCATTCAGGTCGAGGCCACAGGTACGGTGGAGCCCATCCGGTCGGTGGAGGTGAAGTCGAAGGCGTCGGGGGAGATCCTCCAGCTACACGCCGACGTGGGAGATAAGGTGGAGGCGGGCACCCTCCTGGCCGAGGTGGATCCCAGAGACGTGCGCAACGGATTCAATCAGGCCAAGGCGGACCTGGAGGTGGCCCGGGCCCGCGTCGACATCTCCAAGGCTCAGCTGGAACGCTCTCAGGAGCTCCTCAAGGCGGGCGTCATCACCGAGCAGGAGCATGAGAGCACGCGTCTGGACTATGCCAACGCCCAGGCCAACCTGGTGAAGGCCGAAACCAACTACCAGCTCGCCGAGCTGCGCCTGGGCGACGTCACCATACGGGCGCCCCTGGACGGCACCATCATCCAGAAGAACGTGGAGGAGGGACAGGTCATTCAGTCCGCCTCCCAGAACGTTTCGGGCGGGACGACCCTCTTCGTCATGGCCAACCTGGATCGCATGCAGGTCCGCACGCTGGTGGACGAGACGGACATGGGGCAGATCCAGGCCGGGCTGTCAGCCACGGTTCAGGTGGAGGCCTATCCCGACCGGACCTTTCGGGGGTCCGTGCAGAAGATCGAGCCCCAGGCGGTTGTGGTGCAGAACGTGACCATGTTTCCCGTCATCGTGGATCTGGACAACCGGGCGGGACTTCTCAAGCCGGGGATGAACGCGGAGGTTACGGTGCTCGTGGACGAGGCCCGCGACGTTCTTCTCGTGCCTAACAGCGCCATCGTGCAGATCTCCGACATCGGGCCCGCGGCGCTGGCGTTAGGCATGGATGTGGAGAATCTCGACCTGCGGAGCCTCATGCGGGCGGCGCGGGGTGGTGCGCGCGCCGGCGGGAGCGCCTCGGGAGGCCCCTCGGCGTCGGCCGGAGAGACGCGCAGCGGCACCGAAGCCCGCCGGCCCGGTTCGGCGAGCGGGCCGGGCGCGGCGCGTGGACGGACGCTCCCTCCGGCGATGGATTCCCTGCGCGCCAAGGTGGCCCGCGGAGAGATCTCGCGGGACTCCATGAGGATCCTGATTCAGGCCATGCGGGCGAATCGCAATCGCGCGGCCGGCGGAGGCGCGGCCGGCGGTGCGGGCCGAGCGGGTGGGGCGCAGGCCGGTGATGGGGCAGCCGGCACCCCCGGGGCCGCCGCGGCACGTGCCGGAGGTGGGCCGGGCGCCGATGCCGGAGCGCCGCCTCGGGAAGCCCGGCCGGCGGCGGTCTTTGTCATGAGCGAGGAAGGCATTCCCGAACTGCGCATGGTGCGCATCGGGCTCAACGATTGGGACAACACTCAGATCGTGAGCGGCGTGCAGGAAGGGGAGCGCCTGGCCGTAGTCAGCGCCGCCCAGCTTCAGGCGCAGCAGCAGGAGTTCCTCAATCGCATTCGCAGCCGGAGGGGTGGATCTCCCTTCGGGGGAGGCGGACCCCGGGGTGGCCGCAGGCGCTAGGAGTCCGCCCGGGAAGGAGGCCGGCCGATGCTCATCTTCGAAATCATTCACGTGGCGTTCAGCGCCATCCGGGCCAACGTCATGCGTTCCATCCTCACGACGCTGGGGATCATCATCGGCGTGGCCGCGGTCATCGCCGTGGTGGCGCTGGGCGAGGGCGCTCAGGCGCGGGTCCAGGCTCAGATCCAGCGCATGGGTACCAACGTTCTCACCATCCGTCCCGGACAGCAGATGTGGGGCGGTGTTTCCCGGGGAGAGACCCAGGCCCTGAAGGTGAGCGACGCCGAGGCGCTTCGTGATCGATCGGAGGGTCTCCTCACCGTGGCGCCCGAGGTTTCGTCCCGCCAACAGATCACCTACCTGCGCTGGAACTCCAGCAACACGGTGGTGGGGACGTGGCCCGAATACTTCCGCACCTACAATCATCACCTTCAGGCCGGCCGGTTCTTCAACTTCGGAGAGGTGCAGGGGCGTCGGCGCGTGGCGGTCCTGGGGGCCAACGTTCCCGAGGATCTGGGCGACACCCCTGCGGCGCTCCTGGTAGGAAAGACCATCCAGATCCGGGGGGTGCCCTTTCAGGTCATCGGCGTTCTCGAGGAGAAGGGAGACGCGGCCTGGATCCGGCCCGACGATCAGATCTTCATCCCTGTATCCACGGCCCAGTACAGGGTTTTCGGTGGGCGGGAGCGCCTCAACTCCATCTATGCCGCCACGCCTACGCCCGAGCAGCTGGACCAGGCCTTCGCGGTCATCGACAGGATCCTTCGCAGGGAGCACCGCATCCGACCGGGCGAGGAGGCGGATTTCAACATCCGCAACTCCGCCGATCTCCTGGCGACATTCAACGAGACCAACGAGACCTTCACCCTGCTTCTGGCGGGGATCGCCCTCGTGAGTCTCCTCGTGGGCGGCATCGGCATCATGAACATCATGCTGGTGAGCGTCACCGAGCGGACGCGCGAGATCGGGGTGCGCAAAGCCCTGGGGGCGACACGGCGCAACATCCTCCTACAGTTTCTCGTGGAGGCCATGTCTCTCTGCATTCTGGGGGGCTTTCTGGGGGTGGCCGCTGGCTACGGGGCGGCATATCTCATCACCCGTTTCGCTCAATGGGATACCATCGTGGCTCCCGAAGCGGTGATCATGGCGTTGAGCTTCAGCGTCGCCGTGGGACTCTTCTTCGGAATCCTCCCGGCGCAGAGGGCGGCCCGCCTGGACCCCATCGAGGCCCTGCGCTACGAGTAGACCCGCGGAGCGTGATCTGCGACCGGGATGCGACGGGAAGCGCTTTCGCCCCGGCTCCCTACTTCCGCATCACCAGATCCAGACGTCGGCCGCGGCGTACGACCCGCAGGGTGATGCTGTCTCCGGGCTCGGCCATTGCCCTGCGCAGCGCCTCCAGGGTTGCCACCGGCCGTTCCGAGGCGGCCATGATGACGTCTCCCCCTGCGAGCCCGGCTTCGTCGGCGGGACTCCGCGGGAGGACGTCGAGGACGAGGACGCCGCTTCCCACGCCGAAGTAGGCTGCGAGGCCGGGATTCAGTGTACGGAGATGGGCGCCGGCCACCCGGTTTCTCCCCAGAACGTACGGGGCCAGGGGGGAGGGGAGGGAACTCGCCGGGGGCCCGCTCCGGGGAGCGAGAAGACGCCCGAACGGAGTCCGCCTTCCCGGAAGGACCACCGTCACCGAGTCAGCCTCGATATGGAGGCGAGTTGCGCGATAGCCCGAGGTGCTGTCGGTGCGGATAAGAAAAAGGGCTGAATCCAACTCGGCCAGGTGACGGAGCACCTCCTTCGTCATGCTAGACTCCTCAGCTCGGATGCGTGGGCCCTCAATCCGGATGCGCATGCGCAGGGAAGCCATGGCGCGAGAAAGACGCTCCACCGATGAATCGAGGGGGAAGAGATTCTCGGTTCGCGGTCCCGGAATCATGCGGGCGGTTCGCGGGTGAGGCGCGGCAACCACGGTGACGGTGCGGACGCGACCGCCCCTGCGCACGGTGAGGACCACCGGCCGGCCCGCCTCGAGGCGAGTGGAGAGGGTGCGGAGCTCCTCGACGGGGCCCTTGCCGTCCACCGAGAGGAGGATGTCACCCGGTCTGAGGCCCGCCGCGGCGGCAGGTGCCCCGGGATCCACGGAGATGATGACGGGCTCTTCCAGGGAGCCGAGTTCGAGGGAAATGCCCAGCCATCCACGCTGCGGAGTATGGGGGGGCGGAGGGCTCTCTTGGGCAGCCAGCGCCTGCGTCTCCAGGATCCTCCACCCCCCGGGCTCCCGGGCTTCGGGATCTCCCGCCGGGGGGAGGGCCGCGCCCAGAAAACCGGCGAGCACCAGCAGGCCTCGCCGTGCCGCCATTCTCGCTGCCGTACAGGGGCCCTTCCCCCTCAACGCGCTCTCCACGGCGTTCAGAACCAGTTGTCCTGGCGGCTGGAGATGCGTCGCAGCGTGACTTCGCGTTCCGCCAGGGTGGATGCCAGGAGGCCGTTGAGGAATGGATCCGCCGGTGCCTGGCGCACGGCGGCCTGACCGGCGGCCACCAGGTACTGGAGCGCCGCCATGCGGGCGGCGGGGTCTCCCGGAACAGTGCCCTCGCCCTCGGCCTCCAGCACTTCCCGGTAGCGGGTGAGGGCGTTCACGTAACGAGCTTCCGCACGGCGTACTTCGGCGAAGGCCCTGCGCGCCTCGGGAGATCCCGACGCGAGGACATCGGCCGCCGCGGCGTCGGCGCCCGCCTCATTTCCTGCGACGGCGAGGGCTCCGCCGGGTCGGCCGGCCCACAGCGCACCCGTCCCCGCGCCCCCCAGGAAGAGGAGGACGGCGGCGGCGGCGCGCATCCAGTTGGGGGTGTGGGCCAGGGTCAGCCTGGCGAAGATGCCCACGTCCCTTATGAGCCCCTCCGAACGCAGACGGGCTTCCAGGATGGACCAGTCTTTCCCCGGCGGCATGAGGTCGGGAAGGGCGGCCAGCGCTCCGGTCTGGTCACGGAGGGCCTGCAGCTCCGCCGAACACGCAACACACGCCTCCAGGTGCGCCTTCTCATCGGGGCCGGGGGCTTCGTCCACCAGCCTCGCCAGCTCTTCGAATGTCAGGTGCCCCATGTTCTTGCTCCATCTTCGGGCCCGTGCGCCGCTCCACCGGTGAGCATCTTTCGCATCTTCGCCCGGGCCTTGAACAGTTGTGATTTTGACGTTCCCGGAGCCACCCCCAGGGCCTCTCCGATCTCCTCGTGTGTGTATCCTTCCACGTCGTGGAGGATGAGAACGCTACGCATCCCGTCGGGAAGGGCCGCAAGAGCCGCTTCAAGGCGACGCCTGAGAAGGGCGTCTCCCTCCGCCGGGGCGGCCGGGACCTGGTCGGGGAGAGGCGCCTCTCTTCGTGCCCTGCGTTCCGCCTTGCGTATCGCCTGGAGCGCCGCGTTCACGGCGATGCGGTGAAGCCAGGTCGAGAAGCGTGCGTCACCCCGGAAGGTCGGGAGGGCCCGGATCGCGCGGACCCACGCCTCCTGAGCATAATCACGCGCCAACTCGTCGTCGGCTGCGATGCGACGCACCACGGCGTACACCCGCGGCGCATAGCGTTCGTAGAGCGTGCGGATGGCGTTCGCGTCTCCGTCCGTAGCCTCCCGGATGAGCTGCTCTTCCGTCATGTAGTCACGCAAAGTGCGAGTAGCGTCCTGTAGTCTTTGATGCCGGTGGGGGGACGGCGGGTTGCACCGGAAGGAGCGCAGCCCTACCCTCGCCGTCACCCATAGGCCTACCAATCTCCGCCCCGGGAAGGTCCAGCGCCCCTACGGTCCCGCCCCACTCCCCATGATCCATCTCGCAAAGCTGACCAAGACCTTCGGGAGCCTGGTGGCGGTGGATCATCTCTCCCTCCGAGTCGCGGCGGGTGAGACCTACGCCCTCCTGGGGCCCAACGGAGCAGGGAAGACCACAGCGCTGCGCTGCCTCGCTACGCTCATGCGGCCCGTGGAGGGAACGGTGAGGGTAGCCGGATTCGATGCCCTTGCCCGGCCTCTCGAGGTGCGGCGCAGGATGGCGTTTCTTGCCGCCTCCATGGGGCTTTATCCGCGGCTTACCGCTCGGGAGCTCGTCGCCTACTTCGGGCGCCTCCACGGACTGGAGGGGGAGGATCTCGAACGCCGCCTCAACCATGTGGTTGAGGTCTTTGACCTCACCGATTTCCAGCACCGGCTCTGCGGGAGGCTCTCTACCGGCCAGCGGCAGCGGGTGGCGTTGGCCCGCGCCCTCGTTCACGATCCACCCGTCCTCATCCTGGACGAGCCGACCCTGGGATTGGACCTGATTTCCGGAGGCGCCATCCACGCCTTCATGCGTCGCGAGCGGGAGAGGGGCAAGGCGGTGCTCTTCTCCACGCACCAGATGGAGGAAGTGGAACTCCTGGCCGATCGCGTCGGCGTCATGGCCCGGGGCCGCCTGGTGGCGGAGGGAACGCCCCGTGAGATCATGGAGGCGGCCGGAGCGCCCGACCTGACTCGTGCCTTCCTGACCCTGGTGCGCGCCGATGACGGCGCATCCGACGGGCTCCGGAGCCCGTCAGGCGGGAGCTCCGCCCATGCCTGAGGGCCGAGGCAGGAAGGGTCTATGGCGCGTCGTCTTCGCCAAGGAACTCCGGGAGACGCTGCGGGACCGCCGCACGCTTCTCATGATGATCGTGGTGCCTGTGCTCCTCTATCCCGTCCTCCTGGTGGTGAGTGAACAGCTCCTCCTCTTCGGAATGCGGCGCCTCGAGTCGGAACCTGCCCCGGTGGCCGTGGTGGGCGAACTGCCCTCCGATCTGCGTCGGCTCCTGGAGGTGGATCCGGACGTGCGCCTGGTGCCGGCGCCGGAGGATCCGGACGCTGCGCTGCGCTCCGATTCGGTGACTGCCGTGGCGGTCGTCTTCCCCCTGGCAGGTTCGGAGGAGACCCGCCGCGCCGTGATTCTTTTCAATGCCGCCTCGGACCGTTCCCAGAGGGGACGCAGAGAGCTGGAAGAGATCCTGCGAAGCTGGAACGATTCGCTTCTGGCGCATCGCCTGGAGGCCCGTGGTCTGCCCGGGTCCTTCGCAACCCCCGTGCAGGTGGCCGATTCGTCCGTGGCCCGGCCCGAGGAGGTGGGAGGGTACACGCTGGGAAGGATCCTTCCCCTGCTCCTGGTGGTCATCACCCTCCTGGGTTCCTTCTATCCGGCCATCGACATGGCTGCGGGGGAAAAGGAGCGGGGTACCCTGGAGACTCTCCTTTCGGCACCGGCGCCCCCCGGGGCTATTGTGGCGGGGAAGTTCCTTGCGGTAGCGTTGGTGGGTGTGGTGGCCGCGGCGCTGAACCTGGGCAGCATGGTGCTCACCTTTCAAACCGGCGTCCTGCAGATCAGCGAGGCGTTGGACTTCGACGTGTCCCTGCCCGTGTCGTCCGTGGCCCTCATCTTCCTCACCCTTCTTCCGCTCGCCGTTCTTTTCAGCGCCCTCTTTCTGGGCATCGCCGTGCGCTCGTCCTCCTTCAAGGAGGCCCAGAATGCGCTGACGCCCGTCTACATGGCGGTCCTGATTCCCGCCATGCTCCCGGTATTTCCCGGTATCGACTTCGGCCCCCTCCTGGCCGTGGCGCCCGTGGCCGGGGTCTCCTTCCTCTTTCGTGATCTCATGATGGGAGACGCGGGGCTCTTCAACGCCTTCCTCGTTTTGGGGTCCACGGCGCTGTATGCCGCCGCCGCCCTCGTGTTCGCCGCCTACCGCTTTGGAAGCGAACGGGTCCTCTTCGACGCCCCGGCCCCCGCCCCGGCCGGACGGGCGCGGCGACGGCGCGGGGGCGTGCCCACCCCCCGCGCAGGCGTCCTCTTCGTCGCCGCCGTGGCGGTCCTCTTCTTCTGGGTCGGGATCCGTCTGCAGTTGAGGCTGGGAGAGACGGGACTCCTCCTGTCCGAGTGGCTCCTCCTATTCCTCCCGGCGGTCTTCTTCGTGCTCCTCGGAGGATACGACGTACGCCGCACCCTCTCTCTGCGCATGCCGCCGGCGCGTGCGTGGGCTGCGGGTCTCCTCCTTGTGCTCGGGGCTACGCCGGTGGGGTGGCTCATCGGCTGGCTCCAGACCTTCTTCCTTCCCATTCCGTGGGAACTGCTCCAGGGCTTGGAGGAGTTGGTCACGGCGGATACGCCGCAGAGGCTGCTCTGGCTCCTCTTTCTTCTGGCCGTGACCCCCGCCGTTTGCGAAGAGATGGTCTTCCGCGGGGTGCTCCTGGGGGCCTCCCGCGTCCTGGAGCCGTGGCGCATGGTGCTTCTCAACGGCCTGGTGTTCGGCATGTTTCATCTTTCCTTCGAAACGGCGATTCGCTTCCTTCCCACGGCGTGGTTGGGTATCGTCATCGCGTGGGCGGTGTGGAGAACGGGTTCGGTGTGGGTGGGATCCCTCATGCACTTGCTGAACAACGGGAGTATCGTGGTTCTCGCGTCGGTGCCCACGACGCGGGCCTTTCTCTCCGACCCCCAGGCTCCGCCTCCACTCTGGCTGCTTCCCGTGGCGGCACTGGCCCTGGCGGGGGGGATCCGGCTCCTGGCCGCCCTGCCCGTTGGGGAGGGAGGTCGCCGGACCGCGGACGGCGGGGGGACGGACCAAGGGGGCACCGCCGTGGCGGAGGCCATTACGACCGGAGCGCCCGCAGCGGCACCCATGACGGAAACGGAAGAGGATGAATGATGAGTGACGATACACGCCTTCCCGGCGCGCGGTATCTGGAGTGCACCCTCACGGGGGAGCGGTTGGAGAGCGAGGAACTGCGGGGGCTCTCTCCCGCCGGAAAACCTCTTTTTGCCCGGTACGATCTCCAGGCAATAAAGGAAAGCTTCACGCCCGAGGCGCTGAGGGGCCGGAGTGCGGATTTGTGGCGATACGAGGAGGTCCTCCCGGTGCGGGATCGCCGGTTTCAGGTCCGGCTCGGAGAGGGATGGACGCCTCTCATCGACGCCCCGCGAACCGCCAGCCGTCTGGGAGTGCGACGCCTTCTGGTAAAGAACGAGGGCATCAATCCCACGGGCAGTTTCAAGGATCGCGGCCTCTGTCTCGCCGTTTCCCGGGCTTACGAACTGGGGGCGAAGGCGCTTGCCCTCCCCTCGGCCGGCAACGCCGGGAGTGCGGCATCCGCCTACGGCGCCGCGGCAGGCCTTCCCGTGCACGTGGTGATCCCTCGGGACACGCCGGCCGCCATCGTGGAGGAGATGCGGGCGCTGGGCGCCGATCTCCAGCTCCTGGACGGGCTCATCACCGACTGCGGGCGCGTGGTGCGCCGCGGCGTGGAGGAGGAGGGCTGGTGGGACCTTTCCACCCTCAAGGAGCCGTACCGGGTTGAAGGCAAGAAGACCATGGGCTATGAGCTCTTCGAACAGTTGGGTGGACGTCTGCCCGACGCCATCATCTACCCCACGGGCGGTGGAACCGGGCTCATCGGCATGTGGAAGGCCTTCGACGAGATGGAGGAACTCGGGTGGATCGGGTCGGAACGTCCGCGGATGTTCACCGTGCAGGCCGAAGGGTGTGCGCCCATGGTGCGCGCATGGGAAGAGGGGTGGGAGGAAGCGCAACCCTGGGAAGACGCCGCCACCTACGCTTCCGGGCTGCGTGTGCCGGCGGCGGTGGGCGACTTCCTCATCCTGCGCGCGCTGCGCGAATCGGGGGGTGGCGCCATTGCCGTGGCCGATCATCTCATGAAGGAGTGGGTAGAGTACCTGGGCGCGGACACGGGGATCTTCGCGGCTCCCGAGGGGGGCGCCACCGCGGCGGCCGTGCCCGGCCTCATGGAGCGGGGGCTCATCGGGCCCGAAGACGAAGTCGTCCTCTTCAATACGGGGAGCGGGCTCAAATACGTGGGGATGACCCCCGTGGACTGATCCGAGGAGTGGGTCGTGACGCTGATCGGATATTTTTGGGTGGCGTTCTGGGCCGCGCTCGTCCTCATGGCGACGTGGGCCGGTCTTTCCCTGCGCCGCAGGGTACGCTCCGGTGCGGCGTCTCAGCCCGTGGTGGACGACGAGGCGCTGCAGGAGATCCTGGAAACGGGACGTTTGGAAGTGTCGGGGGACGAGCCTCTGGATCTACGGACCATCGAGGAGGAAGAACGACGCTTCTGGTCCGAGACGTGGGACGAACCGGAGGAGCTATGAGGTGGGTGCGGGTCAGTTACGCCAGCGATAATAGGCCTCGGGAAGGGGGACGAGGCGGCGGTTCATGGGAAGATCGTCTTCGGGGTCGGTGCGGCGCACCCAGAGGGCGCGGTTCACGTTGAGCTGGATCCCTGCGTAGTGATGGGATCGCATCCGCCAGTCGAAGCCGATGGGCGCGTGGAGCACGCCGGCCGTGCCCCACTGCTCCGAGGGCTGGCGGGGAGCCGCGGTGACGAGCCAGAGTCCCAGACCGACGAAGGGACGTACGGCGCCGGCGCCGAAGTACTCCTTGGCGACCACGGTGGCTCCCAGGTCTCTGAAGGACCATGTGCCCGCAGAGACCTCCACGGCGTGAGTGCCGTCGAAGAACTCCACAACCAGACCCACGGTACTGGTGCCGCCGAAGCTCACGCCTACCCGTATGCCGCTTCCGTCGCCCGATCCCTGGGCCGCGCCGACCGTGGGGAATGCAGCCGGCGCCAGAAACAGCATCGCCAGGAGGGGAAGAAGGCGAACGATCCGGAGTGGGGTGGAGGACACCATGATGGCCGGAGTATAGAACGCTCCGTGCCCTCGGTCCACCGATGGGGCGGTCTGGCCCTGGCCCTTTCCCTTCTGGCTCCAGCAGGATGTTGGACTCCGGACACGCCCCCTGTTCTGGCGCATCGTATGCCTGCGGCCGCGCTGGCGTGGATGGCGCCGGACTCGGTTCGCGGCGCCTGGCTGGGCCCCGGGGTGTGGTACCGGCACTACTGGACGGACCGGGGTCCGTGGGCCATCTACCTGGTGGAGGCCGACCTTTCCCGCTGCGACCTGGCCCTGCGCACGCTGCGGGCGCGCCCAAGGGAAGAGGGCGGGGTGGGGCGGGAGCGCGTCTCGTCCATGGTGGCGCGGGCGGGACCCGGCGTGCTTGCTGCGGTCAACGCCGATTTCTTTACTCCCGAGGGGCGGGCGGTGGGCACCGAAGTGGCGCGCGGTGAGGTGACGGCGCGCTCACGCAGCCGTCCTGTTCTGGCCTGGCGTCCGGCGTCCGAGCCCTGGATAGGGGTGCCTTCGTTCGCGGGGGATACGCTTCTCGTGGGGTGGCCGGTCCCTCGACGCACGGTGGGCGGTGCCACGGAAGCCGTTTCCGGCTTTCCGGAACTCCTGGCCCGAGGGGAGCGGGTGGGGGATCTGAACGTAGGAGAGCGCCCGGGATTCGCCGCTTCGCGCCACCCGCGTACTGCCGTGGCTTACGACGCCGACTCGCGCCGGCTCTGGCTCGTGGTGGTGGACGGGCGCCAGGCTCCGTATTCGGTGGGCATGACCCTTCCCGAAATCACCGGCCTCCTGGAGGCCCTGGGCGCCGAAGAGGCGGTGAATCTGGACGGCGGAGGCTCGTCCACCCTGGTGGTGAAGGGCCGGATCGTGAATCGTCCTTCCGACGCAGAGGGCGAACGGCCGGTGGTGAACGCGCTGGCCCTGAGCCGCGAGGTCGCCCGGTGCGGGGGAGGGAAGCGGTAGAGGGGTAAGGGTTCCGGGAGCCTCATGGCGCATCCCGGCTTTCCCCGTGCCCCTTCTGCGAACGGCTCAACGCCACACGGCGGAGACACCCACCCGGAAGGACCGGCCCGGTCCCGGTTCGTAGTAGCGGCCTCCGAAGGCGTTGACCACCACGGAGGCGTCGTACAACCGGTCCGTCACGTTGTCCACCGCCACCCAGGGCGTGAGCGTGGCCGAGCCGGCGGAGAGGGGGGCCAGCTCCGCCTTCACGCCCATAACCGTCTGCGCGGGAGAACGCTCCGTGTTTTCGTCGTTCACCGGCAGCGCCCCGCGGTGAAAGACGCGCAGACGAACCCTGCCGGGGGCGCCTCCCAGGGTGATGACGCCATCCAGCCAGGCGGACGGGACGCCGGGGACCCTCCTCCCGGCGTAGTCGCTGCCTCCCACGGCGTAGGAGGTAAAGCGGGCGTTGACCCGCGTGTAGGCCACACGGAAATCAAGGAAGGAAGCCGGCTTTCCGTCCACGGCGGCCTCCCATCCCGTGTGCTTCGAGGACCCGGCGTTGCGGTAGAAGGAGCGTCCCGGGACGGCCTCCACCTCGAAGGGGATGAGCTCGCCCTCCACCGTGGTGCGGAAAACGACGGCCTCGCCATACCAGCGGGCTCCGACGCGGCCGCGCGCTCCCGCCTCCCAGGTGAAACCCCGTACGGGGTCCAACATCGGGTTGAAGCCCCCGGATCCGTCGGGCCGGTTGGCGAGCTGGGTCGTGGTGGGCGTCTCGAAGAAGCTTGTCCCCGATGCGAAGAGTTCCCAGCCCGGAACAGGATTTACCTCCAGGCCGATAGAGGGGCTCCAGGCATCCATGACACGGCTGCCCGAGTCGTCGCTTCCATCGGCCGGGAAGCGGTCCGTGACCTCGAAGGCGTGACGGTCGTAGCGCAGCCCGGCCGCCAGGGAAAGTTCCGGGAAGAGATCCAGGCGTCCCTGGACGAAGAGTCCCGCGCCGCGCACCCGCTCGTCCTGGGAGAGGGTTTTCTCCCCTTTCTCCCCTCCGTCGTTGGCCCAGTTGCTCCGTTCGTCGGACTGGATTTCCACCTCCAAGCCGCCGCTCAGAATCAGCGTACCCACCGAGGTCGCGCGGGCTCCCCGCACCATCCCGCGGGCGCCTGCTGCGTTGCGGTCGAACGACACGATCCTGGGGGGGATGGCTCCGAAGAAATCCCGGCGAATCCCCCACGCCGCCACCTCGGCGTCCAGGGCGCCGAATGGCCCCGCCCACGAGAGGCCGAGTTGGCCCTGTCGGACGTCCTCGCGGGTGCGGCGCACCACGTTGAAGCGGTACGCTGCCCGGCTGCCTTCGTCCCGCGCCGCCCGGGCCAGGGATCCGGGGTTCTCGGCGAACATGTCGAGTCCGTTGGCCACCACGGCGAGTATTCCGCCCGCGACGGGAAGCGCGACCCTCCCGTTGAGAACCGTGCGGTGCGCTCCGCCGTAGCTTCCTGCCCCAGGATCCAGGGGATTGGGCCGGAAGCCGTCGAACGCCATCCGGCTCACCGAGATCCCCGCCCCACCGGCCCTTCCGGCCTCTCCGGCCCGCGCTCCCGACGTTCGGGGTCCCGACACACCCACCCTCCAGTACCTGGAGCCCCATGCGCCCACCGATGCGGCGGCCGAGCCCCGCAGGCCGCCGCCTCCCCCCGCGCCGCCCGGCCATCCCGTGCGCAGGTGAATGACTCCACCGGCTGCATTTCCGTACAGGGCGGCTCCGGGGCCACGCAGGATCTCAACCCGCTCCATCATCTCGGGATCCACGTGATCCAGCGTCGTCTGTCCGTCGGCAAGGGTGGCGGGGACGCCGTCCACGTACACGCGCAGGCTGCGAATCCCGAACTGGGTGCGGGCGCCGAAGCCGCGAATCGCCACCCGCTCTCCTGAGGCGAGGTTGAATCGGTTCTGGACCTGGAGACCCGGGACGGCCTGGAGCGCCTCTTCCAGAAATCGAGCCCGCGCCGGCGCCAGCTCCCTCGCGGAGAGCACCGTGACGGGAGCGGGAATCCCCGCTGCAGTGGTGGAGCGCAGGACGCGCACGATCACAGGTTGCAGGGGGACGACTGAGTCGGGCCGCTCCTGGGCCCGTGCGGGGTGGGGCGGGGCGGAAAGACTCAGGAGCAGAAGGACGAGGCCGGTGGCGAAAGAGCGTGTCATGGGGATAACATATCAGCCCCTTCCGACCCGCCAATGCAGGAGGCTCCCATCACGCGCCGGCAAAAGATCCTGGAGGCCCTCGGCGACGGGGTGATGGTTCTTCCCTCGGCGCCCGTTCCCCACCGCTCCCGGGACACGGAGTACCGCTACCATCCGGATGCGGAGCTGGCGTACGCCACGGGGATCACGGCGCCCGACCATCTCGCCGTTTTCGTCGGCGGTGAGGAAGCTCGCCTGGTGGTCTTTGCCCCGCCCCGGGACCCGGAAGCGGAGCTGTGGTCCGGGGCCGTTCCCGAGCTGGAGGAGGTGCGCGAAGCCACGGGAGCCGACGTGGTCTACTCCATCCGCGAAGCGGACGCCCGCCTCCCCGACCTTCTGGGCCGGACGCGCACCCTGCACGTGCGACTGGGAAGGGATGCCCGGATGGACCGCTGGGTCCTGGAGGCGTTGGCGCGGGCGCGCCTACGGGGAGCGCGCAGAGGCACCGGCCCCCGCACCGTCCGGGATCCGGGGGAGATCCTGGACGAAATGCGCATCATCAAGGACGCCGACGAGATCGAAGCGATCCGCCGGGCCGTGGCCCTCACCGTGCGGGGACATACGGCGGCGCGGGAGGCCGTGGGCGCTGGCGCGGGAGAGTGGGAAGTGGAGGCGGCCTTCCTCTACGCCGTCCACATGGAAGGGGGGGCGGACGATGCCTTTCCCGTCATCGTGGGGTCGGGGCCCAACGCCTGTGTCCTCCACTACGAAGCCAACGATCGGCGCATGGAGAAGGGCGATGTGGTGCTCATCGACGCCGGGGCCGAGATGGCGCTCTACTGCGGAGACGTGACGCGGACCTATCCCGTGGGAGACGCCTTCACGCCGCTCCAGCAGGAGGTCTACGCCATCGTGGAGGCGGCCCACGGCGCCGCCATCGAAGCGGCTCTGCCCGGCGCCTCGGTGAAGGACGTCCACGACGCCGCCGTCCGGGTCGTGGTGCGCGGTCTGATGGAGCTGGGCATCCTCCAGGGCGGGGAAGAGGAGCTGACGGCCCGGGAGGCCTATAAGCCCTTCTTTCCCCACCAGACATCCCACTGGCTCGGCATGGACGTCCACGACCCCGGCGACTATGCCCGCGACGGCAAAGGGAGAGTGCTGGCGCCTGGAATGGTTCTCACCGTGGAGCCCGGCCTCTACTTCCGGCCGGGCATGGTGGAGGCGCGCCCCGAGCTGGAAGGTATCGGCATACGCATCGAAGACGATCTCCTCATCACCCCCGAGGGCCACGAAGTCCTGAGCGCGGGCCTGCCCCTGCAGGGTGGCGAGGCGATGGACGGGGAAGGAAGGGAGCCCTGAGGGGCGACGCGCCTAACACCGCCGGGCAGGCGCTTCTCATGGAGGCCCTGATGTCGCCGGATCCGATGGTGGCGGTGGAGTTGCGGCCTCCGCCCAGCGGCATGGGGGGCGGGAGGAGCCTGGAGGCTTGGATCGACCTCCATCACGCGCTGCGCCGGCTTACCCGTCAGGGGCGTTTCGTCTTTCTCACCGACAACGCCGTGGGAAAGGAGGAGGAGGAGAACCTGGCCCACGTAGGCGCCAATGTGGGAGAGGACGTGGATCTGCGTCGCATCATCAACATCCTCACCTGCAAACACTCCCTGGAGTACTGCCTCCTCTTCGCCGCGCGGGCGGCCGCTCAGGGGTTCGACGCCATGACGGTGCTGGGCGGGGACCGGAGCGTGGGCGCTCCCCGGTGCCTTCCCCACGGACGTGACCTGCGGGATCGCATCCGGGCGCAGGTGCCTGGGATGGCGCTGGGGGGATGGGTGAACCCCCACAGGGATCCTCGGGAGCAGCTCGGCTACCTCAACGCTCCCGATTCATACGCCGATTTCGCCCTTACCCAGATCGTCTCCCACCACGCACTCCACCGCGTCGAAGCACTCCTGGAGGCGAAGGAACGCATGGGTGTGCCCCAGCCCCTGGTCTTCGGCGTCTTCTGTTACCGGAGCGCCAGCCCCCGGACCCTGGACATGCTGTCGGCCTTCTTCCCCGTGCCGGCGCCAGAACTGGCCCGGGAGTTCGAGGAGGGCGCCGGAGCGGAAGAGATCTGCGCCCGGAGCGTTCGCGCCCTCCGCTCTGTGGGGGCGGATAAGGTCTATATCAGCAACCTGGGAAACCGGAGCGCCCATCGCAGGCTGCGGGCGGTGCTGGAGGCTCTCGGCGGCTAGGAGCCTGTCCGAGTCATGCAGTGGGGCGCGCCACCCGTGACTCCGTCAGGGGTACCCGGGTCTTGCGTGTGCTCATGGTAGGAACGACGACGCGTCGTAGCCGTAGCTACGGCAAGGAGGAGAGACGACGCATGAGTCCGCAACACCCCTGCGCCCAACACCCTGAGGGACCGGTTCTGCGCGCTTCTGGGTTGGGGCGGCACGGCCCCCTTGGCGAGTGATCAGGCCGTGGCCCGCAGGCCGCTTTCCCGCAGTACCCGCATGGCCAGGTCCACCCGCCCCCGGGGGGCGCTGATGTGGAAACCCTGGACCCATCCCCGCACCGATTCCACCGCCTCCAGGGCGATGACGACTCCTTCCTCCAGGGCGGCGTCGTCCCCCTTCTCCTGGGCCACGCGCATGCGAGCTACGACCCGCTCCGGCACGGATACGCCGGGCATCTCGTTGGCCAGGAACTCGGCGTCGCGAAGGTTCAGGAGGGGCCAGATCCCCGCGATGACGGGAATCCTCCACGCCTGCACGGCGTCCAGGAAGCGCTCCAGATCCCCGGCGTCGAAGACGGGCTGGGTCACGGCAAAGTCGGCACCGGCTTCCACCTTGTACGCGAAGCGGCGGCGCTCCCGCTCCTGGTCCACCGCACCCTGGTTGGCGGCCACGCCCACCACAAACTCGGTGGGCTCACCGATCTCTTCTCCGCCGGGATCCAGCCCCCGATTGAGCCCGTGCACCACGTTGGTCAGACCGATGGAGTCGATGTCGAAGACGGCGGTGGCGTCGGCGTAGGGGCCCAGCTCCGGCGGGTCCCCGCTCACCAGGAGGAGGTTATGTAGGCCCGCCGCGGCGGCGCCGAGTAGGTCGGAGATCATTCCGGGCATGTTCTTGTCGCGGCACGTGTAGTGCACCACCGTCTCGATGCCCACCTCCCGCTCCACGATGAGGGCGGCGGGCACGGCGGCCATGCGGCTCCTTCCGCGGCCGCTCTCCACGATGTTCACCGCGTCCACACCCGCGACCTTGAGTTTGCGCGCCGGTTCGAGGAGGCGCCGCCGGTCCCATCCGTGGGGAGGAAGGATCTCCACGGTGGCCACGGGCTGTCCCCTGGCCAGCTTCCTTCCCAGGGCGGAGCGTCCTTCCAGAGGCCGGGCGGCGATGCGGGCCCGTTCGGCTCTGGGTTCGAGGACCCGCACCGTGACATGGCGCGGCTGAACCTCCGCCACCACGCCGCGCAGCGCACGGATGTGCTCCGGTCCCGTTCCGCAGCACCCTCCCACGAACCGGGCGCCCACTCCGATCATGCGGCGGGCGTACCGGGCCAGGTACTCGGGGCTGGCCAGGTAGATCTTCCGGTCGCCCACGGTGCGGGGAAGCCCGGCGTTGGGCTGAGCGGAGAGGGGAAGGGAGGTGGTGGGCGCCATGTCTTCCAGGGCTTCCAGCATGATGGCGGGGCCCACCGAGCAATTAAAGCCCACCGCGTCGGCACCGGCCGCCTCCAGGGCGGGCGCGATGTGGCGCGCCTCGGTGCCCACGGCGGTGGCGCCGTCCCGGTCCACCGTCATCTGGGCCACCACAGGGAGGTCGGAGAGCTCCCGTACGGCCCGGATGGCGCACTGGATTTCCGCCAGGTCCGAAAACGTCTCCAGGACGAAGCCGTCCACGCCTCCCTGAAGGAGCCCCTGGACCTGCCTGCGGAAGTGCTGTGTGGCCTCCTCCAGGGAGGTGGGTCCCCACGGCTCCACGCGGATGCCCAGGGGACCCATGGCGCCCGCGACCCGCACTCCGGGGCCGGCCGCTTCGCGGGCCAGGGTGACGGCGGCGGCGTTGAGGGCTTCCGTTTCGCCGTCCAGGCCGTACGCCGAGAGCTTCACCGGGTTGGCGCCGAAGGTGTTGGTCTCCAGGATCTCGGCACCGGCGGCCGCATAATCCCGATGGATGGAGCGCACCAGATCCGGCTGCTCCAGGTTCAGGGCGTCGTAGCAGACGTTGACGAAGACGCCCCGGGCGTAGAGGAGCGTGCCCATGGCGCCGTCGAAGAGGTGGACCCGGCCGTCGGAAAGGAGCGCTCTCATCGTTCCTCTCTCGGGTCGTAGGCCAAGTTGGGCGCCAGCCACCGTTCCGCCTCCTGAAGCGGGATTCCTTTGCGGGCGGCGTAGTCCTCCAGTTGGTCGCGCCCGATGCGCCCGATGCCGAAGTAGCGGGCTGCGGGATGGGCGAAGTACCACCCGCTCACCGAGGCCGGGGGATCCATGGCGAAGGATTCGGTGAGCTTCACGCCCAGAGCGGCCTCCGCGTCCAGGATGCGGAAGATGATCTCCTTCTCCGTGTGGTCGGGGCAGGCGGGATATCCGGGGGCGGGCCGTATTCCCCGGTAGCGCTCGGCGATGAGGTCGTCGCCGCTCAACGCCTCTCCCGGCGCATACCCCCAGAAGCGGCGGCGGACCTCCCGGTGGGTCCATTCCGCCAGCGCCTCGGCCAGGCGGTCCGCCACGGCCTTGGCCAGGATGGCGCCGTAATCGTCGTGGGCGGCTTCCAGCTCGGTGGCGCGCTCTTCGAGTCCGCGCCCCACGGTGACGACGAAGCTTCCCATCCAGTCGGAAACCTCCTCGCCGTCGCTAAGGGGCGCCACGAAGTCGGCGAGGGAGAGATTGGCCCGCCCCGGTTTGTCGAACTGCTGTCGCAGCCCGTGGGCCGTGGCCAGGGGCGACGCGTCTTCGGGAGAAAAGAGCCGGATGTCGTCGCCCGCCGCACCCGCGGGGAAGAGGCCTACCACGGCGCGGGCGCGTACCAGGCCGTCGCGCTCCACCTGGTCAAGGAGCCGCTCGGCGTCGTCCAGGAGCTTACGCGCTTCCTCACCCCGCTCGGCGTCGTCCAGGATGGCGGGGTGCTTTCCCTTCAGCTCCCAGACGGCAAAGAAGGGGGTCCAGTCGATGAGGGGCCGCAGCGCCCCCACCGTCGCGTCCAGGATGTGCACGCCGGGATGGGCGGGGCGGGGCGGGGCGTAGGCCGCCCACTCCACGTGGAAGCGGCGGCGGCGGGCTTCTGCCAGGGGAAGGAGGCGGGACCGCTCCCGGCTCCGCGCCCGCCGGCGCCGCAGCTCCTCGTAGCCGGCCTGGACTTCCGCCACGAAGCTCGCGCGCGCCTCGGGATCGAGGACGCGGCTCACCACCCCCACCGCCCGGGAGGCGTCGTGCACGTGGATCACGGGGCCGTGATAGCGCCCCTCCACCTTGACGGCGGTGTGGGCGGGCGAGGTGGTGGCGCCGCCGATGAGGAGGGGGAGGTCGAAGCCCAGACGCTCCATCTCCGAGGCGACGTGCACCATCTCCTCCAGGGAAGGCGTGATGAGCCCCGAAAGACCGATGATGTCCACTTCGTGGGCGCGGGCCTCCTCCAGGATGCGCTCGGCGGGAACCATGACGCCCAGATCCACCACCTCGAAGCCGTTACACTGGAGCACCACGCCCACGATGTTCTTCCCGATGTCGTGGACGTCTCCTTTCACCGTGGCGAGAAGGATCCGCCCCTTCCCGCCGGTCCGGCTCTGTTCGGCCTCCAGGTAGGGCACCAGGAAGGCCACCGCCTTCTTCATGACCCGCGCGCTCTTCACCACCTGGGGAAGGAACATGCGTCCCGAACCGAAGAGGTCCCCCACTACGTTCATTCCCTCCATGAGGGGTCCCTCGATGACGGCCAGGGCGCTCCCCAGCGCTTCCCGCGCCTCTTCCACGTCCTCTTCGACCCAGGCGTCCAGGCCCTGGACCAGGGCGTGGATGAGGCGGGCGCGTACCGGACGCTCCCGCCAGGAGAGGTCCTTCCGGCGCTTCCGCTCGCCGCCGCCCCTCCGCTCCTCGGCGATGCGGGTGAGCACCTCGGTGGCGGCGGGCGTACGGGCGAAGAGGACGTCTTCCACCGGGCGGAGGAGATCCTGCGGAATCTCGTCGTAGACGGGCAGCGCCCCGGCGTTGACGATCCCCATGTCCAGACCGGCTTCGATGGCGTGGTAGAGGAAGGCGGCGTGCATGGCCTCGCGGATTTCCGGCGAGCCCCGGAAGGAGAAGGAGACGTTGCTGATCCCCCCCGACGTCAGGACGTAGGGGCAGGCTTCCTTGATGCGCCGCACCGCCTCGATGAACCAGACGGCGTAGTGATCGTGCTCGGGGATCCCCGTGGCGACGGCGAAGACGTTGGGGTCGAAGATGATGTCCTCGGGTGGAAAGCCCTCCTCCTCCACCAGGATCCGGTATGCCCTGCGGCACACGGCGACCCGTGCCTCCACCGTTTCGGCCTGGCCCGTCTCGTCGAAGGCCATGACCACGGCGGCAGCGCCATAGCGCCGGACCAGGCGGGCTTTCTCCCGGAAGGCTTCCTCTCCGTCCTTGAGGGAGAGGGAGTTGACGATGCCCTTGCCCTGCAGGCACCGCAGGCCCGCCTCGATGACGGAGAAGTCGGAGGAGTCGATCATGACCGGGACCCGGGCGATGTCGGGCTCGGCGGCCACCAGATTAAGGAACCGGGTCATGGCCTCCCGGGAGTCGAGAAGCCCCTCGTCCATGTTCACGTCGATGATCTGGGCGCCGCCCTGGACCTGCTCCCGCGCCACCTCCAGGGCGGTATCGTAGTCCCCCTCCCGGATGAGGCGGGCGAAGCGCCGCGAGCCGGTGACGTTGGTGCGCTCCCCCACGTTCACGAAGAGGGAATCGGGACCGATCTCCAGGGGGTCGAGGCCCGCCAGGCGCGTGCGGGGTGGAAGGGTGGGAGTGGGGCGGGGAGGGACGCCGGCCACCGCCTCGGCCATGGCCTGGATGTGTTCCGGCGTGGTGCCGCAGCATCCCCCCACCACGTTGACGAACCCCGACTCGGCGAACTCCCGCACCACCCGGGCCATGTGCTCGGGCGTGTCGTCGTATTCGCCGAACTCGTTGGGCAGGCCTGCGTTGGGATGGACGGTGACGGGCACTTCGGCCACCCGGGAGAGCTCTTCGAGGAAGGGCCGCAACTGATCGGCGCCCAGGGCGCAGTTCAGCCCCACCGCCGCCAGCCCCGACCGGCGCCCGGGTCCCGGCTGGATGCCGTGGCGGATGGAATGATAGAAGGCGGTAGGCGTCTGGCCCGACAGGGTGCGGCCGCTCAGGTCGGTGATGGTTCCCGAGAGGAGAACCGGCACGTCCCGTTCGCCCTCGGCCAGGACCCCGGAGATGGCGAAGAGGGCGGCCTTGGCATTGAGGGTGTCGAAGGCCGTCTCCACCAGGAGGAGGTCCACGCCGCCCTCCAGGAGTCCCCGGGCCTGTTCGGCGTAGTCGGCGACGAGACGCTCGAAGGTGACACTGCGAGCCCCCGGGTCCCCCACGTCGGGAGAAATGGAGCAGCTCCGCGTGGTAGGTCCCATGGAGCCCGCCACCCAGCGGGGGCGCCCCGCCTCGGCGGCTTCAGCCTCGTCGGCGGCGGCGCGGGCCACCTCCGCCGCGGCCCGGTTGATCTCGTGCACCGCGTCCTCCAGGCCGTAGTCGGCCAGGGATACACGGGTGGCGTTGAAGGTGTTGGTCTCGAGAATGTCGGCGCCGGCTCGCAGATACGCCCGGTGGATCTCCCCGATGACGTCGGGACGGGTGAGGGAGAGGACGTCGTTGGCGCCCTTCAATGCCTTGGGATGGTCGGAGAAGAGGGCTCCGCGGAATTCGGCCTCGCCCAGGCGGTGGGCCTGGATCATGGTGCCCATGGCCCCATCCAGGAGGAGGATGCGCCTGCTCAGGTGCTCCTGAAAGAGGCTGCCCCGGTCGGGCGGTGTGGTTCCATGGGCCATGGATCGGACTCCCCAACAGCATACCCCGTCGCGTCGTACGCGGCGGGGCATGGCTTTTTAGCTCGTTCGCCGGGCGCTTGAATCACGCTGCCGGCCGGGCCGCAATACGCCGCAAATCGCCCCGTTGCTTGAACCTGGAACATACACGCACTTCCCCCGGGAGCAACACCCCGGGGTCACCGGGGCGGCGCCCCGGTCCTGCCGGAGCACCGCCCCTTCGCTGCCGGCTCAGCACCGACACGCGCGGTGCAGGGCGGCCGTCCCCCTACCTCCCGATCCAATAGCTCACCTTGATCATCAGGACGTCGTCGGAGGGAGCGTCGAAGAGAGACCCCACATCCGAGTCCAGGTCGAATCGGCCCGTGGGAGCGAAGTGATTACGTCCCTGGGACCACACGACGAAGAGGATGGAACCGGGGAGGTACTCCCAACGCAGCACGGCGTTGGACCGGAACTGCTTGAAGTTGAAATCCGGGGAGGGGAAGGATTCGTCCGTGCCGTCGCCGTCGATATCGGCCCGTACCGTTCCGTCGGAGATGGTCTCCCCCAGGAGGCGGAAGCGATCCCGGTACCGGGGGGCCCGGGGGTCGGTGACCACCTTGTACTCCCTGTAGGCTCCCGCGCTCACGAAGGGCTGGGCGTAGAGCTGGAGGGAGAGGGTCGGCGTGAAGGCATAGTCGGCCCGGAGCGTGAGGCCCACCGTGGTCTGGTCGATGCGGCCGAAGAGGTAGTGGGCGTCGTCGCCGGATCCCAAGGCGCCCACCCACTGGCGATCATCCACGTTCCGGTTGACGAACCCTCCAAGGGAAAAGCTGGTCCGCCCCGAGGGACGGATTCGCAGCCCGGGCGACACGCCCACGGTCCAGGAATTGCTTTCCCGGCGCACATTGCCGAAGACGCTCAGGCGGCCCGATACCGCCTTTCTCGAGTCGGTCCCGAACCCCGCCCAGGCATTCACCTGCGGCTCGGTCTTGAAGAGGGGTCCCCCCCGGAGCATCCCCGACGAGAAGGATGATGCCTCGCGATTTGCGCCGGCCCAGATGTTCCAGAAGTTCCGGAACTGGGCTGACCCGTTCACATTGCCGCCCAGGGCGATCCGGTCCCCGTCATAGTTCCAGCCGCTCCAGATATTTCCGTTGACGTTCCAGCGCCGGAAGGGACCCTGGGGGCTGTTCTGGCGATACCCCAGCCAGGCGAAGTTGACGAAGCTGTCGGCGTTGCGTTGGAATCCGACGTCGTTGACTTCGAAGCCGGGAGAGCGGGTATGGAGGCCAGTGGCCCACAGCCAATGCTCTCCCGCCACCTTGCTTACGGTGAGAAAGGCCGAGGCCCCGGAAAGACTGGTGCGGGTGGGATCGTAGCGCACGTGCTCGGCGTCGGGACGCTGGAAGTACCGCGCCGGGGAACGCTGAGTTGCGGCGATGGCTTCGGCGGAGCCGCGCACCAGGGAGCCCAGCACGTATCCATCGATGGAGTACCGGTCGCCGGCGAAGCGGTGACGAAAGTCGATGCCCCCGGCGTAGCCTTCCCGTCGTAGCCCCAGGGCGTCGGCGACGGAGGCGTCGCGGCGTGCGCCCGTGCCGATGAAGCCCACTGCCGTGCGTCCGTCACGGAAATCCTTCTGGACGCGGAGCACTCCATAGTTGGAGAGGGGTTCCACGGGTTCCTCATAGACATTTCCCGAAGGGGGCGCCACCCGTGCGCGTTCCTCCGCCGTCACCGCATGCAGCGCGCCGATGGACCATCCATTCGCCGTCTTTCCCGACAGCTTCCAGGCCCCCAGGATGGTGGTCTGGCGGTCGACGTCGACGTAGCCACCGCCGGGCCGTCCCTGGGGTGCCCTTCCGATCCGCCTGGAGTAGAAGAGGGACTCGTCGGCGCCGTCTCCGTCCCCCAGGGCGATGCCGAAGTTGAAGATGCTCGCACCTTCCAGGAAGAAGGGACGCCGTTCGGGAAAGAAGGTCTCGAAGGCTGTCAGATTGACCTGGGCGGGGTCCGCCTCCACCTGGCCGAAGTCAGGGTTGATGGTCACGTCCAGGGTAAGGTTTCCCGTCACGCCGTACTTGATGTCGGCGCCCACCCGTCCTGATGTGGCGGTGCGTTGATAGAAAGGATTGGCCTCGTCTCCCGGAGCCCGCTCCAGACGTGCCAGCGTGTAGGGCAGGAGCTCGAGGCGGTTGGGCGGCTCGATCCCTCGCAGGCCCCGCAGTTCGCCGAAGCGGGAAACAACGGCGCCATCCTCGGGAGAAATGGGCGCCCACAGATCCAGCTCCTCCTTGCGGGCGATCTGGCGGAAGAAATTGATCCCCCACGTCTGGTCCGCCTTATCGCTGAAGCGCAACTGGGAATACGGGATGCGGAACTCCGCCGTCCACCCGTCCGCTTCGCGGGCGGTTGCCACGTCCCATACCGCGTCCCACCCCGAATCCTCATTCGTGTCGTCGAACCGGTAGACGTCGGTCTTCACCCCCACGGGATTCACCATGAACTGGAATGCGGTGCGGCGGTCGAAGTAGGAATCCACCACCACGCCCACGTAATCCGAATAGGAGTCCTGGTCCCGTCGGGTGAGCTGGCCCACGATCTGGTCGGGGTTCCTCTCGTAGGCCTTGATGAAGACGTACAGGGCTTCTTTCCCGTAGAGGACGCGAGCTTCGGTCTTCTCCGAAGCCGGATCCCCCACGTGCGGTTGAAACTGAACGAAGCCCGTGGCGATGGTGGCCCGGCGCCATGCCTCTTCGTCCATGCGGCCGTCCACCTCGATGCTGCCTGCCAGGGGCGCCGCCTCCAGCACCAGGGGAGTGTCCGCCTCTTGAGCGCAGCATCCCCGCACGACCTGCGGGGCCGCTGCCGTCTGTCCGCGCATCTCCTGCGCAGCCATGTCCGCCGGGGCCGCCACCGCGGCGGACACGGAGAGAATACACCATGCCCACGCTCCGGTGAGCCACGTCTTCCTCTTGCCGCCTGCTCCCATCATCGTCATCCTCCCCGCCCGTTTCATGGCCCCATTGTGGTCAGTGTCTTCTTCGGGGACGCCGTCGCGCCTCGCCGGATTTCCCTCGTCCGGCGGAACCTTACCGGGACCCGCCGGGTTACCCACCCCGGTGGGTCCCTCATGCCACGGTCTTTACGAGGAGCGCACCGGCGGAGTTTCACCGGGTCCTCTCCACGGTTTAACGAGCTCGATCGGGAAGGAGGAAAGGTCCAGAGTGGTGGATGATCGTCCCCGCGCCCGGCCCGGGTTCTTCAAGGCTCACGGCCTGGGAAACGACTACCTGGTCTTCGAGGAGGCCTCCGGCAGGGATGCGGGATGGCGCATGACGGAGGCTGCGATTCGCCGGGTGTGCCATCCCCACATGGGCATCGGCGCCGACGGGATCGTTCTTCTTCGGTCCGGGGGCGGATTGATACGCCTGCGCATGTTCAATCCCGACGGCTCCGAATTCGAGCGCAGCGGAAACGGTCTGCGCATCCTTGCCGCCTACCTGGCGCGCACCGGACGCATGGGGGATGAGCCACTACAGGTGGAGGTGGGCGGAAGGCACGTCACGCTGCATCTGCATGGGAGGCGGGGCGACTCCATGGACTTCTCAGTGGAGATGGGGAGGGCGCGGACGGGCCCCGAGGCTGTGGGTCTCGCTCCCGCCGCCCTGGTCCGCGGCCGCATCTCGGGGCCGGGCAGTGAGCGCCTGGCGGTGACGTGCGTCAACGTGGGCAATCCCCACCTGGTCGTATGGGGGGAACCCCTCACACGCGGGCGCCTGGAAGAGGTGGGCCCCTTTCTCGCCGGCCATCCCGCCCTGACAGCGGGCGCCAACGTGCAGGTTGCCGAAATCGTGGGCCCCGGGGTATGCCGGATGCTCATCTGGGAGCGGGGGGTGGGGTGGACCAGCGCATCCGGGACCAGCGCCTGCGCCGTGGCCGTGGCGGCGGTGAGACGGGGTCTCCTGCCTGCGGGAGAGGTACGCGTGGAAATGGAGGGCGGCGCGCTGAGGGTCACGGTGAAACCGGAGCTGGAGGTGGTCCTCCGGGGGCCCGTCGAGGAGGTCATGGAGGGACGGCTCACCGATCGGTTTCTTGCCGGGCTGCCCGGCGCGGCACGGTCAAGCGTATAAACTGCGCGCAACCGGCCCGCAAACTCCCGGCCACCCCGTCAGGTGCGGACGCGGCGCAGAAAGAAGAGGGCCGCCGCCAGGAAGAGGACGTTGGGCAGCCAGGCGGCCAGGGCGGGACTCATGGCGCCGGCTCCTCCCACCGCTCCGGCGACCTTGAAGAGGAGGAGGTAGAGGATGGTGATGCCCAGGGAGATGCCGATCCCGTAGGCCGCGCCCCCCCGGGCGCTGCTTGTGGCCAGGGGCGCTCCCAGGAGAATCACCACCAGGGTGGCCACCGGAATGGAAAGCTTCTGTTCCCGCTGCACCAGGAGTTTGCTGGCGTTGCCCCCGGTGCGCTCCACGATGCGAGCCAGGCGGTCGATCTGGCGGTAGGTCATCTCGTCGGGCTCCCGCGGGGCTTCCAGGAGCTCGTCGGGGCGTTCACTGAGGCCCGCCATGCGCATCCTCTGGAACTCGTAGGTGTCGCCGGTGCTGTCGGGGTAGAGGTAGCGGAGAAACCCCTGGGCGAAGGTCCAGCCCTGGATGGAATCGAACTCGGCGGCGTCGGCGACCATGCTCATGGTGGGACGTTCGGGTCCTCCCGGGTCCTCCACCACCACGCCGCGCATGCGCCCGTCCGACGCCGTGAGGCGCTGCACCTGCCACAGGAGGCCGCCCTCTGATTTGTATACGAAATCGGAGCGCCACGCTCTGCGGGGATCCTCGTCGCGCAGGATCTGGGCGGCGATGCGCTTGCCCCTCGGGACCACCTCCGAAAGGACCAGCGCCGCACCGGTGAGGAGGACGCCCAGGACCAGAATGGGCAGGATGGTCCTGTGGAAGGAGATGCCCCCCGCTTTGGCCGCCACGATCTCCCGGTGGGCCGTCATCCCGTGGACGGTAAAGACGGTGGCGATGAGGGCTGCGATGGGGAAGGACCACTGGATGAAGAGGGGAAGCTGGAAGAAGTAGGCCCGTGCCACCTCTGCTGCGGTGAGCCCCCGGTCCACGTAGGTGTCCAGGTTCTCCGTGATGTCGCCCAGGATAAAGAGGGGAGGCGACGCCAGGAGGAAGATGACGAAGAGCTTGACGAAGGTGCGCGCCACCAGGCGGTCCAGAATCCGGATCATGCGGCGTCCTCCACCCGGACGCGTCTTCGCACACGGTCCAGCCGGTCCCTGAGACGCCATGCCAGGGAATCCCACCCGCCTCCCCGCACCGTGCTTCCGGCTCGCCCCATGCGTGAGAGAAGAAAGAGCCCCACGGCGAGGAAGACCAGGTTGGGGATCCACATGGTGATCATGGGATCGCCCAGGCGGCGGTCCGCCAGACTCTCGCCCCCGATGAGCCCCATCCAGTACACGGCGAAGATCCCCGTGCTCGCCGCCACCACCAGACCCACGCCGCCCCGGGGGAAGCGCAGCGCCAGGGGCGGTGCCAGGAGGGTGAAGATGAGGCATGCGAAGGCGATAGCCCATTTCTTCTGCAGCTCGACCATGTAGCGGTTGATCTGCTCCTCGATGGCGTGGGCCCGGGACGCGCGGGTTCGAGTGCCGATGACGATGCTCTGGGTGAGGGGATCCCGCGCCAGGAGGGATTCGTTGTTCACCGCCGCAGCCACCTGACCTCGGGCCCGCTGGAGGGTAAAGGAGTTCAGGGTGGCCGTGTCGGCATCGGTGGGCTGGTTGAGGGCCAGGCGAACCGCCGCCATGGCCCGCTCCCGGTTCTGCCGGAAGAGTTCGGCCAGTTCCTGTCGGCGTTCTTCGGCGTTTTCGCGGAGCATGGCGAAGCTCATTTCCCGGTCCCCCCGATTGGTGCCTCCCATTCTCCGCTCCAGCTCATCGCCTACGCCCCGGAGCGGCACCACCTGCTTGCGGAAGAAAACGCGCTGAAAGCCGCCGTAGTGGTCGCTCTGGATCTCGTGGGTCTCCCCGTCCAGGAGAGTCAGGTAGAGATCCGTCTTCTCGGGGTTGAACGCCATGCTTCCCCGGCTGGCGTAGGTCACCCTGCGGCGCGCCGGATTGTTGCCGTCGAAGATGGCGACGTCCTCCAGGGTGTTCCGCACCGGGTCGATGCGTGCAGCCGTGAGGAAGTAGGTGCTTTTCCCCTCCTCGGCCTCGATCTCATTGACAACCTGCTCGCGAAGCTGAAACGTCGGGCTCTTGCGGCCGATGTCGATGAGAAGGTTCTTTAGTCGGTGATTGGCCTCGGGAAGCACCGCGTCGTTGAAATAGAGCATGGCAGCCGTGGCTACGGCCCCCATCCCCAGGATGGGTAGGACGATGCGCAGGGGCCGAACGCCGCCGCCGGCCATGGCGGTGATCTCATTGGAGGCTGTAAGCTCACTGAAGGCGTACAGCACGGCGACCAGCACGGACATGGGGAGGGACAGCGCGACCGTATGAGGTAAGGAGAGGACCAGGAACTCGACAATCACACTCCACGGAAGCCCTTTGCCCACCAGCGCCTCGATGCGCTGGGCCACGGCGTTGAGAAAGATGAGGCCGGTAATGGCGGTAAGGGAGAAGATGAACGGGCCGACGTGGACCCGAATTAGGTATCTGGTGAGCACTCCCATCCGCATTGCGGTGTTCCTCGCATCAGTTCTCGGTCGTCCGAGGGCGCGCCAAGCTACCCAGGGGACGGGTGCGCCCTCAAGGGGGGGCGGCTTCCCCTACACCACGGCGCTCCTGGCGGTCCCGCTCCTCCTGGCTCCGGGCGTGGCGGCCGCCGGCCCCTCGCCCGGGGGCGGCCCGTCCGCGCTCCGGCTCCTTGCTCCGGATACCATCGTGCGGCCGCCGTGGGAGGTCCCCGGCGCGGTGCGGGCGGGCCTGGCCGCCGCGCCCGGTGAGGCGGCGCTGCGCCTGGGCCTGAGAAGGATCCCCTTGGGGCACCCTCTGGGTCAGGGCGTGCCGAAGGAGGCGACGGGGGCCGAAACGCGGGTGGGGCCGGGCGCCGCCGCCCCCATCCTGCTTCTGACGACGACCTTGCTGCGGGAGCGGGTGCGGCGCTGGGGGGTCCCGCCCGGGGACACTGCGCGCTTCCTCCCGCCGGGTGCGGCGCCGCGACCGGGGGTCGTGGCCGAGGCCGTCGCCCCCGGGGGTGGGGAGGGGGGTGGGGCAGGGGAAGCCCTTCCCCGTTTCGTCACCGACTACGCCGACCTGGCCCTCAACGTCCGCAGCCGCATGGAGGTGGGAGGGGACTGGAGCCGGTTCCGGCCCTGCGACCGACAGTTCCGCGAGAGCTGTAATCCCACCCTCATTCCCCGGCTTCGTCCCGACATGCGCTTCGGCGTCCAGGTGGCCGGGACCATTGCCGACCGCATCCGGGTGGACGTGGACTTCGACCAGAACCGGGAGTTCGATGCAGCCAACCGCATCAACATCTTTTATGAAGGCGCCGAAGACGACATCCTGCGTCGCCTGGAGGTAGGCGACGTCACCTTCCGACTTCCGTCGTCGCGCTTCCTCACCGAAGGGATTCCCGCCGGAAACTTCGGCTTCCAGGCGGAGGGGCAGTTGGGTCCGCTGGACTTCCAGACCGTATGGGCTCAGCAGCGCGGGGATCTCAACTCGCGGGAGTTCCGCCTCTCGGGCATCGGTGATCAGCGCATGTTCGTCCAGGAGGACACCCTGGAGCTGGACGACGCCGATTTCGTACGGGGACAGTTCTTCTTCCTGGTGGATCCCCGGGCCATTGCGGGATACCCCCACATCGACGTCCTGGACCTGGAGGTGGGCTCGGCCGCTCCCGCCGTGGAGCCCGGGCCCCAGCCCATCCAGCTCTACCGCTATGAGAACGACGCCCAGCTCCGTCAGCAGGTGGAGGGTTTCATCCAGGCCGACGCCGTGGCGGAGGCCGACGGGGAACGGGTGGTGGAGTCGGGCTGGTTCCGGTACCTCCAGCCCGGAGTGGACTATTTCGTCCATCCCAGCGGGCTGTGGATCGCCCTGCGCAATCCCCTGCGCAGGGAGGAGATGCTGGCGGTGACCTACATCACCGCCGCCGGCGACACGGTGGGGGACTACAATCCCGAGCGCATCCACAACGCCGGGCGACGCCCCCGCCTGCGGCTTCTCAAGGCTTCCGGTGGGAACCATCAGCCGGGACGCCCCACCTGGGATCTGGAGATGCACCAGGTCTACCGCGTCTCGGGCTCCGGCGACGTGGAGCAGTCGTCGGTGGAGATGGTCATCTCCCTGGGGGAGCGCTCCGCCGGGCGCACCTTCAAGCGCACGCCGGCGGGGGAGGTCCTCACCTTCCTGCAGCTCTTCGGAGTAGACCAGGAGTCTCCCCTGGACGCCCTGGACCCTGCGTATGTGTACTCACCCGGCGCCGACTTCTTCCAGGATCAGACGCCGGTGCGGGGGACCTTCATCATCTTTCCCACCCTCCGGCCCTTCGCGGCTCCCCCACCCCTTCCGGAGTACGGGCTCACCGCCGAGGAAGCGGCGGAGATCCTGGCCGACGACGCCAACCGGCGCATCTACGAAGAGGAGGATCCCTTCGAGCGGGACAACGCCGGGCGCTTCCGCCTGGCTATCTCGTACCGGCTCATGAGTCGGGGCGTCATTTCCTCCTTCTCCCTGGGGGCGCTGGGCATCCGCGACGGGAGCGAGCGCATCTGGCTGGGAGACCGCCTCCTGGTGCGGGGGGTGGACTACGAGATCGACTACGACGTGGGGCAGGTCACCCTTCCTCAAGCCGAGGCCCTCTTTACCGCTGTGCCCGACGCTACCATCCGGGCCACCTGGGAGCAGCGCTCCCTCTTCCAGGTCTCTCCCACGCAGGTGTTCGGTCTCCGCACCCACACCGACATCGGCACGGCGGGAGGATTGGACGTCCTCACCCTCTACCGCTCCGAGCGGACGGTGGCGACCCGGCCGCAGCTCGGCACCGAGCCGGCCGCCGCCCTCCTGGGCGGTGTCAGCGGGTTCGTGGAGAGCGGCGCACTCTGGGTGGACCGGATTCTCAGCGCCATTCCCGGGCTGCGCTACGACGGACGCGCCCGCTTCAGCCTGGACGGGGAGGTGGCTCTCTCCCTGCCCAACCCCAACACGCGGGGCACGGTCTTCGTGGACGACTTCGATGGGTCCAACGCCATTCCCATCTCGCTCCAGTCCAAGGACTGGGTGCGGGGGAGCGCTCCCGCACGGCGGGACGGTGTAGAAGCGGTTCTTCCCGTCACGCTGGACGAGACATCTCTGGTGCCCCTGGTCTGGCAGCACCAATGGATTGTGGAGTCGGGGGTGGGGGACAGTGTGGGGGTCCACGAGGGGTTCTTCCCCCGGCAGGACATCGACCACCAGATCCGCGTGGCCGGATCCGAGACTCGGGAGCCGGGCCTACTCCTCTCGTTCGGGGGTGACCGGCCCGTGAACCGGCAGGCATGGGCCTCCATCACCACCGCCCTTTCCACCACCGGGATGGACCTGACCAAGACCGATTTCCTCGAGTTCTACGCCGCCGGAGGTGAGGATCTGACCCTCGTCCTGGACCTGGGCGTGGTAAGCGAGGACGCCTTCTTCGCCGACTCTTTGGGAAATACGCGGGGCGTACGGGCCGACGGCGGCGTGCCCTGGGGACTGGGCTTCCTGGACCAGGAGGCGGATCCCGCACGAGGGGAGGTGTGGAGCACCGAGTTGGACCTGCGGGGCGTATGGCCTGAGACGTGCCTTGCAGAACCGGGCCTGCTGTACCCTATCGCCGACCCCCGGGCGGTGTGCACCCGGGGCAACGGCCGTCTCGATTCGGAGGACCTGGACGGCGACGGGAACCTGGACCGCCAGGAACGGCACCTCCGTTACATCATCCGCCTCGACGGCGCATCGCCCTTCCTGGCCCGCACCCGGGAGGAGACGGGGACCGACTTCCAACTCTACCGCGTCCCCATCCGGGGACCCGGCACCCTGGAGGTCGGGGGCGCCTTCTCCGACGCCGACCTGCGCCTGGTGAAGCACCTGCGTATGACGCTGGCCGGGTCCGGGAATCGCCGTGTGCGTGTGGCCCGCATGCGGCTGGTAGGGTCCCGCTGGATCCGCCGAGGGGGTGCGGGGGTCCTGGAAGGGATCGTCGGAGACACGTTGGCCGCCCTGGGACGGGTGGATGTGGGCACGGTCTCCCGTGTCACGGAAGGCGAGGCCTACGTCTCACCTCCGGGCGTCCTGGAGGAGTTGAGGGATCCCACTTCGGCCTTCGTGGGGCAGGGGATCGAGTTCAACGAGAAATCCCTGGGGATCACCTTCGAGGACATTCCCGCGGCAGGCCGGGCGGAGGTCTACCAGCGCTTCCCGCAGCGTCCCCGCAACTTTCTCGCCTATCGTCAGGCCCGCATGTGGGTGGTGGCGCGTTCCGGCGATTTCGGCCCCGACCGTCCCCACTACTTCTTCTTCAAGGTGGGCACCGACGCCGAGAACTTCTACATCTTCCGTGCGCCCCTCTCCCCCCCGGCCAGTCCCACCGGTGTCACGCCAGGCGACTGGCTTCCCGAGGCGGTAGTGGACTTCGACGTCTGGTTGGAGCTACGCAGACGCGCCGAGGAGGAACTCCTCCTCAACCCCCGGGGCCCGGGGGATCCACCGGTGACGGTGTGGGCGTCGGATTCGACCTACGCCGTGGTGTTGAGGGATCGGGGCCGGGCCCCCGACCTGGCCAACGTGCGCGAGATCTCCCTGGGGATCTGGAACCAGGGGGATGGCTTCCTGTCGGGAGAGGTGTGGGTGGACGAGCTCCGTCTGGGCCGTCCCGTACGTGACGGAGGGATGGCCGGCTCCGTGACGGCCGAGTTCGACGCCGCAGGGGTTCTGGCCACCCGGCTGTCCTACACGAACCGGGGGGCGTTCTTCCGTCAGCTCCGCGACGAGCCCACCTACCAGAACGATCGCACCCTCACCCTGGCTTCCACCCTGCGCCTGGATCGCTTCACGCCGGCGGAGTGGGGCATCGATCTTCCTCTGACCCTGAACGTGGATCGCCTTGGGCGCGCGCCCACTTTTCTGGCCAATTCCGACGTGCGTGCCGATCGCCTCAAAGGGCTGCGTCCCACCGAATCCCGCCAGACCAGGGTGGGGTTGGCCTTCCGCAAGCGAACCCCCAGCGTCAACCCGTGGACGGGCTTCCTCCTGGATGGTCTGGGGGCCCGGGTGTCGTACATCGCGTCGAGAAATTCGGCGGTGACGGCCCTCAACCGGTCCCGGGGTGTCAACGCGGGTCTGGACTGGTCCCGGGATCCGGGGGAGCGCTCCCTGCCCCTGGTGCCCGGCTTCGTCCGCGGTGCGGTGCGGGCCCTCCTTCCCGGCTTCCTCGAGGACGGGGTGACCGGGGCCCGACTGCGCTGGACGCCGGAGCACATCTCCTTCGGGAGCTCGTACCGGCAGCGGGATACCAAGATCTTCCGCTACGACCGCATCATCGAACTCCCCGAGGACAGCCTCGTGACGCCCACCCTGGCACCCCGCCGGACCCTCGAGACCGTGGCGGACGTGCGCTTCCGGCCCCTCCCCCCGCTCTCCGCGGGCGTCACCTTCCGCTCCATACGGGACCTCCTCTCCCCCGAGGAGGCGGTTTCGGATCCCGCTGTGCAGACGCTTCTGCGGCGGGAGCGTTCCTCCCTCCGGGGGATGGATCTGGGGTGGGAGACGGGGCGCAACCTGCGTACCCGCCTCGGCTTCCGTCCTCGTGTCTTCTCCTGGCTGCAGAGCGATTTCCAGTGGACCACGGTGTACGAGTCGGAGCGCAACGCCCGCTTCGTGGAGCGCCGGGCCGCCGGGAGCGACACCCTCCTCGATCTGACCCGGAACGCCCGGGGCCAGCGAAACTGGCGGGCGCTCTTCGGGCTGCGGCCCCGCACCCTGGCCGAAAGCCTCCTGGGGCCGCG
Organism: Gemmatimonadota bacterium; assembly: GCA_046756305.1. Taxonomy (GTDB): domain Bacteria; phylum Gemmatimonadota; class Gemmatimonadetes; order Longimicrobiales; family Gaopeijiaceae; genus JBHHWB01. The sequence goes on from JBHHWB010000001.1 coordinate 70,154, forward strand.
ACGCGAAGGAGAGGATCCGGGGGTGACGCAACTCCGCGGGATGATCGCGGCGCTGCGCCCCATGCGCATCAGCTACGCCAGCGGCATCTCGGCCCGCTTCAACCGGGATCCGGTCTCCCCCGGAACCCGGTTCCAGTGGGGATTGGGCGACGCCAACGACTATCGCTTCCTGGGCCGGGACACGGCGGCGACGCTGGTGGACCAGGACACATGGACCGTTTCTTCCGGGGTACGCCTCCCGGGGGGCCTGGGCGTGGATGTAGGGTTCCGGGAGACCACGGGCACTACACTGGACACCCGCTCGGACCGCAGCCTCTTCCAGCGCAGGTGGCCCGACGTGCGGGCTGCGTTGCCGCCCATCGCGCCTCCCGCCTTCCTCAGAATTCAGCAGGTGGCGGTTTCCTCCGGATATTCCAGGGAGGTGCGGGAGATCCGCTTCGGAGAGGGAGGCGCCCAGGAGCGCACCCGCTCCGAGGTCCAGGTCCCCGTGGAGGTGTCCCTTACCTGGCTGGGCGCGGTGGTGACCACCTACCGCGGGACGCTGCGGCGAGGGGAAGCGGTGGATCCCACGGGCACGACGGAACATCGCCAGGAGAGTCACCGCATCTCCATCAATTCGAACCTGCGGCCTCCCGACTTCATCGCCCGGCGTCTGGACCGCCCGGTGCGCGTCTCCATCCTGGGCAGCTTCACGTCGGAGGAGGACTGCCGCAGTACGGCGGCGCGTCCCGAATGCGTCGCCTTCCTGGACCAGATCCGGCGCAGCGTGAGCCTGGCCATGGACACGAGCGTGGGTGGGTTCGAGGTGGGGATGCAGATGAGCTACGACGACCGCCAATCCTTCGTAGGGCTGCGCACCGGCTCCACTCAGTTCCGGGTGGGGCTGTATGGACAGCTCCAGTTCTCGGCGGGAGTCCTACCGTCCCAACCCTTCATTCCCGGGTCCTGAGTACCGCGCCATCGTTGGAGCCCCACCGATACTCCAACAGGGCCGAGGTGAATGAACGTTCAGGAGGGACGCGCCCTGGGTCGCACCGCCGCGGTTCTCCTGGCGGTGAGCGCCGCCCGGTGGGCGTGGGAAGCGCGCGCTCCCGCACCGCTGCCTGCGCCGTCGGCGTCTCCTGCGCTCCTGGAGGCCAGCGATTCCCTGGCGCGGGAGGAAGCGCTGCGGACCCGGCCGCTGGAGCCGGGGGAGCGCCTCGACCCCAACCGCGCCACGGAGGTGGAGCTGGACCGCCTGCCCGGCGTGGGCCCGGCTACGGCCCGGCGATGGGTTCACCACCGCGACTCAGTAGGCCCCTTCCTCCGCCCCGAGGACCTGACGGCGGTGCGGGGGATCGGTCCCGCTTCCCTGAAGCGCATCGGCCCATTCCTCGACTTCGGCGTACCGCCGCCGGTGAAACTGGGCCGGTCGGCGCCCGGGGCCGACCCGGCCCGGGTGGACGTGAACCGGGCCGACACCCTGGAGCTGCAGCGTCTCCCGGGCGTAGGGCCGGCGCTGGCGCGCCGGATCGCCGCGGCCCGCCGGGAGGGCGTCTTCAGGCGTCCGGAAGACCTCCTGCGCGTCCGGGGAATCGGGCCCGCCACGCTGGAGCGTCTGCGCCCCCGCATCCACGTGGGACGGTGACGGCGGGGGCTTGGGCGGTTGGCTTCGGCGGGTTTGCGGGGACCCCGCGGGGCGGTGTAGGAATGGGAGAGGAGGAAACGGATGATTCCTTTCCCTTGTAGTAAGGGGTATTCCCCCCGTATTCTTAGCGTTGGTGCAGTAGGAGGGCGCCCACCGCTTCGTTACCCCACCAGGAACCACCGAGAATGTCAGCGAAGGTCGCTCAGGAAATCAGACTCGGGGATCTCTTTGTCCGTGAAGGGCTCATCACCGAGGAGCAGTTGAAAGAAGGCCTCGCCGAGGCCAAGACGTCGGGCACGCGCATCGGGTACGCCCTGGTCAAGCTCGGGTTCGTTGCGGAAGAAGAACTCACCCGAATGCTCGCCAAGCAGTACCGGGTGCCCGCCGTGGACCTGGACAGGGTCACCGTCGACCCGAAAATCCTGAAGCTGATCCCCGCCGACGTGGCCAACAAACATCTCGTTCTCCCGCTGCGCAGGGTGGGGCGGATGCTCACGGTGGCCATGACCAATCCCACCGACTTCAGCGCCATCGATGACCTGAAGTTCATCACCAAGATGGACATCGAGCCGGTCATCGTGGGGGAATACACGCTCCGCAAGCACCTGGAGAACTACTACGGCGTCTCGGAAGACGACCAGATCGCCGAGCTCCTGGAGGAGTGGGGCGAAGAGGACGTGGAGGTCATCGAGGAGGAGGAAGACGAAGACATGTCCGCCCTTGCGGCGGAGGTGGATTCGGCGCCCGTGGTGAAGTTCATCAACGGGCTCCTCACCGACGCCGTTCTGCGGGGCGTCTCCGACATCCACATCGAGCCCTACGAAAAGGAGATCCGGATCCGGTACCGGATCGACGGGTCGCTGCAGGAGGTCATGAAGCCGCCCATGAAGATGAAGGCGGCCCTCACCTCCCGCATCAAGATTCTTTCGGACCTGAACATCGCCGAGCGCCGGGTGCCCCAGGACGGGCGCATCAAGCTCAAGATGAAGAACAAGGTGGTGGACTTCCGTGTCTCCACCCTGCCCGTGATCTTCGGTGAGAAGATCGTGCTCCGCATTCTGGACAAGGGCAACCTGACCTTCGATCTGACGAAGTTCGGGTTCGAACCCAAGGCGGAGAAGGACTTTATGTGGGCCATCTCCCGCCCCTACGGAATGGTCCTGGTCACCGGACCCACGGGTTCAGGGAAGACCACCACGCTGTATTCGGCGCTATCCCAGGTGAACACCGAGGACGTCAACATCATGACGGCCGAGGATCCGGTGGAGTACAACATCCACGGCATCAACCAGGTCCTGGTGCGCAACGAGATCGGCATGACGTTCGCCGCCGCGCTGAAGGCCTTTCTCCGTCAGGACCCCAACATCATCATGGTGGGTGAGATCCGGGACATCGAGACGGGCGGGATCGCCATCAAGGCGGCCCTCACGGGCCACCTGGTGCTGTCCACCCTCCACACCAACGACACCCCGTCCACGATCACCCGCATGATTGACATGGGGCTGGAGCCGTTCAACGTGGCGTCCGCCCTCAACCTCCTCACCGCCCAGCGCCTGGTGCGCCGCATCTGCTCCAACTGCCAGGTGGAGGCCAGCTACGACGAGGAGTTCCTCAAGTCCGCCAAGGTTCCCCTCGACTGGGCGGAGAAGACCACCTTCTACAAGGGCGAAGGGTGTGACAAGTGCGGTGGCTCGGGGTACAAGGGGCGTCAGGGCTTGTACGAGGTCATGATCATGAGCCCGGCGCTGCGCAAGGCCATCATGAACGAGGTGGGCACCGACGAGCTGCGGGAGATCGCACAGTCGGAGGGAATGCTCACCCTCCGGGAGGACGGGTTGAAGAAGGTGGAGCGCGGAGCCACGACGCTCGACGAAGTGGTGAAGGAAACCACCGTGGCCGAGTAAACCCGAGCTACAACGACGACCATAACCGAAGAAGTACCGGATAAAGGGATTCCATGAACCAGCCAGGGGGCCAGGCGCCCCAGCAGCAGGAAATCAGTCTGCGGCTCCTCCTCCAGGAGATGATCCAGCGCGGAGCCTCCGACCTTCACCTCACCGTGGGTAATCCGGCGAAGCTGCGCATCGACGGGGATCTGCAGAACTCCAGGATGAACCAGGTTCTTACGCCCAAGGACACCCTCGCCCTCGCCTACTCGATCCTCACCGAGAACCAGAAGAAGCGGTTCGAGACGGAGGACGAGCTGGATTTCTCTTTCGGGGTCCAGAACCTCTCCCGCTTCCGGGGCAACGTGTACAAGCAGCGCGGCTGCGTGGCCATGGCCATCCGGCAGATCCCGTACGAGATCGTCTCCATCGAGAAGCTCGGTCTGCCTCCGGTCATCAATAAACTGGCGGAGCGTCCCCGGGGACTGGTGCTGGTGACAGGGCCCACCGGGTCCGGCAAGTCCACCACGCTGGCCGCCATGGTGGACAAGGTGAACCGGGAGCGGAAGGGTCACATCATCACCATCGAAGACCCCATCGAGTTCATTCATCGCCACCAGAACTGCATGATCAACCAGCGGGAGGTGGGCGCCGACACCAAGAGCTTCTCCGCCGCCCTGAAGTATGCGCTGCGCCAGGACCCCGATGTGATCCTCATCGGTGAGATGCGGGATCTGGAGACCATTGCGGCGGCGCTGACCATCGCCGAGACGGGGCATCTGGTGTTGGCTACGTTGCACACCAACTCCGCCGCCGAATCCATCAACCGGATGATCGACGCCTTCCCTTCGCACCAGCAGGCCCAGATCCGGGCCCAGCTCGCCTTCGTCCTGGAAGGCGTCATCACCCAGACGCTCCTGCCCAGGGCCAAGGGGAAAGGCCGGGTGGCCGCGGCGGAAGTCATGATCTGCACGCCGGCCATTCGGGCCGTGATCCGCGATGACAAGATCCACCAGATTTATTCCCTCATGCAGGCCGGCAAGAAGCACGGAATGCAGACGATGAACGACGCGCTCCAGCTTCTCTACATCAAGGGGGAGGTCACGCTGGAGGAAGCCCTGAAGCGTTCCTCCGACCCCACCGAACTCCTGAGGGCGGTGGGAGAACCGGCGCCGGCGTCCATGCAGGGCTCATGAGTCTTTTCGAAGGGAGCAGGTAGAGGAAGATGCCAACGTTCGCTTACAGCGCGAGACCCGCCACGGGCGGAGAGATCCAATCCGGCGAGATCGATCTTCCCAGCAAGGACGACGTCCTCGCCTACCTGCACAAGCAGAAGATGATCCCGGTGTCGGTCCGGGAGAAATCCAAGGAGTTCAACATCTCCTTCGGGACCGGCGTGTCCACGCGGGACATCGTCATCTTCACCCGCCAGTTTGCCACCATGATCAACTCGGGCCTGCCCCTGGTGCAGAGCCTGGACATTCTGGCGGAGCAGACCGAGAACCCGGCGTTGCGCAAGACCATCTCCGAGGTGCTCTACGACGTGGAATCGGGTCACACCCTGGCCGACGCCATGGGGAAGCACCCCAAGATCTTCACCGAGCTCTTCGTGAACATGGTGGCCGCCGGTGAAGCCGGTGGTATTCTGGACACGATTCTTCTGCGCCTGGCGACGTTCCTGGAGAAGAACGACGCCCTGGTGCGGAAGATCAAGGGCGCCATGGTCTATCCCGCCGTCATCTTCTCCGTGGCCGGCGGAGCCATCGTCATCCTCCTCATCTTCGTGATTCCCACCTTCCAGACCATGTTCGAGTCGGCGGGCATCCCGCTGCCCCTTCCGACGCGCATCGTCATCGGGATGAGCGCGTTCCTGCAGGCGTACTGGTGGGCTCTGGGTGCAGGCGTCATCGGCCTGGTGGTGGGAATCAGGCAGTTCTATCAGACCGACACCGGCCAGCTCCTCATCGACAAGATCATGCTGGGGCTGCCCATCCTGGGGGACCTCCAGCGCAAGGCGGCGGTGGCCCGCTTCACCCGTACGCTGGGAACGCTGGTGTCGTCGGGTGTTTCCATTCTGGAGGGGCTGGAGATCACCGCCAAGACGGCGGGCAACCGGGTCATCCACGATGCCGTCATGGGTTCCCGGGCGTCCATCGCCGGCGGGGAGACCATCGCCGGCCCCCTGAAGGAGTCGGGCGTTTTCCCACCCATGGTGGTGCAGATGATCAACGTGGGGGAACAGACGGGTGGTCTCGACGAGATGCTCACCAAGATCGCCGACTTCTACGATGAAGAGGTGGACGCGGCGGTGGAGACGCTGCTGTCGGCCATGGAGCCCGTCATGATCGTGGTGCTGGGCGTGGTGGTGGGCGGAATGATCGTGGCCATGTACCTGCCCATCTTCGACATGATCAACGCGGTGAAGTAAGCCGCGGGGCCGATCCGTCCTTTCGGGTCGCTGGGTAGGCCCGAGGCCGATGCGTTCCCTCCGGAGACGCTCGCCCTCCGGGGGGGGCATGTTCGTGGCTCCTCGTGTCGCCCGCGCAGCAGCCCCTGGGGACCCTGTTCCGTCGCGACGACAGAAGTGTTGTCCAGACGACAGTGGGGCGCTTGGTGCCTACCCGGGGGTGAGGAATGGCGTCGGGCGGCGAAAAACGCAGTCTGGGTACCGGAAAAAGACGTTGTCCCGCCTTGCTTTTCGGGAGCGGGCGAACGATACGCTTTCGTATCCAAATGTTTACATTGAAATTCCTGCAACGCTGTTACAATTCTTTCCACCCTACGGGGTATCCCGTTTTCAGTGGAACCCGCCACCTCTTTCATGGAGGAGCTTCATGCGACTTAGCAACGGTGTGCGACTGCTCGCGGTTGCAGCGACCTTGCTGTTTGCCGGAGACCTCGCCGCTCAGTCCACCGCGACCCTCGCCGGACGCGTGACGGACGAGAGCGGCGCTGCTCTTTCCGGCGTCCAGATCGTTGTGACCAACCAGGTGTCCGGAGCTCAGACCGGGGCGCTGACCCAGTCTGATGGACGCTACACCATCGCCGGCCTGCGTGCTGGCGGCCCCTACCGGGTTGAGGCCCGCTTCATTGGCTACGGCCTCCAGGCGGTGGACGACATCTACCTCGAACCGGATCAGACCCGCGTGGTGGATTTCCGTCTTAGCCAGGAGGCCATCGGCCTGGACGCCCTCGAGGTTTTCGCCACGCGGGCCGTGGAGCGCAAGACGCCGGTTGCCTTCACCGACGTGAGCAAGGTCGAGATTCAGAACCAGCTCGGTTCCCGTGATCTTCCTCTCGTGCTCAACGTGACGCCTTCGGTGTATGCGACGGGCCAGGGCGGGGGCGCCGGTGACGCCCGCATCAACGTGCGCGGCTTCAGCCAGCGGAACACCGCTGTGATGATCAACGGCGTGCCGGTGAACGACATGGAGAACGGATGGGTCTACTGGTCCAACTGGGATGGGCTGGGTGACGCCTCCACCAGCATCCAGCTCCAGCGCGGGCTTTCGGCGGTGAACCTGGCCACACCCTCCATCGGCGGTACGCTCAACGTCATCACTGACCCGGCCTCGGTTCGAAAGGGCTTCAGCTACAAGCAGGAATTCGGTTCGGGCAAGTTCCTCAAGGAGACCTTCGTCGCCAACACCGGCGAGATGGGCGCCTTCTCCCTCACTGCGTCCGTGGTGCGGAAGACGGCCGACGGCATCTACGAAGGAATTGGCGGAGACGCCACCTGGACCGATGCCTGGGCCTACTACCTGGCCAGCTCGTACCAGCTCAACGCCCGCAACCGCATCGAGTTCTACGCTGTGGGCGCGCCCCAGCGTCACGGGCAGAACCTGTACAAGTTGAACCTGGGCACCCTGGATCGTGATTTCGCCCTCTCCCTGGACGACTACGATCCCAAGGCCATCGCCCAGAAGTTCAAGAAGGAGGGCGGGCGCACCTGGAGCCCCAACGTCAACAGCGTGGATCCCTCCTATACGGGCAAGCAGTTCACCAGCACGGGTCCCGGAGCGGGGACCTTCGCCCGCCACAACCCCAACTACATCAACGAGCGGGAGAACTACTTCCACAAGCCGCAGGTGAACCTGAACTGGTACTCCTATTTCGGTGGGGGACTGACCCTTTCCACCGTGGCGTACTACTCCGGCGGAAATGGCGGAGGAACCGGGACCTACGGCTCCAGCCGCAATGCGTCGTTCAACTACGACTATGGTCAGCGCGTCCCGGACTGGGACGGCACCATCGCCAAGAACAGGGCGCGGGGCGACGGATCTGCCGGCTTCATCCTCCGCAACTCGGTGAACAACCAGTGGACCATCGGTGCCATCTCCAAGCTGCGGAAGGACTTCTCCGGCGGACTCACCCTGGAGACGGGAATCGACTGGCGTACCGCCGAGGTGGACCACTACCGGGAGGTCCGGGACCTCCTGGGCGGCACCTACTACTTCGAGACGCGCGGTTCCCAGTTCTGGACCGATGCCGAGAAGCAACGGAGCCTCGGTGACAAGATCAATTACTTCAACACCAACAAGATCAACTGGCTGGGCACCTACCTCCAGGCGGAGAAGTCGGACCGCGACGGGTCCTTCTACGGGATGGTCGGCTGGGCCCAGAACAAGTACGACTACACGGACCACTTCAAGAAGGGCGCCGACGGCGGTGAGCTGCAGATCTCCAGCGGCAACATCAGCGGCTACCAGATCAAGGGCGGCGCCGTGCGCAACGTGACCGACGAGTGGTCCCTCTTTGGAAACGCCGGGTACGTGTCCAAGGTGCCCATCTTCGACGGCGTCATTGACGACCGCAACGGCGTCAAGAACCCCAACCCGAAGAACGAGAAGTTCATCTCCTACGAGGTGGGCGTGCAGTATCGTTCCATGGATCGGGGCGTCTCCTTCGACCTGAACCTCTACCACACCACATGGAAGGACCGCACCCGCAATGTCTTCGTTCGCAACCTGGAAGGCGACGGGCGGGACGGGCTGGTCAACCTCCTGGGTGTGAACGCCCGCCACATGGGAATCGAGGCGCAGGCCGCCTGGCAGCCCAACGACCTGTGGCGCTTCGATGCCGCGGCGTCGGTGGGCAACTGGAAGTACCTGGACGACGTGACGGGAACCTACAAGCCCGACGACTTCCAGGCCGAGACCCAGACCTTCAACTTCTACATCGCCGATCTGAAGGTGGGTGATGCGCCCCAGACGCAGTTCGCCTATGCGGTCTCGCTCTTCCCGGCGGAAGGCTTCTACCTCCGCTTCCAGGGCAAGACCTTCCGGGATCACTACGCCGACTTCAACCCCTTCGATCGGTCCACGACCGACGATCGCGGCGTTCAGTCCTGGAGCCCTCCGGGATACACGGTCTTCGACCTGCACGCGTCGTATCGGATCGCCGACGTCCTGCCTGCGGGCGGAGACCTGCGCGTGTTCGCCAATGTGTACAACCTCCTCGACGCGGTGTACGTGCAGGACGCTCGAGACAACTCCCGCTTCAATGCGTGGGATAAGGACCACGATGCCGACGACGCCGAGGTTTTCCTCGGAATTCCGCGCACCTTCAACCTGGGCTTCCAGGTCAACTTCTGATCCCGGGGTGGTCCGGCGCGCATGCGCCGTGTAAGGTACGGGCCCCGTCGCCGACCGGCGGCGGGGCCTTTCCTTATTGTGTGCCTTCAACCCGGGAGCCGGGCCTCGTGAACCAAGCCCTGATCCAGGCGGGCCTTCTGTTCCTCACCGGTCTGGTGGCTGGCATCCTCAACGTCATCGCCGGCGGAGGATCCCTCCTCACGCTGCCGGTCATGATCTTCCTGGGACTCCCGGCCACCGTGGCCAACGGCACGAACCGTGTGGCGATCCTCATCCAGAACATCGGGGCGGTGTGGAGCTTTCAGCGTAAACGCCTTATCTCGGGACGCTGGCTCCTCCTCTCGGTACCGCCGGCGCTGGTGGGCGCCGTCCTGGGAACGGTGGCGGCCGTGCGGGTGGGGGACCTGGCCTTCCAGCGCATCCTGGCGGTGGTCATGGTGGGGGTGGCGGTCCTCACCCTGTGGCGGCCGGTGCACGTGGGCGACGGGAAGGCTCACCCGCCCGCCTCCGGTCTCAGCCGCGGCGTCTTCGCCCTCATCTTCTTTGCCGTGGGCTTCTACGGCGGCTTCATTCAGGCCGGTGTGGGCTTCGTGATCCTGGGGGCGGCGGCGGTCGGGGGGCTGGACCTGGTGCGTGGGAACGCCCTGAAGGTGACCCTCGTCCTTTCCTTCACGCCCCTGGCGCTGGCCATCTTCGCGTGGAGTGGAAAGGTGGACTGGGCCATGGGCTTCGCCCTGGCGGCCGGCAATCTCCTGGGCGGACTCGCCGGGGTGCACGTCCAGGTGCTCAAAGGGCACCGCTGGGTACGCAAGGTCGTCACCGTGGTGGTGGTCCTCTTCGCCGCGAAGCTGCTCCTGGGCGGATAGCGGCGGGCTCCCGCTCCCGGAGGAGCGAGAGCCCGGCCGGCGCACGAAGGAAGCGGCGTCCGGGGGCGGCGCCGCAGATACCCACGCCGCGTCCTCAGGCCCTTTCTCGAGGAATCAGTACCGGTAGTGGTCCGGCTTGTACGGACCTTCGGGGGTCACCCCGATGTAGGCGGCCTGCTCCTCGGTGAGCTCGGTGAGATGGGCCCCCAGGTGGTCCAGGTGGAGGCGGGCCACCTTCTCGTCCAGCTTCTTGGGCAGGACGTAGACTTTCCGCTCGTAGGCCCCCGGGTTGGTGGCCAGCTCCACCTGGGCGATGACCTGGTTGGTGAAGGAGGCGCTCATGACGAAGCTGGGGTGGCCCGTGGCGCAGCCCAGGTTGAGGAGGCGCCCCTCGGCCAGGATGAGGACCGAGTGGCCGTCGGGAAAGCGAAACTCATCGTACTGGGGCTTGATGTTGATGCGCTCGATCCCCGGGAGCTTCATGAGGCCCGCCACATCGATCTCGTTGTCGAAGTGGCCGATGTTGCCCACGATGGCTTTGTCCTTCATGCGGGCCATGTGGTCCACGGTGATGATGTCCTTGTTGCCCGTGGCGGTAATGAAGATGTCGGCCTCCTCCACCACCTCATCGAGGCGGCGCACCTGGTATCCCTCCATGGCGGCCTGCAGTGCGCAGATGGGGTCAATCTCGGTGACCACCACCCGGGCGCCCTGCCCCTTGAGGGCCTGGGCGCAGCCCTTCCCCACGTCGCCGTAGCCGCACACCACCGCCATCTTCCCCGACAGCATGACGTCGGTGGCCCGGTTCAGCCCGTCGATGACCGAATGGCGGCAGCCGTAGAGGTTGTCGAACTTCGACTTGGTCACCGAGTCGTTCACGTTGATGGCGGGGAAGAGGAGGGTTCCGGCCCGCTCCATCTCGTAGAGACGGTGGACGCCGGTGGTGGTCTCCTCGGAGACGCCCCGGATGTCGGCGGCGATGCGCTGCCAGCGTCCCGGATCCGACGCCAGACTGCGGCGCAGTAGCGCCAGCACCACGCCCCACTCCTCGGGCTCGGTGTCGGGGTCGAAGTCGGGCACGGCACCGGCCTTCTCGAACTCCACCCCCTTGTGGATGAGGAGGGTGGCGTCGCCGCCGTCATCCACGATGAGGTCGGGTCCCGAGCCGTCGGGCCACATGAGGGCCTGCTCCGTACACCACCAGTACTCCTCCAGCGTCTCCCCCTTCCACGCGAAGACGGGGGTGCCGCGGGGATCCTCGGGGGATCCGTCAGGGCCCACCACCACGGCCGCGGCGGCGTGGTCCTGGGTGGAGAAGATGTTGCACGAGACCCAGCGCACGTCGGCGCCCAGCGCCTTGAGGGTCTCGATGAGTACGGCGGTCTGCACCGTCATGTGCAGGGATCCCATGACCTTGAGTCCCGCCAGAGGCTGCTGCGGACCGTATTCGGCCCGGGCCGCCATGAGGCCGGGCATCTCCTGCTCGGCCAGGCGGATCTCCTTGCGCCCCCATCCGGCCAGAGAGAGGTCCCGGACCTTGAAGGGAGGCCGCTCGGTGGCGGCGGATTCGAGTTCTTCACGGGAAAGGAGTGCGGTGTCGCTCATGGGTCGCTCATCGGCAGAAAGTGAATGCTCGTAGCTTACGGCGTGGGCGCCGGGTCCTCTTCGTGGCCGCCGGGATGGGGACGCACCCCCGCCGCCAGGAAGAGGAGGGGTCCCCGCGCTTCCGCATCGGGAGGAACCGGGACCACGTTCACATCGCGGAAGCCAGCGGCCTCCATCCAGCCCTCGAGAAGCTGGGGGCTGAAGCCCGGCCAGATATGGCCCATCTCCTCGGCGAACTCCGCGCCCCGTTCGTGCTCGCGCAGGTCCAGAACGAGAAGGCGCCCTCCGGGCCGCAGCACCCGGTAGACCTCCCCCAGCGCGTCGGGGGGATCGGGCAGATAGTGGAGGACCAGGCTCATGACGGCCAGGTCCAGGGAGGCGTCCTCCAGGGGGAGATCCTCCAGATCCCCCGGCAGGAGGGTGACGTTCTCCAACCCCTGGAGACGCCGGGCCGCTGCCTCCAGCATGGCGGGAGACCGGTCCACCGCCACGACTTCCCGGACGAAGGGGGCCAGCAGGTGGGCCAGGCCCCCCGTTCCCGTTCCCAGATCGCCCACCCGACTGTCCCGCTGCAGGAGTCCCAGGAGAGGGAGGAACTCGGCGCCGGCGCCGAAGAGGTCGCGCCGCAGGTGGTCCCAGGATCCGGCGGCGCCGGCGAAGAACTCAGCGGAACGCCTCCGCCGCTCACTGCGTACGGCCCGGGCGCGCTCGGCGTCGGCGCCGATGAGGGGGCTTCCCGCCATTCCATCACGCACCACGCGCCACAGGTCGCGCAGCGGGCCTTCCACGGCCTCCCCCAGACGGTAGTGGCGGTTCCGCCCCGCGGTGCGGTACGCAACCCACCCGTCGTCGGCGAGGGTGCGCAGGTGGCGGCTCACCGTCGGCTGGGGGAGCTGGAGGGCGGAGCAGAGTTCGGAGACGGTGAACTCTCCCCCCTCCAGAAGGAGAAGGATGCGGACCCGGGATTCGTCTCCCAGGGCCGAGAGGTGGTCGAGGATGGCCGGCGCGGCTGTTGTATTCATATTTTCGCATATGAAAATACGAAATGCGGAGGCAGGCGCAATACCGGACCGCGTCAGGCCCGCCTCGGGCCGCCGGCAGGCCCGGCGTCAGGTCCGGCGTCAGGTCCGGCGTCAGGTCCGGCGGCAGGCCCGGCGGCAGGCCCGGCGTGGCGCTATCGGGCCCCGCGTCGCGCTGTCGGGCCCCGCGTCGCGCTGTCCCCGGGGCCGCGGCCCTCTCCGTCCCGGGCCCCCTCAACCGCCCTGGCTCACCTCTCTGCCGGCGTGGGTGAAGAGGTAATCGGCGGCCAGATTCGCCATGGCGCGCACGCCTACCGGGAGGGCGCCCTCGTCCACATAGAAGCGGGGGGAGTGGTTGGGGTAGGGCGTGCGGCCCTCGGGAACTCCGCCCAGGAAGAAGAAGAGTCCGGGGATCTTCTGTTCGTAGAAGGCGAAGTCCTCGGCGCCGGTGATGGGGACGGTTTCGGAAACCCGCTCCGAGCCCGCGGCCCGCTCCAGGGTGGGAAGGGCCCAGCGGGTGAGGTCGGGGTCGTTGTAGGTGACGGGCGCCCCGATGCCGATGCGCACCTCGGCTTCAGCGCCGCCGGCGGCCGCGATCCCCTCGGCGGTGCGGCGGATGCGTTCGTGGATGGAGCGCTGCATGTCGGGATCGAAGGTGCGGATCGTGCCCACCATGACCACCGAATCGGGGATGATGTTGCCCCGGACGCCCCCCTGAATGCTCCCCACCGTCACGATGGCGGGCGCCTTGGTGATGTCGGCCTGTCGACTGACGATGGTCTGGAGGCCCAGGACCACCTGGGAGGCTACCACGATGGGATCCACGCCTTTCCAGGGCATGGCCCCGTGGGTTTGCCGTCCCACGATCTTGATGTAGAGGCCGTCAGCGGCGGCCATGGCGCCCCGGGCACGGTAGGTCAGGGTCCCCACGGGTCCGGGCATGACGTGGAGACCGAAGATGGCCTCGGGGGCCGGGTCGTCCAGGGCGCCTTCCTCGATCATGAGGTGGGCACCCCCGTCCTCTCCGGCGGGGGGGCCTTCTTCCGCCGGCTGGAAGAGGAAGACGATGGTACCCGGGAGGCGGTCGCGGACCCGGGCCAGAACCTCGGCGGTCCCCATGAGGATGGCCACGTGATTGTCGTGCCCGCAGGCGTGCATGACCCCGACCTCCCGGCCGTTGTACTCGGTGGTCACGGTGCTGGCAAAGGGAAGGTCCACCATCTCCTTGACGGGGAGGGCGTCCATGTCGGCGCGCAGCGCCACCACCGGCCCGGGGCGTCCTCCCCGGAGGATTCCCACCACCCCGGTATGGGCGATGCCGGTGCGCACTTCCATTCCCAGGCGGCGCAGATGGTCTGCCACCAGGGCGCTGGTGCGGAACTCACGGTTCCCGAGCTCCGGGTGGGCGTGGATGTCCCGGCGCCAGGCCACCACCTCGGGGTTGACCTCCTCCACCAGGGCGTCGATCTTCGCCGCCAGCGGGCTGCCCGCCGTCCCGTCCCCGGGCCGGGCCGTCGAGACCTGGGCCAGGGCCGCATCCGGGGGAAGGAGCACGGCAAGGAGGAGGGTGGCGGAGAGCAGCGGGGCCCGGAACTGCGCAGCCCGGAACTGCGGGGCCCGGAGAAGCGGGGCGCGGAAGAGCGCGGCAGCGGCATGGGGGATTCCGCCGCGAAGGGCGCCGAGGAGGGCCGAGGGTCGCGCCCGGGGTCCAGCGAAGGGGAAGCGGTCCGTCAGCTTTGGGAGACGGAAAACGATGCGGCCTGCCATGGGATCTCCAGGGAAAGAGGGTACTCTCGACGGGCTCCGCGGGCGCGTGTCCGCCAAAGCCGCGTGGATCATGGCACCGCCCCCCGCGGGGCGCCAGCCCCCGAGGGACCCCGGTCTCGGGGAAGACGCGTACCCGGGGTTTGGGGGGGCGCACCTCAGGGGAGTGTGGCGCACCCGACGTTGGCCGAGGGGGTGGTTTCCGTTAGATTACCGGGATCCCCCCGCCAGCCCGAAGGTTTCTGTTGTTTTCCCCCCTGGAGTTCAAAGCACTTGTCACATCAGCACTCCCACGCTCCCCACGATGACATCGTTTATCCCGCCGCCGTCCCCTTCGCCCTGGTCCATGTAGCGGCCCTGGGTGCGCTGTGGACCGGCTTTCCCGCCTACGCCGTCTGGACGGCCGTCGGCCTCTACCTGGTCCGGATGTGGGCGGTGACGGCCGGGTACCACCGCTACTTCTCGCACCGTTCGTACAAGACGAGCCGGTGGTTCCAGTTCCTTCTCGCCTTTCTTGCTCAGACCTCGGCCCAGCGGGGGGCGTTGTGGTGGGCGGCCATCCACCGGCATCACCACCTCCACTCCGACACCCCTGAGGACGTCCACTCGCCCCGCCACCACGGTTTCTGGTATGCCCATGTGGGGTGGATCTTCAACCAGAACAACTGGAAGCCCGACTACGGCACCATCCGGGATCTGGCCAAGTACCCCGAGCTGCGCTGGCTGGACCGCTTCTACCTGGTTCCCGCCATCCTCCTGGGAGTCGCCTGTTTCGTCTTCGGCGGATGGCCCGGCCTCTTCGTGGGCTTCTTCCTCAGCACCGTCGTCCTCTACCACGGTACCTTCGCCATCAACTCCATGGCCCACGAGGTGGGGGACCAGCGCTACCTCACCGGAGACGATTCACGCAATCACTGGTTCCTGGCTCTGGTGACGCTGGGGGAGGGGTGGCACAACAACCATCATCACTACCAGAGCTCGACGCGCCAGGGATTCCGGTGGTGGGAGCTGGACATCACCTACTACGTCCTCAAGGTCATGTCGTGGACGCGGCTGGTACGAGACCTGCGGGAGCCGCCGGAGGCCATCGTGCGGGGCGAGCGTCCCGTGGGGCGTAAGGTGGTGGAGAAGGTGGCGGCGGATCTGGCCGATGCCGTGTCTCTGGACGCGGTCCTCGCCCGGGTGAAGGCGGCGTGGGATGATTCCCACCTCATGGAGGAACTCGCCGACCGGGCGCGCTTGGCCCGGACCCAGGTGGAGGCGCGTCTGGCCGAATTCTCTCTGCCTCATCTCCCCACCGTTCCCGAACTGCGGGAGAAGGCCGAGGAGATGTTCCAGGATTCGCCCTCCCTGGACGACATCGTCAACCGGGCCCATGAGCTTCTGGCCGAGGCGGTGGCGCGCCGGCTGTACGAGGAGGCCCTCACCTGACGCCCGCGTGAAGGAGGGAAACCGGGGCGTCTTGCCCCGGCTCCCGGCCGCTGGCATTGTATGGCCCGGTAACGGAGGGTCGGTGAGTACCGAATGTACTCATCGACCCTCCGGCGTATTCTGTCGCGCCGGACCCGTTGACCCGGAGAGGCCGGGAAATGAGGCACGCGCGGCCTGAGCCCTAAACGAGAACGGACCCACTCATGGATCTGATCCAGAATCTGCTCCACGCCTTCAACGTGTCTCTCGCCACCGTCGTCGAATTCCTGAACACCTATGTGGTGGAAGCGGGGATCCGGGTGGGGGAGGAGAACATTCCGTACATGGTGATCCTCCTCCTGGGGACGGGCGTCTACCTCACCTTCCGCCTGGGTTTCATTCAGCTTCGCAAGCTGGGCCACGGGTTTGCCGTAACGTCGGGGAGGTACGACGATCCCAACGAGCCCGGCGACGTAAGCCATTTCCAGGCTCTCACCACGGCCCTGTCGGCTACGGTGGGGATCGGCAACATCGCCGGGGTGGCCATCGCCATTCACTGGGGCGGTCCCGGCGCCCTCTTCTGGATGTGGGTGACGGCGTTTCTGGGGATGGCCACCAAGTACTCCGAGGTGACGCTGGCTCAGAAGTACCGTGACGTGGACCCGGAGGGGGGCGCCCACAAGTGGGAAGGGGCGGTCTCGGGCGGGCCCATGTACTACATCGAACGGGGCCTGGGTCCGGCGTGGAAGCCGCTGGCCGTCTTCTTTGCGGGGATGCTGGGCTTCACCGCCTTCCTCACCGGGAACGCGGTGCAGGCCAACACGGTGGCTGACACCATGCTGAGCACCTTCGGGATCCCGGTATGGATCACGGGGCTCATCACGGCGGGGATCGTGGGCACGGTGATTCTGGGGGGGATTACCCGCATCGGGAAGGTGACGGCCTTTCTGGCGCCCCTCATGGCCTTCATCTACGTGAGCGGCGCGCTCCTCATCATCGCCCTCAACATCCGTGACTTCCCCTCCGCCTTCCTCCTCATCTTCCGGGAGGCGTTCAATCCCTCCGCCGGCGTGGCGGGGGTGGGGACGGGAGTCTTCCTCATCACCCTCATGTGGGGGGTGCGGCGAGGTCTCTTCTCCAATGAAGCCGGGCAGGGGTCGGCGCCCATCGCCCACGCGGCCGCCAAGACGGACGAGCCCGTCTCCGAGGGCGTGGTGGCGCTCCTCGAACCCTTCATCGACACCATCGTCATCTGTTCCATGACGGGTCTGGTCATCATCATGACGGGCCTTCATACCGAGCGTCTGCCCACCGAGATCGTTCTGGGCGGGGGAGATCAGACCTACACGGCCCTGGAGGAGGGAAACCACTACGCCATCGTGGCCGCACCCGACTCACTGGTGATCCGGGAGGGCCGGCATGTGGACACGGGCGTGGGCGCGCCTCTCCTCTCCTGGCACGAGGCCTCGGTGGACGAGCTCTACATCGACGCCGAGATGAACCAACACTTCTCCGGCGTCGTGTATCCGGCGCGAAACGAGGCCGTGAGCGAAGAGGGCCGAAGCTATTCCTCCCTGTGGGCCATGGCGGCGGAGAGCGGCGCGCCCCTCACCATGGCGGCCTTCCGCCGGGGACTGTCGCCCTTGGGAGACTGGGGTCACTACATCGTCCTCTTCGGGGTGCTCCTCTTCGCCATCTCCACCGCCATCTCGTGGAGCTACTACGGTGATCGCTGCGCCAACTACCTCTTCGGCCACAAACTGGTGCTCCCCTACAAGGGCGTCTTCGTCTTCATGCACTTCATGGGGGCCGTGGTGCCTTTGGCGGTGGTGTGGGCCCTGGGAGACGTGGCCCTGGCCATCGTCATCATCCCCAACCTGCTGGCCTTGATCCTCCTGGCGCCCCAGGTGGTGGCCGAGACGCGGAGCTACTTCGAGCGCAAGCCGTGGATCGAAAACGCACGGGCTCACCAGGAGTGGAAGCGCACCCACGGGAAGGGTTGAGGGATCCCGCAGCTGCCTGGATCCCTCTGGACCGGGCGCTGCGGGCCTTCGCCTCAGGGGACGGAGAGGCGACGCTTACCGTCCACACCGACCTGGGCGGGAGGGACCTCCTTTCCGTGTCGCACTTCTTCCGCACTCCGCAGGAGATGAGCCTCGTGGAGCGCACTGCGCTGCGCCTGGCGCGCCCGCCGCGGATTCTCGACCTGGGTGCCGGTGCGGGCGCCCACGCCGTGCCCCTGGCGGAACGCGGCCTGAAGGTGACGGCGGTGGAGGTGCTCCCCGCCGCCGTGGACATCCTCCGTGAGCGGGGGATCTCTGACGTGCGCCTGGCGGGAGCCGGTGCGCGGGCGGGGGCTGGTGCCGACGCGGGCGGGCGGGGAGGCACCTTGGGGCTTGATGCCCTCCGGGCCGGGGAACGCTTCGACACCATCCTCCTTCTCATGAACGGGCCCGGCCTGGCGGGCACCCGGGCGGCTTTCACCCGCTTCCTGCAGGGGCTGCAGCCTTTCGTCGCTGCCGGGGGGCAGCTTCTGGCCGACTCCACCGACACCGAGGGGTGGGAGGCGCCGGGGGACGGGCGTGCTCCCGGAGAGCTCCACATGGTGCTGGAGTTCCATGGCGAGCGTGGACCGGCGATTCCCTATCTCTTCCTGGCTCCCGACGCCATGCGCGCCTGCGCCGCAGAGGCGGACTGGGCGGTGGAGGTGGCGGCCCGGGACGGTACCCGCTACCTGGCCCGCCTTACGCCCCGTCTCTGACCGCCGCAACCAGGGCAGAGGCTTTTTCCGGGTCCACGCCGCCGGCACCGGGATCTCCGTCGCGGGCCAGGGCGCTTCCCACGATGATCCCATCGGCCACGGCGCGCATGGCGGCGGCGCTCCTGGGCGTTACGCCGCTCCCTACGAAAACGGGGGCGTCGGGAACGGCGTCCTTGACGCGGAACAGAGCTTCCTCCGAGGCGGGCCGCCCCGTTCCTTCCCCGGTGACGATGAGGGCGTCGGCCAGGCCCCGCTGTCGGGCATCCCGGGCCGCCTGTTCCAGGGAGGTGCCCGGAGGCGGGGTGGCGTGCTTGACCAGGACGTCGGCGAGGATGACCACGTCGGCGCCCAGGGAGCGGCGGAGGCGCAGCGTCTCCGCCGCCCGGCCCTCGAGTAGGCCCTGGTCCGTCCACATAGCCCCCGTGTGGACGTTGACGCGCATGAAACGCGCTTCGGTGGCGGCGGCGATGGCCATGGCGGCCCGGGCATCATTGCGCAGCACGTTCACGCCCACGGGGAGGGACGTTGCCTCCCGCGCGGCCGCCACCGCCAGAGTGAGGGCGGAGACGGTCTCGGGGGGTACCGTCTCCCCGTAGAAGGGGGCGTCGAGGAAGTTTTCCACCAGGATTCCCGTAAATCCCGCGTCGGTGAGGATACGCGCGTCGGTGCGGGCACGGTCCAGCACCTCCTGCATGGAACCTCCCCACCGCGGTGCGCCGGGAAGGGGAGGCAGGTGGATCATGCCGATGAGGGGATAGTCGGATGCCCAGAGCCCGCCGACGCCCCGGGGCGGAAGGGAGGTGTTCATGAAGAGCCTCCAGACGAGCCACCCGGGGTGCCTGTCCTTCCGGTGTGCAGCGTGCTTCCCGGCATGAGCGCATCCTTTCCGAATTTTGCTCTCAGTTCGTCCACCACCTGGGAAACGGTCCGATCCCGCTTCCCTTCCCCCTTCTCCGGTCCTCCGTCGGTGAAGAGGGGGAGCTGTTCCGAGCTGTCGGCCCCTTCCAGGCCCGACACCCCCACCCCGACGAGGCGCAGCGCCTCCCGGTGGTGCTCCCGGAGTTCCCGGAAAAGGGCGCGGGCTGTTTTCCATATGGCGGCGTCCGACTCGACGGCATGGGGCAGGGTGCGGGAGCGCTGGTGGGTGGTGAAGTCCCGCTCTCGCACCTTCACCGAGATCGTACGGGCGCGGGAGCCTTTACTGCGCAACGTACCCGCTACCGATACAGCCAGTCGCTGCAGGCGGCGTTCCAGCTCGCTGTCGTTACCGATGTCCCGTGAAAAGGTGCGCTCGGAGGAGATGCTTTTGCGCACCTCCCTGGGGTCCACCTCCGAGTCGTCGAGTCCGCGAATGCGGCGATAGAGCCAGGCGCCCCGCCGTGGTCCCAACCACCGCCGGAGCCACTCGAGCTGGAGGTCCAGGGCATCTTCCACCGTGCGAATCCCCTTTTCCCGCAGCTCCCCGAGAAGGGCCGGGCCCACGCCCGGAATGTCCCTGAGTTCCAGGGTGCGCAAAAAGGCTTCCTCCTCCCCGGCAGGGACCACATACACGCCTGCGGGTTTGGCCGGGCGGGAGGCGAGCTTGGCGATGAGCCTGCGTGTACCCCCTCCGATGGAGACGGAGATGCGGGTCTCTTCCAGGACCGTCCGGCGGATGCGTTCCGCCGTCTCCTTCAGGGACTCGCCGCCGAAGAGGCGCTCGGTGCCCGACAGGTCCAGGTAGAACTCGTCGATGGAGGCGGCCTGCACCACCGGGGCAAGTCGCTCCAGAACGGCGCGCACGTCCCGGCTGCGCGCCACGCACGCCTCGCGCGGCACGGGAACTACGGTGGCTTCGGGGCAGAGCTTGAGAGCCCGGGCCGTGGGCATGGCCGAGCGCACACCATAGGCGCGGGTCTCGTAGGATGCGGAGGTGACAACCCCCCGATCCGACGCGCCACCCACGATGAGAAGGGGTGCGCGTCCCGCCCCCTCCGGGTCCTCGAGTCGGGCGACCTGGACGTAGAAGGCGTCACAGTCCACCAGGAGGATCCTCCGGGTCCGTTCCGATGGGCGGGACGATGCAGGCGGCTCCGATGCGGTTTGCAACTTCCTGTGGCTCAAGGGTAGAATTGGACCTCTTCGGCCTGCGGCCTCCCCTCAAGGTAGAGGGTCGCGAGCCGGGGAGAAACCGGACGTTCAGACCCTTCCAAGGAGTTTCCAGATGGCCTATCCCTTCAAGCTTCCGGACCTGGGGTATTCCTACGACGCCCTCGAGCCCCACATAGACGCCCGCACCATGGAGATCCACCACACGAAGCATCACGCCGGCTATACCAACAAGCTCAACGCGGCCCTGGAAGCCCATCCCGGGCTTCACGGTATCTCGGCGGAGAAGCTCCTGCGCGGAATCCACTCTCTGCCCGAGGAAATCCAGACCGCGGTGCGCAACAACGGCGGTGGATTCTATAACCACTCCCTCTTCTGGGATATCATGCGTCCCGGGGGAGCCGGCGAGCCCGGGGGCGCCCTGGCCGACGCCATCGACGCAGCCTTCGGATCCTTCGACGACTTCAAGACCCGCCTGCAGACGGCCGCGGCGAGCCGCTTCGGATCGGGATGGGGCTGGCTGTGCGTGGACGCCCTGGGAGAGCTGAAGGTTCTTTCCACACCCAACCAGGACAGCCCCCTCATGCAGGGGTCCACGCCCATTCTGGGCGTGGACGTATGGGAGCACGCCTACTACCTCAAATACCAGAACCGCCGCCCCGACTACCTGAGCGCGTGGTGGAACGTGGTGAACTGGGACGTGGTGGGAGCACGCTACGACGCGGGCAAAGGCGGATGGATCTCCCCGGCCTGAGCCGGAAAGCGAGCACGGTGAGGGGAGGCCGGACCTGCGGGTCCGGCCTCCTCGCCTGAGTCGGCGGAACGGGCGGGCATGCTGGCCTGGAACCGGATCCCCTACTGGAGCCACCGCCGGCGTCTCGCCCTCCTGCGCCGGTTTCGGCGCGACCTCCAACGGTATCGTTCGGACCTTGAGTTCTACGCCTTTCCCTTCCGGTCCATGGAAGGAGAGGAGGCCCGTGAGATCCGAACGGCGCTGGAGCCGCTCCTTCCCCGGGTGAGACGCGTCATCGAGACCACCGGTCAGGTACATATCCGGCGTATCGCGCCGGGAGGTCAGGTGGGGGCGGTGAAGGAGGTCAACGTCGTCACCGAGGCCTTTCATCTGGACGAATACCACCTCACCCTGGACGATCTGGTCCGGGTGTTGGACGAGGCTATTGCCGTGTACCAGCGGGGCTCGGCGCGCGCTCTGCTCCGGACGCTGAATCCCCTGTTCTGGGTGGAGGTGCTCCTTTCCGCGGTGGAGGTCATTCCCTTCCTCCCCTTGGCCCTCGTGGGCGTCAATCCGGCTCGGGCGGCCCACTCCCGTGCCGGAATGTGGGTGCGCCACCTGGTGCGCCTGGCCTTTCTGGGGGGCATCCTCCTCCTGCTGTACCACACCTTGCGGGGGTGAGGGGGAGGGCAACAAACTCTTGCATGGCGCGAAACATATGTTTACTTATGTTTCCCGAGCGTATTGAGTTGGTCTTACGCAGGGATGCGAGGGGCTTCATGCACGTGAGTGACCATGACTGAGGGGGCGACACGCGCGGTGCCGGGCGTGTCGGCGCCTTCCCCGGGAATCAGGGACGTTTTCCTTGCGGCCGTCCCCCGTGGGGTCGCCATCCTCCTGGCCGGCTCCACTGTAGCCTTCGCGGCCTTCGCGCCGGCTCCGGCTTCCGCCCAGAGCCTGCGAGGATCTCCCCGCTCCCTGGACCGCCAGAACGCCGTGGCACGCCAGCACGACTTCACCTACATCGACACGGGCCGGCGCGTTCGGTACTTCGCCGACAAGGGCTGGCTCGTCCGCGTGCGGGGAAACCGCGACTACACTCTCCACGGCGTTTCCTATCCCTACGCCCGCCCCGAGGTCGCCCTCTTCCTGCGGCGCCTCGGCGCTCAGTACCGGGCCGCCTGCGGAGAGCGCTTGGTGGTGACGAGCCTGACCCGCCCCACGTCCCGGCAGCCCCGTAACGCATCTTCTCGTTCGGTGCATCCCACCGGAATGGCGGTGGACCTGCGCTACAGTCGAAATCGCGCGTGCCGCCGCTGGCTGGAGCGGGTTCTCCTCAGCCTGGAGCGCGCCGGCATCCTGGAGGCCACGCGGGAGCGCCGTCCGGCTCATTACCATGTCGCCGTCTTTCCCCGGCAGTACGCTTCCTATGTGACCCGCCTGAAGGAGCGGCCTGTGCGGCGGCGGGAGACGCCGACGCGGGTTGCTTATCGGGTGCGGCGGGGGGACTCCCTCTGGACCATCGCCCGCAGGCACGGCACCACCGTGGACGATCTCAAGTCGGTGAACCGGCTGAAGACGACGCGCATCTACGCCGGCCAGGTCATCGAGGTGCCGCGGGGAGGTTAAGAGGCCACCCCCCAGGGAGGTGCACCCTTCCGTATCTTCCATGACACGCCCGGCCTCGGGCATCGGGTCCGGCGTCGAAGCTACCATCGGGCTCCCCACAGGAGCGCCATCCCCTCCTCCATCCCCGTCAGGCGGGGCGGGGAAAGCGTATCGGGTGTGAAGTAAACCATGGGCTCCCGGTCCGGGTAGCGCTCCATGACGCGCCGGTTTTCCGCGGGCCCCAGGTCTCGGACCATGAGGGGGCGGCCTTCCTCCAGGCCCGGGAGATCTCCCTGCCAGAGGAGGGGCGCCAGGGGGATCACGCCGCGCACGTCGGCGTCGGCTTCCCTGCGGCAGGCGGCGGGGAAGGGGCGGGAGGGATCCACGAGGATGCGGTTGCCCGGGGACACCCAGACGGTGCGGAAGCGCTCCGGATAGCCGGGCAGGGGTCGGAAGTCCAGCTCGGGAAGGGTTCCTCCGTCCGAGGCGCCCGCACCCACCCGGGCCGTCACATACTCCTGGACCCGGCAGGTGGGGTTGCGGCGCAGCGCTGTCTCGATGGAGTCCAGCGTCATTCCGTCGGCGTGGAGCCGGGCGCTGAGGCGCTCGCCCCAACTCCCGTGCACGAAGACGAGGGCGGGGGTGGAGGTGGCCGGACGGGGCAGGAAGAAGCGGGCCAGGTCCTCCCTGCTATGGGCGTAGGTGTTCATCCTCCCCAGTGCCAGGACGGGCGCGATCGCGAAGGAGAGGAGGAAGGCCCACAGAAGGACGTCCCCCAGGGGAAGGCGCTGCATGAGGGCCGGGGCGGAAGTACGCTCAGGAGGCGCTGGGGCATCTTCCCGGGACGTGGGCGGCT
>JBHHWB010000002.1:0-91560 GCA_046756305.1 Gemmatimonadota bacterium
CGGCGCGCTCGGCTCCCAGGACACGCACCAGCAGGCCCTCGGCGCGCTCGGCTCCCAGGACACGCACCAGCAGGCCCTCGGCGCGCTCGGCTCCCAGGACGCGCACGCCCAAGGCACGGCGCCCCACGGTTCGGCGCCGGCCCGGCGGGAACCTCTAAGGGAGGGCTGCACGGCCCCATCCCGGTCGTTGGCTCCTCTCGACGTAGCCTGGGCCATGCCTTCGAGTCGCCGCCTACGGCCTGGGGCTGTGGCGTCCCCAACGCGGCCCGCTGCATGACTCGGACATGCTCCTGGGGAATGGAGGCACGCGGCCCGGCCCCTCCTTCGAGGACGGTCGGGCCGGTTCCGTCAGGATCAGGACGGGCGCGGCCCGCCCCCGGTGACCACCGCCCGGCACGGATTGCCCCCCATCCAGTACGCGAGCTCGGCGGGGTGATCCACCTCCCAAACGACGAGGTCCGCACGTTTACCCACCTCCAGCGTCCCCTTCTCCCCGGAGAGCCCCAGGACGCCTGCGGCCACCCGGGTCATCCCCACCAGGGCCTCTTCCGGCGTGAGACCGAAGCGAACGCAGGCGAAGTTCATGGCCAGCAGAGGGGAGCGCAGGGGGGACGAGCCCGGGTTGAGGTCGGTGGCCACGGCCATGGGGACGCCGTGCTCCCGGAAAAGATCCACCGGCGGCACCGTGGGATCGCCGAGGAAGTGGGCCGCACCCGGAAGGAGGACCGCCGCCGTACCCGCCTCGGCCATGGCGCGCACCCCTGCTGCGGAGGTGTACTCCAGATGATCGGCGGAGCGGGCATGGAAGCGGGCCGCCAGCGCGGCCCCGCCCCCGTCACTCAACTGGTCCGCATGGAGCCGGACGGCCAGGCCGTGGTCCTGCGCCGCGCTAAAGACCCGGGCGCACTCCTCCGCCGTGAAGGCGATGGTTTCCAGGAAGGCGTCCACGCAGTCGGCCAGTTCCTCCCGGGCCACCCGGGGAATCATTTCCCGGCACACCATCTCCAGGTACCCTGCGCGATCCCGGGCGTATTCCTCGGGAAGGGCGTGGGCTCCCAGAAAGGTGGTGTGGACCCCCACACCCTCCTCCCGCCCGGCCCGGGCCGCCAGCCGGAGCATGCGCAGCTCCGTCTCCGTCTCCAGACCGTAGCCCGACTTTACCTCCACGGTGGTTACGCCCTCCCGCACCAGATCCCGGATGCGGTTCCGGGCCCCTGCCAGCAGCGCCTCGTCGGAAGCGGCCCGGGTCGCACGCACCGTGGAGAGGATTCCTCCCCCCGCACGTGCGATCTCCTCGTAGCTCCGCCCCGAGAGGCGCGCCTCGAACTCGGCCACCCGCTCGCCGCCGAAGAGGAGGTGGGTGTGGCAGTCCACCAGTCCCGGCGTGGCCCATCCGCCGCCGCCGTCCAGTGTCTCCTGGCCCCGCGACAGGGCTCGGGGAAGATCCCCCTCGGCACCCACCCAGGTGATACGGTCGCCCTCCCACACCACCGCTCCGTGACGGATCTTTCCGTACGGCGCGGCACCCGGGACCATGGTGGCCAGATGCACGTTGCGCAGGATCATGAGGGTGCCCCGACGAACCCCCGGTGATTCCCCCACGACGCGGCCCCTCCCGGAACCGCCCGGCGCGGCGTCATTCGAGGTCCAGCATGGGGATGCGGATCCCGTGCTCCCGGGCTGTCTTCACCGCCAGCTCGTATCCCGCGTCGGCGTGGCGGGCCACTCCGATCCCCGGATCGTTGGTGAGGACGCGCTCGATTCGCTCCCGCATCTCCGGCGTGCCGTCGGCAACGAGAACCTGGCCGGCGTGGAGCGAGTTCCCGATCCCCACCCCCCCTCCGTGGTGGAACGACACCCAGCTCGCTCCGGAGGCCGTGTTGAGGAGGGCGTTCAGGATGGGCCAGTCCGCCACGGCATCGGTGCCGTCCTTCATGGCCTCCGTCTCCCGGAAGGGGGACGCCACCGAGCCCGTGTCCAGGTGGTCGCGGCCGATAACGACGGGCGCGCTGATCTCGCCCGACGCCACCAGGTCGTTGATGGCCACGCCGAAGCGCGCCCGGTCGCCCTGGCCCAGCCAGCAGATGCGGGCGGGAAGACCCTGGAAGGCCACCCTTTCCCGGGCCATGCGAATCCAGCGCGCCAGATGCCGGTCTTCTC
The DNA here is from genome assembly GCA_046756305.1 of Gemmatimonadota bacterium. Taxonomy (GTDB): domain Bacteria; phylum Gemmatimonadota; class Gemmatimonadetes; order Longimicrobiales; family Gaopeijiaceae; genus JBHHWB01. The sequence goes on from JBHHWB010000002.1 coordinate 2,161, forward strand.
CGAAAAGCTCCAGGACCAGGTCGTCGGTGCGGTGGATATCCGCCGGGTCGCCCGAGAGGGCCGCCCACCGGAAGGGACCCTTCCCCTCGCAGAAGAGATCCCGGATGTAGGCCGGCACGAAGCCGGGATAGGCGAAGGCGTTCTCGAATCCTGCGTCCCGGGCGTAGCCCCGGAGATTGTTCCCGTAGTCCACGGCGACGGCTCCCGCGTCCTGCATGGCCACCATGGCCTCGCAGTGTACACGGATGGAATCCATGGAGCGCCGCAGGTACTCGTCGGGGTCCTCTTTTCTGAGCGCGTCGGCTTCCTCAAGGGTGAGACCCGCCGGGATGTACCCATTGAGGGGATCGTGGGCCGACGTCTGGTCCGTCACGATGTCGGGGGTCACCCCCCGCCTCACAAGCTCGGGAAGGACCTCGGCGCAGTTGCCCACCAACCCCACCGAAAGAGCCTCCCCGGCGTCGGCGGCGCCCTGCACCCACACCAGGGCCTCATCGAGGTTCCCCGTCATGCGGTCGCAGTAGCGGGTCTCCAGACGCCGCTGGATGCGCTGCGGATCCACCTCCACCACCAGGATGGCCCCTTCGTTCATGGTGGCGGCCAGCGGCTGTGCGCCCCCCATCCCGCCCATTCCTCCGGTGAGGACCCACCGCCCCTTGAGGGATCCGCCGAAGTGCTTAGCCGCCATGGCTCCGAAGGTTTCATACGTGCCCTGGAGGATCCCCTGGGTCCCGATGTAGATCCACGAACCCGCCGTCATCTGGCCGTACATCATCAGGCCGCGGCGCTCCAGCTCATGGAAGTGCTCCCAGGTGGCCCAGCGTCCCACCAGGTTGGCGTTGGCGATGAGGACGCGGGGGGCGTAGGGGTGGGTCCGGAAGACCCCCACGGGCTTGCCCGACTGTACCAGGAGGGTTTCGTCGTCGGCCAGCGTCTCCAGGGTGGCCACGATGGCGTCGAAGGCTTCCCAGTTGCGTGCGGCTTTCCCCGTCCCTCCATAGACGATGAGGTCCTGGGGACGTTCGGCCACCTCCGGATCCAGGTTGTTCATGAGCATGCGCAGCGCTGCCTCCTGCTGCCATCCCCGGCAACGCAGTTCCGAGCCCCGAGGGGCCCGCACGACTCGCCCTTCCACCGTACCGGCATCAACCATGGGTTTCATCCTCCGCATCAGGGCGCGCCGGGACCCTCCGGCGGCCCTCGAATCTACTGAGCTTCACGGGAAAACGCTCCGGCGCGAATCGCCTCGGCCACCTTCTCCAGATCGCCGGAAAGGACCCGGTCCCCGTCCAGCGGTTCCACCATCTTCCGTATGCGGGCGTGGGCGGTTTCGACCCCGTCTCCCGCACGCAGGGGGCGCCGGTGTTCGATTCCTTCTGCCGCCGCCATGAGTTCTACGGCGAGAATCTGCTCCAGACAGGCCACCGTGCGTCCGGCCTTGCGGGCCGCCGCCAGACCCATGGAAACGTGATCCTCCTGGTTGGCACTGGTCGTGACCGAATCCACCGACGCGGGATGGGCCAGCACCCTCATCTCCGCCAGGCTGTCCACCGCCGCCACCTGGGCGATCATCATCCCGCTTTCCAGGCCCGGGGTGCGGGCCAGGAACGCGGGGAGCCCCATGGAAAGGTCCGGGTTGAGGAGCCGCTCGATGCGCCGCTCCGAAATGGAGGCCAGGTCCGCCAGGGCCAGGGTCATGAAGTCGAGGGCCGCACTCACGATCTGGGCGTGGAAGTTCCCCCCGCTGACGATGACGCCCTCCTCGGGAAAGACCAGCGGGTTGTCGGTGGCGCTGTTGGCCTCGGTGGTGAGGATCCCCTCCACGTACGCCAGGGCCTGGCGCGCCGCCCCGTGGACCTGGGGCATGCACCGCAGGGCGTAGGCGTCCTGAACGCGGGGATCGCCTTCCCGGTGGGATTCTCGGATCTCCGAACCCTGGAGGAGCTCCCGCAGGCGCCGTGCGCTTTCCCCCTGGCCGGCGTGGGGCCGCGCCTCCTGAATCTCTTCCCGGAAGGCTTCCGGCGTCCCCAGGAGCGCCTCCAGGGACATGGCGCCCGCCACCTCGGCCGTCTCCACGGCCCGCCGGGCCCGGCGCAGCGCCAGGATCCCCAACGCCGTGGTGGCCTGGGTCCCGTTGATGAGGGCCAACCCTTCCTTCTCCGCCAGCTCCAACGGCTCCAGACCCAGCGCCCGCAGGAATCCGTCCGCCTCGCCCCATTCGCCGCCGCATTCGGCCGGGCCCTCGCCAAGAACCGCCAGAGCGATGTGGGCCAGGGGCGCTAGATCGCCGCTGGCCCCCACAGAGCCGAAGCGGGGCACACGCGGGTGAATCCCGTGGTTGAGGAGATCGAGAAGACGCTCCACCACCACGACCCTGCACCCCGAGACACCGCGGGCCAACGCATTGGCCCGCAACAGGATGATGGCTCGCACCTCATCCTGATCCAGAGCTTCGCCCATGCCACTGGCATGACTGCGCACCAGATTGTGCTGCAGGGCCGTCCGGTCCTCGGGGGGGATGACCACCTCGGCCAGGCGACCGAACCCGGTGGTCACGCCGTAGACCGGCCGTCCGCTGGCCACTTCCTCCTCGATGAACGATCGCGAGCGCTGAATCGCCTCCCGTGCGCCCGGGGCAAGCTCCACGCGTACCGTCGGATCCCGGGCGATGCGCTCCACATCGGCCAGGGTCAGGCTTCTCCCGTCCAGAATCACCGCCTCACCCTCGAGAATCAACGCATCCCCCTTCCGCGGCGCTGAATGTCCTCCGGGGATACCGTCAGCGCGTCTTCCGTCCACCACCCCTCCAGTTCCACGCCCAGCCCGTCGGCCAGGCGGTTGACGTAGTTGTAGTATGCCGTGACCTGGCAGATATCGAGGATCGCCGTGTCATCGAATCCCACCGCGCGCAGCGCCTCCACGTCCTGGGGCTCCATGCGGCCGGGGGTGCGTGTGAGCTTAACGGCATAGTCCAGCATGGCGCGGTCGGCGGGCTCGAGATCCGCCGTCGTATAGTCCCGGGCCAGGGCCCTGGGAAACTCGGCCGAGCCGAGGAGCTTACGGAGACCCGCCCCGTGATGGTTGATTCAGTAGAAGCAGTCATTGGCGGCGGAGACGGTCACGGCGATCATTTCGCGCTGCACGCGGGTCAGGGGAGACTTTCCGCGCATGAGATGGGCGTACATCTCCACGTGGTGCTTCATGGAAGCGGGATTCAGGGAGTGGATCCGGATGATGTGATCCAGTTCCTCGCCGTCCCCGTACCGGCGGTACAGCTCGGCGAGAAGCCCCCGGGCTTCATCTGCGGGTACGTACGGGATGTAGGCCATAGGGAGAAACATGTCGGATGAAGCAAGGCGGGGGCAACCGGTCTCGCCATCAATTCGCTTGCGTCGCGGAGAATTCCAGGGCCACATTGAACTCGGGCCTGGATCGTCCGGCTCCCGGAGTGCTCTCCTCGGCCACGCCCGCACCGGGGTGTCCCCAACCCCAACTCTCTGACAACGCGTGAAGATCTACGACGCCGGATCCCACGAGTGGGAAGAAGACCTTCGCCAGCTGCGCGTACGGCTCTTCGCGGCGCTCCTCTTCATGCTCGTGGTCACCGCGGTGGGAACCACGGGTTTTCACCTCATCGATCCCTCGGCCGGGTGGGTGCGCGCCTTCTTCATGACGGCCATCACCCTCACCACCGTCGGGTACGGCCACGAGGTGGCCCTGAACTCGGACGGCGCCTTCATCTTCACCGCCGTACTCATCCTCATGGGGATGGGCGGCGTCCTCTACTTCGTGTCCACCGCCACGGCCTTTATCGTGGAGGGGCACCTGGGCAACGTTTTCCGGAAGCGGCGCATGGAAAAGGAAATGGCGGACCTTCGAGGTCACCTCATCATCTGCGGATCGGGCCAGACCGCGTTCTACACCGCACAGGAACTCTGCTCGGTCAAGCGTCCGGTGGTTCTTATTGTCGAAACAGAGGAGGCGGCACGGCACGCCGGCGAGATGCTGGACGAGGCGCCCATCCTCATCGGCGATCCCAGCCGGGGCGAGCTGCTGCGCACCGCCGGCATCGAACGGGCCCACGGCCTGGTGGCCTGCACGGACAACGACAAGGAGAACCTGGTGGTGAGCCTCACCGCACGCCAGCTCAATGCCAACATCCGCATCGTGGCCCGGGTGACGGATGTGGAAGGGGCCGACAAGCTCCGCATGGTGGGCGCCGACGCGGTGGTTTCCCCCAACTTCATCGGCGGCCTGCGCATGGCGTCGGAACTCATCCGGCCCACGGTGGTGGATTTTCTGGACACCATGCTTCGCGACCGGGACCTGAATCTGCGCATCGACGAGATTCGCATCCCCGAGGACTCACCTGCGGTGGGCCACGCCCTCAATCGGCTCGGCCTGGAGAAGGTTCCCCACGCCCTCCTCCTCGCCGTGCGGGACCGGAACGGGGATTGGCAATACAACCCCAGCCGCAACCGGGTGGTGGAGCCGGAGATGACCCTCATCTTCCTCGGTTCGCCCGACGACGCCCGAGCTCTGCGCGACCACCTGCAGGGGGAGATGATCGCCGTGCCCCAGTAGGGGAACCAGGAGAGAAAAACGATGATTCCGTTGATCGTGTGGGTGCAGGGTGCGGCCGAGCATGCCGCCGCGGCCCAGGCCGGCCATGAAAGCCCGGTCATCCTCCTTGTCGGCGCCTTCGTGGGCCTCATGGCCGTGGCCGCCCTGGTGCACTCCATCTCCAAGCGCGTCAAGCTCCCCTTCACCGTCTTCCTGGTGGTCGTGGGCGCCCTCCTGGCCTGGCTTGGCGACCACGTGGGCTTTCTGGCTCCGCTGGCCGACCTGTCGGTGAATCCCGAGGTCGTCTTCTTCGTCTTCCTTCCCGCCCTCGTATTTCAGTCGGCCTTCCACCTCGACGCCCGGGCCCTGCGGGAGAACCTGACGCCCACCCTCATGCTGGCCGTGCCCGGGCTCCTCATCTCCACGGCCGTCATCGGAGCCGTCATGCATACGGCGGCCCCGTGGGTGGGCGTCGACTTCACCTGGGCTGAAGCGCTTCTGCTGGGCTCCATCCTTTCGGCTACAGACCCTGTGGCGGTCATCGCCCTCTTCTCCCAGCTGGGCGCGCCCAAGCGCCTCACGGTGCTGGTGGAGGGCGAGAGCCTTTTCAACGATGCCACGGCTATCGTGCTTTCCCGCATCATCATCGCGGTCATGGCGGCCGGCGTCATGGACGCCGGAACCCTCATGGTGGGCGGCGTGCAGTTCCTGGCCGTCTTCTTCGGGGGACTGGTCGTGGGGTGGGTCCTGGCCATCCTCGCCGGCTTCCTCATGGGGGAAGTTGAGGAGGATTCCTTCCTCGAGATCACCCTCACCACCATCCTGGCCTTTCTCTCCTTCTTCATTGCCGAGCACCTCCTTCACGTAAGCGGTGTCATGGCCGTGGTGGCGGCCGGCGTGGTGCTGGGCGGATGGGGGCACGCCAAGATCTCTCCGTCCGTCGCCGCCTACCTGGAGCACTTCTGGGACTACATGGCCGGCGTGGCCAACGCCCTCATCTTCCTCCTGGTGGGATTGACGGTGGATTTCGGGTCCTTGGCCGCCAACCTGCCCGTTCTCGCATGGGTGGTGGTGGCCATGCTGGTATCCCGCGCGGCGGTCATTTACGGCCTGGTGCCCTGGGTGGGCAAAATCCCGGGCTCCGATCCCATTGACCGGCGGTATCAAACGGTCATGTTCTGGGGCGGCCTGCGAGGCGGCATCGCCCTGGCCATCGCCCTCTCCCTCCCCGAGACGCTGGACAAGGACCTCTTCGTCTCCCTGGCCACGGGCGCGGTCCTCTTCACCCTCGTGGTGCAGGGCCTCACCATCGAGAAGGTGGTGCGCCACTTCGGCCTGCACATTCCACCCCTCTCTGACCGCATGGCCCGCATCGAAGGCCTCATCGCAGCCAAGCAGCGCACCCAGCGCCAACTCCCCGAGTTGGAAGCCGACGGCCTCTTCAGCCCCCGCATCGCCGAAGAACTCTCCCGGCGGTGCGCCCGAGACCTGGAGCGGCTCCACCAGGAACTGGACACGATCCGCCAGGAGGAGATGGATATGCAGGAAGAGCGGCGCCTCCTCTACCTGCGGTGCTTCGGCGAGGAAAAGACCCTGTATTACCAGATGTTCTCCAGCGGGCACCTGGGGGAACGCACCTACCGCAATCTGGCCCACTCCATCGAGCTGCAGACCGAAAGCATCCGCCACGAAGGACGTCTCCCCGACTTCACCCTGCACCCTCCTTCCGGGGAGCGCATGGAAACCGTCCTTTTCCGGATCCTGGAGAAGGTGCCCGGTTTGAACCGCCCCGTGGAGCGCCTTCGCGCCGGGCGGGCAGCCCGGGACTACGAGGTGGCATGGGCCCGCTTCCGGGGAAGTGCCCGGGTGCTGCGCGATCTGGAGGATCTGGCGGCTTCCGAGACCGTGCGGCCCGACATTACCGACGAAGTACGCGCATTCTACGAATACTGGCACGAGAGCGCCCGCAGCCGGCTCGACCAGACCGCCGAGCTCTTCCCGGAGTTCGTGGCCGCCACCCAGGAGCGCCTCGCTGACCGTCTGGCCCTCCATGCCGAAAAGGAGGCCATCGAGGAGAAGGCCCACGCCGGCATCATCCCCCACGGCGTGGCGGAGGTCATGCTCCACGAAATGTCCCATGAGCTCCAGGAACTCCGGGCCAGCCAGGCGTCCAAGCTGGCCGTGGACCCGGAGGAACTTCTCCGCAAGGTCCCCTTCTTCAAGGACATCCCTCCGGAGGAGTTCAAGTCCATCGCCGAGAAGCTTCGCCGCCGAACGGCCCCGGCGGGCGACGCCATCGTGCGGCAGGGAGAGCGGGGCACGTCCCTCTTCCTGGTGGCGCGGGGCGTGGTGCGCGTCACCCGTCAGGACGGCGGGTTGAGCCGCGACCTGGCCAGTCTTATGGCCGGAGACTTCTTCGGGGAAATGGCGCTGCTGCACGGCGGTACCCGCAGCGCCACCTGCCGGGCCGTCACCCCCTGCGCGCTCTATGAGCTGCGCAGGGAGGACGTGGACGAAGTGGCCGCCCGCTTCCCCGCCGTTCGCCAAGCTCTGGAGGAAGCCGACCGATCCCGCCGCATGGAACTCAAGAAGGGAGGATCGCCGGTGTCCGACCTTTGACGTCGAGGAAATACCCCTGCATCTTGGATTGATTCCGGCAGACGCCACTACCCGTACGGAACGCCCCCCCAGGAGTCATGGATGTTCGCAGAACGGTCAGCACACCGACGTTCAGATGAAGACCGCCGTTCGTTCATAGAGCGGCGTGTGGGATCCCGCCGCAGTGCGGAACGGCGCCGACTCATTCGCCGGACCACCGTCGTGGAGGTACCGGAAGACCGACGTGCCCTGCCCGACCGCCGCCAGGCCCAGCGCAGAGCCTCCCACCGGCGCGGCGCCTCCGACCGGCGTGGAGGCGACCGGCGCACGGGCGTGGACCGGCGCCGTATCATCCTGGCGTGAAGCTCTGAGGAACCATTTCCAGCCGCCGCGCCGCGGGAGCATCCTCTCGCTCCTCCTTCCCTTCGCTGTGGCGGTCGGGGTCTACGCCAACACCCTCGGGTACGGCGCCGCCTGGGATGACACCCGCTTCGTCTTCCAGAGCGGCGCTTCCGGCGGCGTATCGGCAATCCCGTCGCTGCTGACTCGACCCTTCCTGGACGACGTCCCGCCGGCGCGTGCTCCCTACCGGCCCGTCACCGCGGCAAGTTACGCGCTGGATTGGAGCCTCAGCGACGGGCAGGCGGCCGCGTTTCATACCACGAACGTGGTGCTCCATGCCACGGTCACCCTCCTCGTGGCCGCCCTCTTACTGTCCGTGGGGGCCCCGTGGACGGGGGCCCTGGTGGGCGGAGTGGTTTTCGCCGTCCACCCGGTCCACGTAGAGGCGGTGGCGAATCTGGCCGGGCGCGGAGAGCTCCTCGCCGCCCTTTTCCTCCTGACGGCCGCCCTGATCTTCCGTCGCAGGTGGCGCGCCGCAGGACGCATCGGCCCCGGCGCCACGCTCCTGATCTGCCTTCTTTATGCCCTGGGAATGGGATCCAAGGAAAGCGCCATCATGCTGCCGGCGCTCCTCCTCCTCCTCACCCTTCTCCCGGGCGGATCGCGCAGGAAAAACGACGTCGCCCGCCTGCGGCGCTCCTGGCCAGTGTGGGGGGGGCTCGTCCTCGTGGCGGTGGGGTACCTTCTCCTTCGGGCCCGGGTCCTGGGAACCTATACCACCTACGACGTGGCCCCCTTCATCCTGGGACTGCCGGGATGGCTCCGCGCCACCACGGCCGTAGCCAACTGGGGCGAGTACGTCCGCCTCCTCCTTTGGCCCATGGATCTGGTGGTGGACTACGGCCCGGCGGTGATCCTGCCCGCCTCTCCGGCAGACCTGCGCTTCTGGACAGGGCTCGTGTCGGGGGGTGGCATCCTGGCGCTGGCCGTCGCACTCCGCAGATCCCTGCCCCTCTTCACCGCCGGAGTCGCCTGGTTCGCGCTGGCCATTCTGCCTGTGACCAACCTCTTCGTACCTATCGCCCAGTGGCTGGCCGAGCGCTTCTTTTACCTTCCCTCGGTGGGACTCTCCCTGGCGGCCGCGTCGCTGGTGCCCCTCCTGCGCACCTCACGGCGCGGCGGCCTCCTGGGCGTGGCCGCTGTGCTCTGGCTCCTCCTTCTCGCCGGACGGACCTGGACCCGCAACCGAAGCTGGCAGGATACGGATACGGTGGTTCGTACCCTCATCAGCGAGCACCCCGAGGCCTTCCGGGCCCAGTGGATCCTGGCGCGCATGCTTCTGGAAGAGGGGCGCACCGAGGAAGGCCTCGCCGCCCTAGACCGGGCCATTGCCCTGAGTCCCAACGCAATGGAGCTGCGTTTGGAGCGGGCGGAATGGCTCCTGCGCAGTGGACATCTGGAGGAGGCACGCGTCGCCCTGGAGGCGCTCCCGGCAGGTCATCATGCGAAGCGGGAGGCGCTCCTGGCCCGGGTTTACGCGCAGGAGGGCGACACCGGAGCTGCGCGCCTCCTCCTGTCCGGCGCCCTGGAACGCTTCCCCCGAAACACGGAGTTGGCCGCGCTGGCGGATAGTCTCGGAGGTTCCTGAACCGGTCCGCGTCAGCGGCAGACCCGTTCCACGAAGTCCGCCTGGTCCACGAACTCCTTACACAGGGTCCATTCCGCCTGGTCCGTCAGAGTTGAACCATTGCCGGGATCGAGGGAGGCGGTGCCATGACCCTGAATCACGAAGGAGCCTCCCGCGGCGTAGAACGCCTCACCCTCGTAGGTCCATCCGGGACGCATGGAGAAGGTCACCGGCCAGCTGTTACGCGGCGTCTCGGACTGAAAGAGGCCGCCCGTCACCGGAATGGTGTCCGTATCGCTGCGGATAAGCTTGATGTCCTGCCAGCACTCCATGATGAGAACGGCTTCTCCCTGGAAAGCGGGAACGTTGGCACCCTGTGCGAGTGTGACGTCCCCGCGCTCGATGCACACGATGTTGCCCTGTGACACCGCCGAGCGGAACTGCCAGGTGCCGTTCACGTCGGGAAAGATCTCCACCGGCTCCGACGGTCCCGAATCCCCGCAGCTCCACAGCACCGTAAGCGCGAGCGTCAGAACCGCGGGTCGGGGTAACTGCGATCCGCGCATCGTCCTCCTCCCTCGGGTCATTTCCGTCTCATGTCCGCTGTAGCGACCCCGCCGCGGCGCCCTCCATGCGCCGTGCCACACGACTCGGATGAGGCTCTACCTTGGGGCCAGCGGAACGATCTTCCCCGACGGATCCAGGCCGAAGAGGGGCGCAAGCACGCGATCCTCGATGCGGATCAGGCGATCCGCCGCCGCGCGCCAGGAGGCGCTCACCGTATAGGCCTCCGCCGCGGTGAGGTCGACCGTATAGCCCATGTCCTGCATGGCTCCGATGGTGATGGCGCTCAGCGGGTTGTCTACGCCGGAGTTGAGATAACCTGTCATGAGCTCACGCCCCATGTCCGACTCTCGCCAGTGTGCGTCCTGGGTTCCCGTGCCGCCCGTGTTCTCTACCGGAACCTTGTTGGTCGCCGTTCCGCCGGCCGCATCGTATTCCGCCACTGCCTGGGTTCCCGGCCAGTAGGGATCCGAACCTCCGGCACCTACCAATACGTCGGTCCACGGAGATTCTGTCCCGAAGCTGAGGACGTGCCCCATCTCGTGGATCACCGTTTCCTGGAGATCACCGCTGGCTTCCAGGGCGTCCAGATCCGCCTCGTCAAACTGCATGGTCCCCACGATGGCCAGGCCGCCCGACGTACGCACAAGGCAGGGACCGGCCTGGGCAAGCACGCCGCCGACCCCGTCGATGGTGGTCACCTCTGCGAAGATCAGAAGGTCGTCCACCGATTCGCTCACCGCCGGGTGGCCGATGCCGCACGCGCTGTCGGCCAGGGTCACGGTCCCGTTGGGAAGTTCCCCGATGATGGCGTTTTCCCACCTGGATTCGGCCGCCGCGAAGGCCGCCTGCTGGGCCAGGGACGGGGTGGTGCCCACGTAGCGTACCTCGATGTCGAAGAGTCCCGGGGGGGCGTTCACCGCTACGTACGTGGAGTCGGACGCCGAGTCCGCCGTCGCCACGATCCAGGTGCTCCCCTGCATGAGGGCGGTCACCAACCCTGTGGCGTCCACCGTCGCCACCGAATCGTTCCGGGAGGTCCACGTTGCCGTGGGCCCCACCAACACCGTTCCGTCGGCGGCAAAGAAGGATATGGAAAGCTGCACGGCGGCACCCGGATCCATGGCCACCGAGTCGGGCGTGATGTCCACACTGTCCACCGGAACGTCCAGGACGTTCACCACAGCCGTGTCTGCCACACTCCCGCTGGTGGCGATGAGGTCAGTGGAGCCAGCGCCCACGCCGGTGACCAGACCGGTGGCGTCCACGGTAGCCACCGTCGTATCGGCTATGGTCCAGGTCACGGCGGGTGAGGCAATGACGACGGCGTTGGCGTCGAGAACCGAGACGGTGAACGCCTGGGTCCCACCGGGGATGAGGGTCACCGAATCAGGGCTCACCGTCACCGTCGCCGGCTCCTGGGTCACCGCCACCGAAACGGCGGCCGCCACCGTGTCCCCCGTGGCCAGGATCGTCGCCGAGCCCGAACTCACGGCCGACACGAGACCGGTGCTGTCCACGCTGGCCACAGTGGAATCGGAGGAGGTGAAAACGATGGCCACGTCGGGGAGGGTGTCTCCTCGGGCATCCAGCACCGCCGCCGCAATGCGTGCCGTGTCACCCAGGGCGGTGAAGGTGAGGGAGGTGGGTTCAACGGCCACCGAGGACGGCCCCACGGCCACGCGGACCTGCACCGTCTCCAGAGCCGCGCCGGAACGCACGGTGATGGTGGTGAGTCCCTGCCCCACCGAGGTCACCGTACCCTCTGCATCCACCACCGCAACCGTCGTGTCGCCCGAACTCCACGTCACCTCGGCGGATTCCAGCACCTGCTCTCCTCCGTCGAAGACGGTGGCGCTGATCTGCACCGATGCCTCCAGTTCGGTGAAGAGGACCGTGTCGGGATTCACGACGATGGTGGCCGGCAGGCGCGTCACCAGCACATTGGCGGTATCGGCCAGGTTCATCACCCGCACCACCACCTTCCCTTCGCCCTCCTTGAGGCCTACGATGCGTCCCTCCTGGTCCACCGCCACGATGTCGTGGTTGAGCGTGGTCCAGGAATAGCTGAGCCCCTGTACCGCCGTTCCGCCGGCGGTGGACACCTGCGCCGTCAACTGAGCCTTGGCGCCGATCCACGCCAGCGTCACGTTCTTGGGCGACACGGTGAGCACCGCCGGAGACGCGTCCGGCGCCAGGGGAAGGCGATGAATCCCCGCGTCGTCCCCGGTGCAGGACGCGCTGAGCAGCACCGCCGCCCCGGCGAGGGCGGGGAGGGAACGGGCACGGAGAGGGAATGCGCGGACCATGGACGGCTCCAGGATGGCCGGGCGTTTGGAGTCGGGGCCGGACCGGGTCCAGCCGAAACATATGTTCCATTCTAGGGAGATGAGCCCGTTCACGCCACCATCTTGAGGCGACGACAGGCGCCGGGCACGTCCCTCGCAAGGCAGGTCGCCCCGCCGGACCCGGCTAACTCCCGTCCGCCTCCGCAGCCGTGCTCGAGGACGTCTCCCCGGCGCCGAAGGTGAGGATCTTGGGATTGAGGATCTTCCCTTCCCGGATCTCCACGGCCCGTGAAAGGACCGGAGAGGCCTCCCAAGCTTCCGGTCCCTGAGAGAAACGCTCCAGGTACTCGACCACCACGCGGGAGATCTCCCAGGAAGCGCTGCGCCACAGATAGGAGGGGGTGTGGTCCACGGCGTAGTAGGTGGCAGGTCCGGCGCGGAAGGTGGGCTCCTCGAAGGAGGTGGGTCGGGCGAAGGGAAAGCCCATCCCTTCGTCGCAGCTCACGTCCACGATGAGGGAGTTGGGTTTGAGGATGCCCTCCTCGCCGGGCTGGAGGTACATGACGGGATCATCCGTATCCTGGAGGATTCCGTTGACGATGATGTCGACCCCAGCCAACACGTCGAGCAAGGGCCGCTCCACCCCGTGGTCCCGGACCACCATTCCGCCTTCGGGATGGCGGATCATGCCCGCGTAGTGGCATCCCCCGATGCGGTGACGCACCTCCACCGGAGGACGTCGGGTGAGCACGGTGATGTCCGTCACGCCCAGCCCCTTGAGGGCATGGATGGCGCCCCGGCTCACATATCCGAAGCTAAGGACCACCGCCGACTTGCGCGTCCCGTACCGCCCACTCACCCCCAGGACGGCCATGGCGTGAAGAACGCCGCAGTAGCCCGCCATCTCATTGTTTCGGTAGAAGAGGTGGGTGCCGCGTGTTCCGCCGTCCCAGGTGAACATGGCCTCGAAGGCAAGAAGGGTGAGGCCGCGCTCCCGGGCAGCGCACGTGATGGCCCGCTGCTGCACACAGTGGGGCCATCCCCACAGCACCCCTCCCGGCGCCAGCTCCTCCAGGTCCTGCGGCAAGGGCTTGGGCAGGATCACGGCCTCGCTCTCATTCAGGAGTTCCCGGCGGGGCAGCACCCCGGCGAAGCGCTCGGCCAGAACGTCGTCGTCCACCCCGAAGCGCAACCCGTAGCCCTCCTCGAAGAAGAGGCGGGACGCGGCGGCGTCGGAAATGAGACTGAAGTGATCCGGGTGGATGGGCACCCGCCTCTCGTTTTCCTTGCGGGACGTTCCCACCACGCCGATGCGCTCAAACGCCACGGTCGACCTCCTCGTTTCTTTGTCGCGCCTGGACGGTGCGTCGTCCGGCGTCACCTCAGGTCCCAGCGTACGCAAGCGGCTGCCGGCGCTCTTCGAACGCCATTCCCTCCTCCCCCACGGCCCGCAGCACCGGTTCGTAGAGGGAGGGATGGGTGGGGAGCACGCTTCCCGCCAGATCGAGTTCTCCGGTGAGGAGAAGGCGCGTGGCCACCGCCACCGGAAGCCCCACCGTCCTGGCCATTGCGGTGAAGCCGCCGGGTTCCCCTTCGGCCAGCAGGGTGGAGGTCACCCGGTAATCTTCCCGGCCCGGATGCTCCACCTCGAGCTCGTGGCGGAGGATCACCATATCCCGCACATCGGGACGCATGGCCAGCTTTTCCTGGAGAAGATGGATGAGCATCGCTGCGGGCGTGTCCCCGTGGCAACCGATGACCTCGTCGGAGAAGATCCCCAGCCAGGTCAGCTTCTCCATGATGGCTCCCGTGGGACTGATGTGGAGGAAGCGGGCGACCCGTTCCTCGGTGCGCTCATCCACATAAGTCATGGGAAGAAACATCTCCGTCACCTCCCGATAGGTGCGCCGGCACAGGTGGGGAATGCGTAGATCCTCGTTGGGAATCCCCAGCTGCACGATGCGCGCCCAGGTCTCGCTCCACCCGGGATAGCGGAGCGTCCCCCGGATCATGGTGTGGACGTCGTCGAGTCCGAAAACGTCCCGGTACGCCACCGAGTCCCGGTTGGGGTACGCCTCCAGGGTGCCCACCCCCTCCACCTCCACCGGCCAGGTATGGTGAAACACATGATGCCATGGGACCAGCTTGATTTTCCCGGCTTCCATGTACTGGGCTCCGTGCTCGCTGGCCATGACCACGTTGCGCGGATTCCAGGTGACGACGTAGCGGAGGGGATTCGTCTCCTGGCCCGGGGCGGGGATCCCGCTTCCGTAGGAGCGGAAGGCACGGATGATTCCCCCTTCCGCCTTGACCCGTCGAATGACCGAGACGGCGGACATGTGATCGATGCCGGGATCCAGTCCCAGCTCGCAGAGGAGAAGAACGCCCTTGCGCCGTGCGTCCCGGTCCAGGTCCCGCACCGCCCGGTCGCGATAGGAGACGGAGAGCATATGGCGTCCGTGGGCCACGCAGTCCCACGCCACCAGATCCTGGAAGGTGGGGCTGAGCATATTGATGACCACGTCGGACGCGGCGATGGCGGAAGAGCGCACCGCTTCGTCGGTCACGTCGAAGAGAATGGCCCGCCCCCGAGGATGATCCCCGACCCGCTCCCGGGCCAGCTCCGCGTCCAGGTCGCCCACCGTCACCTGCCAGTCGTGGGGGACAGCCATGTCCAGAAGGCGGTGGATCAGGTAGGGGCTGCTCTGTCCCGCTCCCAGAACCAGAACCTGCTTCATGGCGTCACGCCCCCATGGGCAAGAAGTCGGAGATTGGGCCCCACCCCGTGAATACGAGGAGGGAGCCCCCGGGGGCCCCCTCCAGAACCTCGTGCGACGCGGGAAAGCCACGCCGCCGCTCCCGGCGGCTCCCGGCCTTCCGCCGCACCTGTTCAGAGGCGCCGCCCGGATTCGAACCGGGGAATAAAGGCTTTGCAGGCCTCTGCCTTACCACTTGGCTACGGCGCCGACGGAAAAAAAGGGGCCTGCCGCCCCTTTTCTCCAGAGCGGGAAACCGGACTCGAACCGGCGACCCCCACCTTGGCAAGGTGGTGCTCTACCAACTGAGCTATTCCCGCAACGTTTTTGGGCATGGAAGGTAGAAAACGCGCCCGTAAGGGTCAAGACAAGTGGACCCTTGCCCGCGCATCCATTCCGGTGCGTCGGACATCCCCTTATGTTACCGCGCTTCGTGCTTCGTCGGCGTATCCATACCCCGCAGGCGGAGCAGAGATTCCCAACCCAACAGGCTCTTTCCTTGCCCGGATCGGCACGCTTCACCTCCCGCCCTCCGCTCCCACGGACCCTCCTCCTCGTCCCGGGGCTGGCCCTGGCCCTCGGTGCGTCCCCGGTCGCAGCCCAGTTCCTGGTTTCCGGCCCCCTGCGCGAACCCCTGGCGCCGGCGGGACGCCTGCGGGTGAGCTTCGATCCCCTCTTCGCCTCGTGGCACACCCGCTACCGCGAGGCGGAAGGATCCTCCGCCGTCGTCAAGGAGCCCCTGGCTCGGGATCTCACCGATCCCACGGGAGCCCGCCCCTTCCCCGGCGTGGCCCTGGTCCAGGAGCATCTGGCGGCGCTCACGGGGTCCTCCCTTCCCACGCCCGTCATCGGCGACGTGCGCGGCGAGCTCACCCAGAACGTGCGCCGGGTCGAGCTGCGCGCCGACGTGGGCGTCTTTTCCTGGCTCACCGTGGGCGCCATGGTGCCCTGGAGCCGGAACCGGACCGCCCTGGACGTGGCCTTCTTCCCCGCCCCCGACGCCACCTGGGGGGTCAATCCGGCCATCACGGACAACGAAGCCGTCTCGACCTACCTCCAGGCCGTGGGCGACGCCGCCTCCCTGGCCGCCGATCGGGCGGCGGGAGCCTGCGCCACCGACCCGGCCTCCGCCGCCTGCTCGGCGGCGGAACGCCTGGCGCAGCGTGCGGGTGATTTCGCCGCGCGCAGCCAGGTCATGTACTTCCTGGCGCCCTTTTTCCCCCTCGCGGGGACCACGCCCGCCGACGCCCTCACCGCCGCCGCCGTCGCCCTGGAAGACGATCTCGTCGCTGCCGGAATCGGGGCCATCGGTGCGCCGGCCTTCGCCACCCGCACCGCCGACGCCGAGGAATTCACGACCCTCACCACCGACCCCGCCGCCGGCATCCAGGGCTCTCCTCTGAAGTCCCGCAAGGGCCTCTGGGAAATGGGCGATGCGGAGTTCACCGCGGCGGCACGCATCCTGCGCGGTTCGGTGGTCGACTCGGGCGCCGCTCACCCCCGCCTTGCCTGGGACCTCCAGGGGGGCGTCCTGGTTCGCCTGGGCACCGGCGTCCCGCCCAGTCCCGATGTCTTCTTCGACCTGGGGTCGGGGGACGGACAGACTGACGTGGAGGGCTTCGTATACGGCGCCTTCCGGGCGGGATCCCGGATGGGCCTGCGCGCCGTGGCACGCTACGGGATCCAGCGCGGCGCGGCCCTGCTCCGTCGGGTCACGGCCCCCGACGCGCCCCTTGCTCCCCTGAACAGTCGCCGCGCCGTTTACTGGACCCCGGGCAAGTACCTGGACCTCTCCCTCTCCCCCCGCATCGTTCTGGGCGATGCCCTGGCGCTGGCGGTGGACTACCGACGGTTCCGCAAGAACGCGGACCGCTTCTCCCTACTCAACCCGGCGGGAGACGGCAGCGACCCCGACGTGAGCGTCCTGGCCCGGGAGACGGGACTGCACGCGACGCAGATCGCCATCGGGCTGCGCTACTCCACCCTGGACGCATGGCGGGCCGGAAAGGTGGGGAGTCCCATGGATCTGTCCCTTCGCCTGGTGCGCACCGTGGCAGGCTCGGGCGGGCGCACGCCCGCCGATATGCGCGTCGAGGCCGGCGTGAGTCTCTTTCGGCGCATCTGGGGTTCGTAGGGGAGCCCTCAGCTCCCCGCAAGTTCCAGGAGCTCCCGGGCGTGCTCCCGGGAGACGGAGGAGTCGGGGTCGCCGCCCAACATGCGTGCGATCTCCTTCACCCGTTCCGCTCCCTCCAGGAGGCGGAGGACGGTGGCGGTGCGCCCCGCTTCCTGCGCCTTCTCCACCATGAAGTGGGTCCCGGCACGGGCCGCAATCTGTGGCAGGTGACTCACCACCAGGACCTGGTGCCGGAGCGCCACGCCGGCCAGGGTTCGGGCCACGGCGCCGCCCACCGCGCCCCCGATTCCGGCGTCGATCTCATCGAACACCAGGACGGGAACGCGATCCACTCCGGCGAGGATGGCCTTCAGCGCCAGCATGACCCTGCTCAGCTCCCCGCCGCTGGCGATGCGGCCCAGGGGCATGGGCTCGAAGCCCGGGTTGGGCGCAACGAGAAAGGACACGGTCTCCGCTCCGAAAGGACCGATGCGACCCGCCTCCTGAAGCCGCACGTGGAATGTCCCGCCGGGAAAGCCCAGCTCCGGAAGGAGGCGGGTAACCTCACCTCCGAGGCGGACGGCCGCGTCCCGGCGCACGACGCTGAGCTCCGTCGCCCCGGCCTCCAGCTCCTCCCGGGCCCGCTCCAGCGCATCCTCCAGCTCGCCGCGGTCGTGATCCGCCTCTTCCAGTTCCGCCAGCTCCTCCCGGACCCTCTGTCCCGTGGCGAGAACATCGGCCAGCTCGGGACCGTACTTCCGCTTGAGGCGGAAGAGGAGATCCAGACGGGCCCGGATTTCCTCGAGTCGTGCCGGATCGTGCTCGACTCCTTCGGCGTAGGCCCCCAATCGGCGCCCCACGTCCGCCGCGAGATGATAGATCTCCTCCAGGGCGTCTTTCTCGCCGGAGAGGTCCGGATCCATCTCCGTGAGGCGCTGGAGGAGCGAGCGCACCCGCGCCAGGCCGTCCACCACCGAATCGTCGCCCGCGTAGAGGGCCTCGTGGAGCTCCCTTGCCCCGCCGGCCAGCTCCTGGGCGTGGCTCAGCCGCCGGGCCTCCGCCTCCAGCGCCTCATCCTCCCCGGGAGCCAGGCGCGCCCCTTCGATCTCTGCGAGTTGGAACCGCAGGAAGTCCACTCGGCTCTCCAGCTCCCGGCGGCGGCCCTCCAGGGTTTCCAGCTTCTCCCGGATCTCCTGCGCCCGGGCATAGGCAGCCTCCACCCTGCGCACCTTTGCTTCGGCTCCGGCGAAGGCGTCCAGGATCTCCCGCTGGGCGGTGGGCCGGATGAGCGTCTGATGTTCGTGCTGGCCGTGGAGGTCCACCAGGAGGGCGCCCAGGGCCCCCACCGCAGACGCAGTGGCCGGCGATCCGTTGACCCAGGCGCGGTTACGCCCTTCGGCGGCCACCTCCCGGCGGAGAATGAGGAGGCCTTCCTCGTCGGCCAGGCCCATCTCTTCCATCCTTGCCCGCACTTCGGGCAGCGACGAGATGTCGAACACCGCTTCAATGAGAGCCCGCGACGCCCCGGCCCGCACCACCCCGCTGGAGGCCCGCTCCCCCAGGAGGAGGGAGAGGGCGCCTACCACGATGGATTTCCCTGCCCCGGTCTCCCCGGTGAGGGCGTTGAGGCCGGGGCCCGGCGACAGGACCAGGTCCTCGACGACAGCGTAGTCACGAATGCGAAGCTCGAGGAGCATGGCACCCCGGGGTGGAGGAACAGCCTTGCGGCGGGCCCTTAGCTTAGGCCCACCCGGCGGGCATCTCAATATCCCGCCGGGAAACCCTCTCAGCTCCGGTGGGGCGGGCGCACGGCCCAGTTGAGCTTGCGGCGCATGGTGCCGAAGAAGGTCTGGCCCGGCAGACGCACCAGCGAAACCGCGTATTCGCTCCTGCGCACCACCACCCGGTCCCCCGCCGAAAGGATTCCCGCCACCTGTCCGTCGGCGGTGAGGTACAGTTCGTGGGTAGGGTCCAGGGGACGCACGGTAAGGGCCTCGTCCGCCGGCACCACCAGAGGGCGCACCGCGAGGGAATGGGGACAGATGGCCGTGACGATGACGCACTCCACGTCGGGCACTACGATGGGACCGCCAGCCGAGAGGGAGTAGGCGGTGGATCCCGTCGGGGTGGCCAGGATGACTCCGTCGGCGGAAAAGCTCCCGATCTCTTCGCGCTCCACGCCCTCGCCCACCGCCAGATCCATAGGGGTCACCCGGGCCGCGCCGGGTTTGTGGATCACCATGTCGTTGAGGGCGTAGCAGGTCATGGCCCGATCCCGTCCGTCGGCATCCAGGACGTCGGCCCGCAGGGTGAACCTTCGATCCAGCTCAGCCCGTCCGTCGAGAACCACCTCGAGCCCGTCCTCCAGGTCGTCGCCTGCCGTGTTGGTGAGAAACCCGAGCTGGCCCAGATTCACCCCCAGGATGGGGATCTCCTGTCCCAGGACCAGGCGTACCGCCCGCAGAAGGGTGCCGTCGCCGCCCAGGGTCACGATGAGATCGGGAGGATTCCGGTCCAGGTCCATGCACTGGTCTCCGGCCTCCACCACGTCAGCCTCGCGCTCTTCGAAGCAGAGCTCCACCCCCCGGACTTCGCACACCCGGCGCAGCCGCTCCACGGCCCGGGGAAGCTCGGGATTGCGGAGACGCAGCACGGCGCCGATGCGCCGCACCGGCCCGAAGCCGGCATTGTGAACCGGGTCGGTCATCAGCTCACAGGAAGGTGGGCCGCCCCGGTCATTCTCCGGATCCGGCGGGCGATCCCCTGGGCATTCAGCCCCAATTCGGACAGCAGCTCGGCCCGGCTCCCATGCTCCACGAAGTGGTCCGGTATGCCCATGGCCGCCATGCGGGGGGAGCGCTCCAGCTCCAGAGCATCCAGTTCCCGGGCCATGAAAGACCCGAACCCGTTCACGATCTGACCCTCTTCCACGGTGAGGATGGCGGGGTGACTCCGGGCCATCTCTCGAAATACTTCCGTGTCGTAGGGCTTGAGGAAGCGGCAGTTCACCACCGTGGCCCGGATCCCTTCACCCTCCAACGATGCCGCCGCCTTCATGGCCTCTTCCACCATGGTTCCCACGGCGAGGACGGCGATGTCCCCACCGTTGCGCAGGATCTCCCAGGTGAAGGGCTCCACGTCGGGGATCTCGGGCAGAGGCGGGACGTCGTCGGGCACCGTGTCCCGGGGCCAGCGCAGGCTCCACGGTCCCGGTTCGTCCGAGCGGGTGGCCAGGCGCAGGAGCGCCAGCATTTCGGTCCCGTTCCTGGGTGCCATCACTTTCATGCCGGGGATTGCCAGCATATACGCAATGTCGAACGCCCCATGGTGCGTCGGCCCGTCCTCACCGGCGATGCCCGCCCGGTCCATTCCGAACACCACCTGCAGATCCTGCAGAGCCACATCGTGGACGATGTTGTCGAAGGCCCGCTGCAGGAAGGTGGAGTAGATGGCCACCACCGGACGGATGCCCTGGGTGGCGAGTCCGGCGGCGAAGGTGACGCCGTGCCCTTCGGCGATCCCCACATCGAAGTAACGGTCCGGGTGCGCCTGCTGGAACAGGTCGGTGCTCGTGCCGTCGGGCATGGCCGCAGTGATGGTCACGATGCGCTCGTCGGCGTCGGCCAACTCCACCAAACCCTTGCCGAAAACCTTCTGATAGCGTGGGCGGCCGCCGCCTTTCTTCGTGCCCTTCCCCGTGACCTTGTCGAAAGGGCCGGCGGCGTGCCAGGTCCAGGGGTCGTCCTCGGCGGGGCTGAACCCTTTCCCCTTCTGGGTCAGGACATGGACCAGAATCGGGCCGTGGAGGGATCGCACCCGTTCCAGCGTTTCCACCAGGCGGTCCACGTCGTGGCCGTCCACCGGCCCGATGTAGCGGAACCCCAGCTCCTCGAAGATGAGCCCCGGGGTGAGGATGTGCTTGACGCTCTCCTCCAGGCGGCCGGCGGCTTCTTCCATGACCCCACCGATGGAGGAAGGCGCCCGTTGCAGAACCTCCTTCACCAGATCCCGGACCCGGTTGTAGGCCGGGTTGGTGATCATGCCGGTGAGGTACTTGTTCATGGCGCCCACCGCCGGAGCGATGGACATGTCATTGTCGTTGAGGATGACGATGAAGTCCCGGTCGGTGTGCCCGGCGTTGTTCAGGGCTTCGTACGCAAGCCCGCACCCCATGGCGCCGTCTCCGATGATGGCGGCGACCTTGAAATCCTCCCCCTTCAGATCCCTCCCCACCGCCATTCCCCAGGCGGCGGAGATGGACGTGGCCGCATGTCCGGCGCCGAAGGCGTCGTACTCCGACTCGTCCCGGCGGCAGAAGGGCGCCAACCCTCCCTTGCTGCGGATGGTCGGGAGAAGGTCGTTGCGTCCGGTGAGAATCTTGTGGATGTAGGCCTGGTGTCCCGTGTCCCACACGATCTGGTCCCGGGGCGTGTCGAAGACGTAGTGGAGAGCCACGGTCAACTCCGCCACGCCCAGGGTAGCGCCGAAATGCCCTCCCTTGCGGGAAACTACGTCGATGTGCCGCTCCCGGGCCTCGCGTACTACCTGCTCCAGGTCCTCTTTGGAAAGGCGCCGGAGGTCGGCCGGGGAGTGAATCTGTTCCAGAAAAGACACGAAATCAGTTCCTGATGGGATCTTTCCACGCGGTCGGAGAAGTGCATGCAACCTCTCCGAAAGATTAAAGATACCCTCCCGGGCCCCGGTGAACACCCCGGACCGCGGCGCTCCTCCTTCGCACTCCGGGTCTCCACCCGCCCTCGCCTCGCGCCGCGGACCTCCGCAGAGGGCTCACCGCTCCCGGCCGACGACAAAGTCGGCCAGAGCCTGCAGCGCCGGTGCGTAGGTCCCTCCCTCTTCGAGAGCCTGTTTGGCGTCGTCCACCAGGGCGCGGGCTCGTACCCGCGCTTCCTCCAGGCCGTGGAGCGTCACATAGGTGGATTTGTCCAACACTGCGTCGCTGGGCTCCTTGCCCAGCGTCTCGGCGTCGGACGTGGCGTCCAGGATATCGTCGGCCACCTGAAAGGCCAGGCCCACGGCGCTCCCGTAGCGGGTGAGGGACTCGAAGGCCATGGCGTCGGCGCCGGCGGCGAGAGCGCCCATCTGCAGGGAGGCCACCAGGAGTGCCCCGGTCTTGTGGCGGTGGAGCTCGTCCAGCTCGATCTCGGTGAGAAGACGCCCCTCCCCTTCCAGGTCGAGCCACTGTCCTCCCACCATGCCCCCGGCCCCAGCGGCCCGCATGAGGACGCCGGCCACCTCCGACGCTTCGGCCCCCGTCAGCTCCAACTCCAGCCCGGCTTCCCGCGCCCGACGCGCCGCAGCCGGGATGAGGAGCGCCCCCGCCACCATGGTCACGTCCTCCCCCATGGCGGCATGGGTGGAGGGGCGTCCCCTGCGCAGATCCGCATCGTCCATGCAGGGAAGATCGTCGTGCATGAGGGAATAGGCGTGGATCAGCTCCAGCGATGCCGCCAGGTCGAAGAGGCTCCGGGACAGGGTGCCGCCGCACGCCTCGTAGGCCGCGACGCAGAAAATGGGACGCAGCCTCTTCCCTCCCGAAAGAACCCCGTGCCGCACCGCCACCAGAACCGGTTCGGGGACGCGACTCTCCAGCTCGGCCACGGCCCGCTCCAGAGCCCTCTCCACACCCTCCCGCCGCTCCTGAAGGTAGTCCTCCAGGCTGAACGCCAGACTCATGAGCCTTCCCCGTCCCCCTCCAGGGAGACGGGGGTCCCGTCGGCCAGGAGCTCTTCCACGCGCAGTTCCGTGGCCGAGAGGACATCCTCGGCAGCCCGCAGGTGGCCAATCCCCTCCTGGAAGAGCTCCAGGGCCTTCTCCAGGGGGACCTCGTCGGATTCAAGGCCTGCCAGGATCTCCTCGAGCCTGCGCAGGCGGTCCTCCAGGGAAAGAGTCTCCCCTCGTTCCTCACTCATGATTCCTCCTCGGACTCCCTGTCGGGTTCAACCGGCCCCAGCGATTCCGCGGCAACGGTACCATCCCGAAGGGTGAGATGAAAGCGCATCCCCTCCGGCAGCTCCGCCGCGCTCATGATGATTTCGCCGTCCGGCGTGTGGGTCACCGCGAAACCTCGCTCCAGAACGGCAAGCGGAGACAGAGCATGGAGCTGCGCGGCCATGCGCCGCACCCGGTCCCGCCGCCGCTCCAGTCCGCGGCGCATGGCCGCTTCCAATCGGTGGGAGGAGAGGTCCAGGGCCTGGCGCAAAGGGCTCAGGCGCCGCTCGAGCACCCGGAGCATCCCGTCCCGGAGTCTCTGAAGGCGCATACGCCGGTGCTCGGCCAGGTTCTGCAGGCCGGCGCCGAGGCGACGCCGCATTCCGCGCAGCGTCTCCACGACCTCCGCCACGTCCGGCGCCACCACCTCCGCGGCCGCCGAAGGGGTGGGCGCCCGCAGGTCGGCCACCAGATCCGCAATCGTCACGTCCACCTCGTGGCCCACCGCCGACACCACCGGCACCGGCGACGCCGCGACGGCCCGGGCCACGGGCTCCTCGTTGAAGGCCCATAGGTCCTCCAGGGATCCCCCGCCCCGCCCCACGATGATGACGTCGCACAGGCCCGACCGCCCCAGCCTCTCCAACGCGGCGGCAATCTCCTTGGCACTGCCTTCGCCCTGGACGCGGGACCCGGCAAGGACCACCCGCACCCAGGGAGCGCGGCGCTCCAGAACGTGCAGGATGTCCCGCAGCGCAGCTCCCGTGGGCGACGTGACCACGCCCACCGTGGCGGGAAAGCGGGGAATGGGGCGCTTGCGTTCCGCCTCCAGGAGGCCCTCGGCCTCCAGCTTCGCACGCAGCTTTTCGAAGGCGAGGCGCCATAGGCCTTCGGCGCCCTCCGCCTCCAGCCGGTCCGCCGACATCTGGAACTCGCCACGGGCTTCGTAGAGGGTGAGGGCCCCGTGGACCCGCACCTGCATCCCCACCTGGGGATCGGTGGGAAGGGCTCGGGCCAGACGACTCCACATGACGCAGCGGAGTTGGGCCCGGTCGTCCTTGAGGGTGAAGTAGCAATGCCCCGAGCGGGCGCGCGTCCACGAGCCGATCTCCCCCGAAACCCAGAGGGGATCCACGGTGGATTCCAGGAGGGAGCGCACCGCCCGATTGACCTGGGAAACACTCCAGATCTCCGGTCCCCCGGGCGGAGCCGGGTCGCGCGGGCCGCCCGCAGCCACTTTTCCTCCGTAGCCCTCCAGGATCAGTCCTCCGCCGCCCGGGCGGCCGCCTCCACCGTGTTGGAGAGAAGCATGGTGATGGTCATGGGGCCCACTCCCCCGGGGCTGGGCGAGATGGCGGCGGCGACCTCCCTGACCTCGTCGAAGAGCACGTCGCCGCACACGCGGTAGCCCTTCTCGCTGTCGGGATCGTCTACGCGATGGGTTCCCACGTCGATGACCACCGTTCCCGGAGAGACCATATCGGCGGTGATCATCTCAGGGCGGCCGATGGCCACCACCAGGATCTCCGCGGTACGGGTTACGGCGCCCAGGTCCGGGGTGCGGGAGTGGCACACCGTCACGGTGGCGTTCCCGCCCGGGGCCTTGCGCAGGAGGAGGTTTGCCAGAGGCTGGCCCACGATGTTGGATCTTCCCAGCACCACGACGTGCTTGCCCTCAGGGTCGTGGCCCGAGCGCATGAGCATCTCAATGACGCCGGCGGGAGTGCACGGCGCGAAGAAGGTTCCCGACCCGGTCACGAGCCGTCCGGCGTTCGTGGGGTGGAACCCGTCCACGTCCTTGGCCGGATCCAGCGCCTCGATGATGCGGGCCTCGTCGATGTGATCCGGCAGAGGAAGCTGCACCAGGATGCCATGGATCTCCTTGTCGGCGTTGAGTTCCCCGACCAACGCCAGGAGGTCGTCCTCGGATGTGTCCGCGGGAAGTGTGATCTGGCGCGACGCGATTCCCAACGCCTCGGCGGCCCGGTTCTTCATTCCTACGTACATCTCCGATGCGGGATCGGCGCCCACCAGAACTGTTGCGAGCCCGGGCCTGACGCCCCGGTCCTCCCGGAGACGGGCGACCCGCTCCTTCAGCTCCTCCCGGATGGCGGCGGAGATCTCCCGCCCGGATATGATCTGTGCGCTCATGACGCGTGCTGTCCTCTCCCCTCCGCTGCGATCCCGGGGGCACCTCCCCCGGGCGGGGGGAATCTAAAGCGAAGGAGCGTCCGAGGCGTAGAGGGGAGCCTTAGCGGGCGAAGTCCACGGCCCGGGTTTCCCGGATCACCACGATCTTGATCTGCCCCGGGTACTGGAGCTCGCTCTCGATGCGGCGCGCCACCGTCTCGGAGATCTGCGCCATGTCGCTGTCGCTCACCTTCTCCGCCTGCACCATCACCCGAAGCTCCCGGCCGGCTTGAATGGCGAAACAGCGCTCCACGCCGGGCTGCTCCATGGCGATCTCCTCCAGCTTCTCCAGGCGCTTCACGTACCCTTCGAACATCTCCCGCCGCGCCCCGGGCCGGGATCCGCTGATGGCGTCGGCGGCGGTGACGAGGAAGGTCTCGGCGAAGTAGTGGGGTTCCTCGTCATGGTGCGCCCGGATGGCGTTGAGGACCAGCTCCGACTCGTTGTGCTTCTTGCAGAGACGGTACCCCAGCTCCACGTGGGTCCCTTCGTGTTCGTGGGTCATCCCCTTGCCCACGTCGTGGAGAATGCCCGCCCGCTTGACACCCTGGACGTCCAGCCCCATCTCGGCGGCCATGTTCCCCGCCAGGAGGGCCACCTCCTTGGAATGCTGGAGCTGATTCTGGCCGTAGGAGGTGCGGAAGCGGAGGCGCCCCAGCGTCTTCACCAGTTCGGGATGCATGTCGTGGATGCCCAGCTCGTAGAGGACCTCCTCTGCGGCCTGGACCATCCCCTCCTCCACCTCCGCGGCGGCCTTCTCCACCATCTCCTCGATGCGCCCGGGATGGATGCGCCCGTCCTCCACCAGGCGCTCCAGCGCCAGACGGGCCACCTCCCGGCGCACGGGGTCGAACGCCGACAGCACTACCGCCTCGGGGGTGTCGTCGATGATCACATCCACGCCGGTGGCCTGTTCGAAGGCGCGGATGTTGCGGCCCTCTCGCCCGATGATGCGCCCCTTCATCTCATCAGAAGGAAGCTGCACCACCGATACCGTGGTCTCCGCCGTCTGGTCGGCGGCGAGCCGCTGAATGGAAAGGGCGATGATCTTGCGGGCCTCGCGCTCCGCCTCCCTCTGCGCCTGCTCCTTGATCTCGCGCAGGGTGTTGGCGGCCTCGGCGTGGGCCCGGTCGGAAAGTTCGTCCTTGAGACGCTGCACCGCCTCTTCGGCGCTGATTCCCGCCAGCTCTTCCAGGCGGCGGCGGCCTTCCTCGGACTGGGCGCGGACCCGCTCCGATTCGGCCTCCAGAGTGCGCCGGTCGGCATCCAGGCTCTGGATCCGCTCCTCGACCTCGCTTTCCCGGGCGCTCAGGCGGTCGAAGGTGCGGTCGAGCTTCTCGGCCCGCTCCTCCAGACGGCGCTCGGTGCGCTCCAGCTCGTCGCGGCGGCGGGCCTCCTCCTCCTCCCACGTCTCGCGGAGGCGCAGGGCCAGCTCCCGGCCCTCCAGCTCACCGGCCCGGCGCAGGTTCTCCGCCTCTTCACGGGCGCGGGTCAGGATGCGGGATGCCTCATCCCTGCCCTCTTTTCGCTCAAGCTCGCGGCGCGCGCGTTCACGGCTCCGTGCAACGAAGTATCCGCCGAACACGCCCACAACCACACCGACAATCGCCGCCGCCAGCGCCATTACCAGCGGGGAATTCATGTATCGACTCCAGATACGGCCCCGTTTCAGGGCCGGTATGCACGATGGGGGCGCCCGGGGCGGAAGGCCCCGGCGCGCGCTTTAGTTCAGAGACAATAGAGATGGGGCGCCGGGGAACGCAAGCAAAATCCCACCCGGGTACGGGTCGGGCGCACCGTCGGCCGGGGGATCGCAAAAAGGCCTCGGGATCGCCGGAAACGGCGGAGCCCGGAGCTATTCGGCCTCTTCAGGCGCCGCTTCTACCCTGCCCAGGGCGTCCTGGATACGGGCCGAAAGGTTCCGCGCCCGGGACGCCGCCTCCAGACGAAGCTTGCGCGCCTCCTCCTGGGCCTGAAAGAGCTCATCGGCAAGGGAAAGCGCCGCGAGAATCGCCGCTTTGTGCGTTTCCAGGAGCCCGCTCTTCGTACGGATTTCGTGGATGCGCTCGTCCACGAGCTGCGCACAACGCCGGGTATATTCGGGGGCCGCGTTGGCTCGAATGGTGTGCTCTTCTCCGGCGATGCGAACCGTAACCGAGGCACGCTGTTCGTTCATGTGTGCTCCTCCAGGAAACGGATCCTCTTGAGAATGCGATCCACGCCGGCGCGTCCGGCCTCCAATCTGCCCAGGAGGTCGGCGTGTTCCTCCTCCAGGGTGTGGAGGCGAGAAAGGAGACGGCCCGCTTCCGCTTCATCCCCCGTGAAGCGGCGGACGAGCTCTTCCAGTTCCTGATTCCGCTCCTGGGCTTCCTGCGCCTCTTTGGCCAGGGATTCGAGGAGCCCCAGGGCGCGGTCCAGGGCCGCTTCCAATTCCTGAAATGCTTCCCGATCCGGCTGTTCCTGGTTAGCCTCGCTGCTCGACACCCAACTCCTCCTTGAGCCTGCCAAGGATCTTCGACACCGCCCGATCCACTTCCCTGTCCTTCAGGGTTCGCTCCGGAGCCCGGAAGCGCAAGCGGTAGGCGATGGAGCGCACCCCGGGGGGCACCGCCTCCCCACGGTACAGGTCGAAGATCTCCACGGACTCCAGGAGCACGCCGCCCCGTCGCCGGACCACGTCCGCTACGGCCTCGGCGGGGACGCGGTCCGGCACAAGGAGCGCCAGATCCCGCTCCACTGCGGGATACTGAGGCAGGGGATGGTAGACCGGCTCGGCCCGGGGCGGCACCGCTGCGGGCAGGGTCAACTCGAGCCCCCACACGGGATCGGACCAGGCCGGAGCGTCCACGGCGTCGGCGCGCACCCCGCCGCCGTACCCTACCACGGCGCCGTCCTCCGCCACCACGGCGAAGGCAAGGGCGGGATCGAGCCAGGGGGGAACCTCACCTCCTCCCCCCTCCTCTTCTCCCGAGGACGCCGCGCTTTCCCCTCGCGTCAGAGTAGCGCGGGGCACCAGGTTGGCGCGTCCCCTGTAGGCCAGGCGCACCGCCTCCTCCATGATCCCCTTGGCGTCCCAGACGTCGAGGCCGCGCTCCTCCTCGGACCAGTGGGGAGGCGTGCGTCGCCCGGTCAGGGCAAGCGCCAGGTGGGTCTCCTCGGCGGGCGGGGCGCCCGCCTCCGTCCGGCGAAAGGAGGTGCCCATCTCGAAAAGGCGCACGTCCCGGTTGCCCCGGGCGAAGTTGTACTCCACCCGGCGCAGGAGGGAGGGGACGAGCACGCGACGCACGAAGGGCTCTCGGGTATTGAGAGGATTGGAGACCTCCACCTCGCCCTCCCCCTCGGGCACGAAGGCAGGCGTCTGGGACTCCATGAGCCCCAGGCGGACCAGCCCTCGGCGTATGTCGTCCTCAAGGCCGAAAAGGGGATGGTCGGGAACGGTTCCCGGCCGGTACGCGCCGAACTCCACGGGGAAACGGTCATACCCGTAGGTGCGGGCGATCTCCTCGATGAGATCGATCTCCCGGGTCACGTCGTAGCTGCGAAAGCCGGGGATGCGTACCTCCATTTTCTCCCCACCGGTCTCGGTGGCCTGGAAGCCCAGGGGCGCCAGGAGGTCCTTCACCGTCTCGGCTTGGAAGGGAACGCCCAGGACCTGTTCCACCCGGGCCAGACGCAGCCCCACCCGGGGCGCCTCGTACTCGGCGTGGCAGGCGGCCAGAACGGGTCCCGCCACCTCCCCGCCCGCGACGGCGAGGATGAGGGCCACGGCCCGCTCCACGGCCCGCCTCATGCCCTCCGGATCCACGCCCCGCTCGAAGCGGTAGGAAGCGTCGGTGGACATGTTGAGCGTCCGGCGCGTGCTGCGGATGGAGGACGGCTTGAAGAGGGCACATTCCAGAAGGACGTCGGTGGTGTTCTGGTCCACCTCCGAGTCCAATCCGCCCATGACGCCGGCAATGGCCACGGGCTCCCGGGCGTCGCAGATCATGAGCATGTCGGGGGTCAGGCGGCGCTCCTCGCCGTCCAGCGTCGTGAAGGAGGTCTCGGCAGCCCGGGCCCTTCGTACCACGATGGTCCCCTCGGCCAGACGCCGCAGATCGAAGGCATGGAGGGGCTGGCCCAGTTCCAGCATCACGTAGTTGGTGGCATCCACCACATTGTTGATGGAACGCGCCCCCGCACCGCGCAGGCGGTCCTGAAGCCACCGGGGGGAAGGACCCACCTTCACACCCCGGATCACGGCGCCCAGATAGCGGGGACACAGCTCGGTGTCCTCGATGCGAATGGTCACGTCCCCCTCGCTCACCTCGGGATCCCCCTGCTTCCAGGTGAGCTCCACCCCGGGATCGCCGGGAATCTCGGGGAGGCGCACTCTGCCGCTCCCTTCCGAGGCCAGTTCCCGGGCGATGCCCAGGTGACTCAGGAGGTCCCCCCGGTTGGCGGTGATTTCCACGTCCAGCGTCACGTCGTCGAGCCCCAGCGCCTCCACCAGCGGTGTGCCGGCCTCGAACACCCCCTCCAGCTCCATGATGCCTTCATGATCCACCCCCAGGCCCAGCTCACGCTCGGAACAGAGCATGCCCTCGGAGCGCACCCCGCGGATCTTCGCCTTCTTGATCTTGATCTTTCCGGGAAGCACCGCGCCCACCGGGGCGAAGGGATAGTAGGCGCCCGCCTTCACATTGGGCGCTCCGCACACCACCTGGTGTTCGGCCCCACCCGCCTCCACCGTGCAGAGGGAGAGGCGATCGGCGTTGGGGTGGCGCTCACTCCTGAGGACCTTGCCCACCACGACGTCCCTCAGTCCCTCGGCGGGCGAGGAGATGGACTCCACCGGCGCGCCCCTGAGCGCCAGGTGCTCCGCCACTTCCTCGGGGCTCAGCTCCAGCCCCTCCACCATGTCTCGAAGCCAGCGATAGGAAACGTTCATGATGCGAACTGTGCCAGAAAGCGAACGTCGTTGTCGAAGAAGGTGCGCAGGTCGGTGACGCCGTACTTGAGCATGGCGATGCGCCCCGGTCCCATTCCGAAGGCGAAGCCCGTGAAGCGCTCGGCGTCGTAGCCCGCATTCTCCAGTACGTTGGGATCCACCATCCCGGCGCCCATGATCTCGATCCAGTCCGTTTCGAAGGTGGTGCCGTCGGGGCGGGTGATGACCCGTTTCACGTCCACCTCGGCGCTGGGCTCGGTGAAGGGAAAGAAGGAGGGCCGGAAGCGCACCTGGGTGCCCGGTCCCCAGAACCTGCGCGCGAACTCGGCCAGGGTCGCCTTGAAATCCACGAAGGTGACGCCCTCATCCACGACGAGGCCCTCGATCTGGAGGAAGGCCGGCGTGTGGGTGGCGTCATAGGTGTCGCGCCGGTACACCCATCCCGGGGCGAGGATGCGGATGGGCGGTTCGTACTGCTCCATGGTGCGCATCTGCACCGGCGAGGTGTGGCTGCGCAGCAGCACCGAGTCCACCAGGTACAGGGTGTCCTGCTCGTCGGCCGCCGGATGGTCCAGCGGCGTGTTGAGGGCCTCGAAATTGTACCATTCGGTATCGGCCTCGGGCCCCCGAGCGCGGGTAAAGCCCAGGTCGCGGAAGATCTGCCAGATGTCGTCCACGACCTGCGTCACCGGATGCAGGGCGCCTTTCCAGACGTGGCGGGCGGGAAGGGTGAGGTCCTCCCCATCCCCTTCCCCTTCTCCCGATGCGAGCTCGGCCTCCCGGGCCTCCAGCGCGGCCTGCACCACCCCCTTCACCCGGTTGGCTTCCTGTCCCACGGGGGGACGCTCCTCCGGCGGAAGGGATCCCAGACCCCTGAGGATGGCGGAGATGCGGCCGTCCTTCCGCCCCAGATAGGTGATGCGCACCGCCTCCAGATCCTCGGGTCCACCGGCCTCCCGGATGGCTTGGAGCGCTTCGGCTTCCAGCGCCTTGAGCGCGTCAACGGGATTTACATCACTCATGCTCTCTTCCCTGCCCATGTTCCTTTGAAGATCGGGGGAACGAGAGGGGCTCCGCAGCCGAAAGCCGCGGAGCCCCTTTTTCTTCCTGGCGTGAGGGAGGTCAGCCGGCCTTGGCCGCCAGAGCCTCTTTCGCCTTCTCTACGAGCTCCGCGAAGGCCTCGGGAGAGCGAACGGCGAGATCGGCCATGGCCTTCCGGTCGAGCTCGACGCCGGCCTCCTTGAGGCCGTTCATAAATCGCGAATAGGAGAGCCCGTGCTCCCGGGTCGCGGCGTTGATGCGCGCGATCCAGAGCCGCCGGAAGTTCCGCTTCTTCTTCTTCCGGTCGCGATAGGCGTGCTCCCACCCCTTCTCCACTGCATCCTTGGCGGTGCGGTAGAGGTTCTTGCGACCGCCGAAGTACCCCTTGGCGGCCTTGAAGATCTTCTTCTTGCGCTTGTTCCGCGCCGGCGCGGATGTGACTCGAGGCATATCAGAACCCTCCTCAGGCGCCGTAGGGGAGCATGCGCTTCAGTCGCTTCTCGTCGCTTGCGGAGACGAGATGGGGCTTGCGAAGGCGGCGCTTCCGCTTGGTGGTCTTCTTGGTCAGGATGTGGCTCTTGTACGCCTTGTTGCGGCGCAGACGCCCCGTCCCGGTCTTCTTGAGGCGCTTCGCGGCGCCCCTATGTGTCTTCATCTTGGGCATTGTTCTTCTCTACTGCGTTTTCAGCGGGGCCAACACCATGGACATGACCCTGCCTTCAAAGTTGGGCTGCGACTCCACCTTGCCCACGTCCTGGAGGTCTTCCGTGACCCGCGCCAGAACCTCCAGCCCCAGCTCGGGGTGGGTGACCTGCCGGCCCCGGAACATCATGGTCAGCTTGACCTTGTTCCCTTCCTCCAGGAAGCGGCGGGCGTGCCGCGTCTTGAATTCGTAATCGTGTTCTTCGATGCCGGGCCGGAACTTCACTTCCTTGACCTGGATCGTGTGCTGCTTCTTCCTGGCTTCCCGGGCAGCACGTGCCTGCTCGTACTTGTACTTCCCGTAGTCCATCATCTTGACCACGGGCGGCCGGGCTTCGGGCGCGACCTCCACCAGATCCATGCCCCGCTCTGCCGCACGCTCCCGCGCCTCGTCGATGGAAACGATGCCGATCTGCTCTCCGTCGTCCTGAATCAGGCGAACGGGGCTGATGCGGATCTGCTCGTTGACGCGGACCCTTTTCTCGCTGATGTGTCTACCTCCTCTGAGTGCCTCGCTGGAACCCGCCTCGGCCATTCACCCGCAGCCGCAGGCATCCAGCCCCCCCACCGTTCTCCTACAAGAAAGGCCCGGATGCACGTCCGGGCCGCAACCGTGGATCCGCGGGGCGCGCCCGCAGATGCCTGCGACCCTCGGAGAGCTGCATCCGCGACCTGCCGCGGCAGGCCTGTCGGCGCCCTTGAAGGTGGGACCGATGGGTTGGCCGGTCCACTTCTGTTCTGTCTCCCCGAATTAGGGAACGAAAAAGATGGAGAATCGGGCCCTCCGGGTCAACGGCCCGGGCCCGAGAGGCCTCCGCGCGCAACGGGATCCCCTACGGCGTCCCTGGACGGGATCTCACTCCACTGGGTCTCACGCGGCAGGGTCCGTCCCGGGGGCGTCGCCCGAGTCGGAAAGACGTTTTTCGTCGATCTCCTTCACCACGTGGGCCACGAAGGCTTCCCGGTCCATGACCTCCTGTTTCTTTCCGGCGCCACGGCGGCGGACAGCCGCCGTTCCGTCCCGGGCCTCCCGCTCCCCCACCACCGCCATGTAGGGGATCTTGAGCTTTTCCGCCTCGCGGATGCGCCGTCCCAGCGTCTCCCGGGCTTCCAGGGTGGCCCGCACCCCCGCCAGCTTCAGGTCCGCCAGAAGGGCCCGGGCGCTCTCCTCCCACTGCTCCGAAATGGGAAGCACCCGCACCTGCTCCGGCGCCAGCCAGGTGGGGAAGGCGCCGGCGTAGTGCTCCACCAGTCCCCCGATGAAGCGCTCCATGGAGCCCAGGAGGGTGCGGTGGATGACCACCGCCTTGTGGGGCGCATTGTCCTGGCCGATGTACTCCAACCCGAAGCGCTCCGGCATGAGGAAGTCGAGCTGGAAGGTGGGGCCCTGCCACTCCCGGCCCAGGGCGTCCACCAGGAGGACGTCCACCTTGGGACCGTAAAAGGCGCCCCCTCCTTCGTCGAGTTCGTATTCCTGTCCACGATCCCGGAGCACCTGCGCCAACTGCTCCGTGGCCGCGTCGTACACCGCCGGATCCCCGATGGCCTTCTCGGGCCGGGTGGAGAGGGCGACGCGGTAGGTGTATCCGAAGATGCGCAGGAGATAGTCGGTAAGGTCCAGGAGGCGGTCGTACTCGGCCCCGATCTGATCGGGGCGCACAAAGATGTGGGCATCATCCTGAGTGAAGGAGCGCACCCTGAGCATCCCGTGGAGCGTCCCGGAGCGCTCGTAGCGGTAACACGTCCCCAGTTCGCTGAAGCGCAGGGGGAGGTCCCGATAGGACCGCGTCTGGGTCTTGAAGATCATGAAGTGGTGCGGGCAGTTCATGGGCTTGAGGCGGAAGCGCGTCCCCTCGTCCTCCATGGGCGGGAACATGTTCTCCTCGAATACGTCCAGGTGCCCGCTGATCCTGTACAGCTCCTCGTTGGCGATGTGGGGTGTATAGACGATTTCGTACCCGTGCTCCAGCAGCGTTTGTTTGAGGAACTCCTCCACCGTGTGGCGGATGATCCCGCCCCGGGGGTGCCAGAGCACGAGCCCCTGCCCCACCTCTTCGTGAATGCTGAAGAGGTCCAGCTCCTTGCCCAGTACGCGGTGATCGCGTCGCTTGGCTTCCTCCAGGCGGTGGAGGTAGGCCTTCAGATCCTTCTTGCGGGGAAAGGCCGTCCCGTAGATGCGCTGAAGCATCTGCCGGTGCTCGTCCCCCCGCCAGTAGGCCCCCGCCGCGGACAGGAGTTTCACGTTCTTCACCCGCCCGGTGCTGGGCACGTGGGGGCCGCGGCAGAGATCCAGGAAGGGGCCGTCGCGGTAGACGGTGATGACTTCGTCGTCGTCGAACTCCTCCAGGCGCTCCAGCTTGAGGGGGTCGTCGGCGAAGAGCTCCCGCGCCTCCTCCTTCGTGACCCTGCGCCGCTCGAAGGGGTAGTCGGCCTCGATGATCTCCCGGATCTTTCTCTCGAAGGCCTCCAGATCCTCGGGCGTGAAGGGCTCCTCCACCTCGAAGTCGTAATAGAAGCCCTCGTCGATGGCCGGGCCGAATCCGATGCCGGCGGCAGGGTGGAGTTCCCGCACCGCGGTGGCCAGGACGTGGGCCGCCGAGTGGCGCAGAACGGGAATGGCCTCGGGATCGTTCTCGGTGAGGATGCGGACTTCGGCATCCTCCTCGATGGGAGTCATGAGATCCACCGTTTCCCCGTTCACCACGGCGGCGAGCGCCGCCTTGGCCAGCCCGGGTCCGATGGCGGCGGCCACGTCTCCGGCGGTGGATCCGGCGGGAAGCTGCAGCGCATCCCTGTTGGGAAGGGTGATCTGGATCAGCTCTTTGGGCATGGGTTTCAGCGCGGTTTATGCGCCCGGCGGGACGGGTCCCGCCGGCGGTGTACGGTGTTCACGAAAAAAAGGCGCGGCCCCGGCCCCGCCCTCGGCATTCGACCTTCGTCTCTTTCTACCGAGGTGAAACGATGGGTGCTCGTACGGAGGAGGTCAATGGGGCCGGGGGCAGCCGGCCCCGCCCGCCGCCCGGCCGACGCGACGCCCGAGGCGGCGGGCCATGTCCCTTTCGAAATCGCTGACGCCCGGATCGGCGGGACCGGTGACGGCCGATGCGCCCAGCGTGCCGAAGCGGCTTCCGTCGGGGCGCTCGTACACCGGTCCCAGGATCATTCCGCCGTGATTCAGGATTCCGCCCATGAGAGAAAAAAGGACGTGCTCGTTCCCGCCCCCGGGATTGCCCCCCGTGGAGACGACACCGGCAGGTTTTCCGTCCAGGAAGGGAAGCCGGTTGAGGAGGGCCGTCGCCTCCGCCGGCAGGTTGGCCCAGTGGGTGGGAGCGGCCAGAATGATCCCTCCGGCTCCCTCCACGTCCTCGGGGGTGACGTCCTCCATGCGCTCCAGGCGCACCACGACGCCCTCCACCTCTGCCGCGCCGTCGGCGGCGGCCCGGGCCATGGCTTCGGTGCTGCCGGTGCGCGAGTAGTAGGCCACCAGCACCGTGGAGGACGCCCTTTCCTGCTGGGCCGCGGCATTCGCACCCGCCGCCAGGAGCGCGGCCAAGGCCAAGCCCCACACCCGTCCGCCCCACCCCCGCCCATCCTCCTGCAGGCCGAAGCGCCCACGCCGCGCCTCTATATGTCCCGCCTTCCTTTCCCTCATGGCTCCGCCTCCTCTTCGGTGGGTAATCGCACCAACTTCGGGGGGCGCAGGGCCCCCTGTCCACCACCCGCCCGGGGCCCGGACCCGTGTCGCCGCCGGAGATCCGGAGCGCGGAGGACGGCCCCGGGCGCACCCGGCCCTGCAAAGGGAAGAGCCCGGCCGCCGAAGCGACCGGGCTCTTCCCTTTCCTGCTGCGGCTCGAACCGTGGGTTCGAGGCGGCGGGACGATCAGTACATCCCGCCCATTCCGCCGCCGCCGGGCATGGCCGGCGCCTTCTCCTCTTCGGGCTTCTCCACCACGACGGCTTCCGTCGTGAGGAGGAGTCCGGCGATGGAGCCGGCATTCTGCAGGGCCGAACGAACCACCTTGGTCGGGTCGATGACCCCCGCCTTGACCATGTCCTCGTAGGTCTCGGTCTGGGCGTTGTAGCCGAAGTTGACGTTCTCCTCGGCCCGCACCTTCTCCACCACGATGCTTCCCTCGGCGCCCGCGTTGGCCGCGATCTGCCGGATGGGGTGCTCCAGCGCCCGGCGAAGAATCTGAACGCCGATCTGCTCATCCTCACGGTCGAGGGCGAGGTCGTCCAGGGCGGCCTGGGACCGCAGCAGCGCCACGCCGCCGCCGGGAACGATGCCCTCTTCCACCGCGGCGCGGGTGGCGTGGAGCGCGTCCTCGACCAGAGCCTTCTTCTCCTTCATCTCGGTCTCGGTGGCCGCACCCACGTTGATGACGGCGACGCCGCCGGCCAGCTTGGCGAGACGCTCCTGGAGCTTCTCACGGTCGTAGTCCGAGGTGCTCTTCTCGATGGCGACGCGAATCTCCTCGATGCGGCCCTTGATCTTCTCCGGGTCACCGGCGCCGTCGATGATGGTGGTGTCGTCCTTGTCAATGACGACCCGCTTGGCGGTGCCGAGGTCGCCCACCACGGTGTTCTCCAGCTTGAAGCCCACCTCCTCGGAGATGACCTGACCGCCGGTGAGGATAGCGATGTCCTGCAGCATGGCCTTGCGGCGGTCGCCGAAGCCCGGCGCCTTGACCGCGGCCACCTTCAGGGTGCCACGCAGCTTGTTCACCACCAGGGTGGCCAGGGCCTCGCCCTCCACGTCCTCGGCGATGATCAGGAGGGGCTTACCCATCTGGGCGACCTTCTCCAGGATGGGAAGGAGATCCTTCATGGAGGAGATCTTCTTGTCGTGGATGAGGATCATGGGATCCTCGAGGACCGCCTCCATCCGCTCGGGATCGGTGACGAAGTACGGCGAGAGGTATCCGCGGTCGAACTGCATCCCTTCCACCGTCTCCAGGGTGGTCTCGAGGCCGCGGGCCTCCTCCACGGTGATGACGCCGTCCTTGCCGACCTTCTCCATGGCGTCGGCGATGAGATCACCGATCTCCGGGTTGTTGTTGGCGCTGATGGCGCCGACCTGGGCGATCTCCTTCTTCCCTTTGGTCTCCAGGGAGAACTCCTTGAGCTTCTCCACCACGACCTCGACCCCCTTGTCGATGCCCCGGCGGATGCCCATGGGGTTGGTGCCGGCGGTGACATTCTTGAGGCCCTCGGCGAAGATGGCCTGGGCCAACACGGTGGCGGTGGTGGTACCGTCACCCGCCACGTCGGAGGTCTTGGTGGCCACTTCCTTCACCATCTGGGCGCCCATGTTCTCCACGGGATCCTCGAGCTCCACCTCCTTGGCCACGGACACGCCGTCCTTGGTCACGGTGGGAGAGCCGAACTTTCGGTCCAGAACCACGTTCCGGCCTTTGGGGCCCAGGGTGACCTTCACCGCCTGGGCGAGCTTGTCGACACCGCTCTTGAGACGCGCACGCGCCTCAATGTCGAAATCGAGCTCCTTGGCTGCCATAACTCGTATCTCCTTCTATTCGGCGAATGCGCTGTTCAGTTGATCACGGCCAGGACGTCGGACTCGCGCAGGATGAGGTACTCCTCGCCATCCAGCGTCACGTCCGTTCCGGCGTACTTTCCGTAGAGGACCCGGTCCCCGACCTTCACATCCATCTCCAGGCGGGTCCCGTCGTCGGAGAGCTTTCCCGGACCCACGGCGACGATCTCGCCCTGGGAGGGCTTCTCCTTGGCGGTATCCGGGATGTACAGCCCGCCACGCATCTGCTCGGCTTCCTCGAGGGGCTTGACCACCACGCGGTCCGCCAGAGGCTGAATCTTTGTTGCGACCTTCGTGCCCATCAGGCCTTCCTCCTGTGAAAAAGGCTGACATGTGATTGAGATCCACAGACTCCTTCGTTAGCACTCTCCGTAGGTGAGTGCTAACAACCTCGCAAATCTCTCAGATCCGGGGGAAATGTCAAGGGTCGCCGGGAGCGAAATCCCGCGGGGGACGCGGCTTTTCCCGGGAATGCGCCGATGCCCCGGGCCCGCCCTCAGCCGGTGGAGGTGAGGGACTCCATGCGCGCCACGCCGTCCAGACCCACGATGGCGTGCACCACCTCCCGGGCCATTTCCGGGCGCACCCAGAACCCCAGCTCCTCCAGGGCGCCAAAGGACGCTTCAGCTTCGGCGTAGGCCATCTCCAGAACGGCCCGAGCCGAGGCGGCGAAGCCCCGCTCCACCACCCCCTCACCGGCCTCGCCTCCCTCCCGGAGACGCGCCAGGAGCTCCCGTTCCTCCGGGGCGCCGTGATGGTGGATGCGGCTCACCAGGAGGTTGTGGCTGCGCCGCCCCAGGTCGAACTCGAAATCGGTGAGGTCGTCCACGATCTGGAACGCGGTCCCCAGGCGGGAGATGGCTTCCTCCGCCCTTTCCAACATTTCCGCGCGCGGCCCCTCGCCCTCCAGGACCGAGGGAGCTACGAAGGCAAGGGCGAACAGAGCGCCGCCCCGCACGCGGTGGACCCGCTCCACCATCTCGCCGGGCTCGGGGATGTCGTCCACTCCACCCTCCTCCGAGCCTTCCAGGAGCCCGATGGAGGCCATGCGGTCCAGAAGACCGCGCAGGATGGCGTCGCGCTGCGCCCCGTTCACCACGTGGACGTGCTCCGCCCGCTCCAGCGTGCGACGGGAAAGCCGCTCGAAGCACATGAGCTGAAGGATGGCGCGAAAACGGGGACCCGAGGTGTCGGCCAGAGGAAGAAGGCTCTTGTCCTGGTCGTCGAAGAGGTTGTCCGCCGCGGTGATGGTCCCCTTGATGCAGAAATTCAGCTCGGTGTAGAGCCGCAGCCGCTCCTGGGACACCCCCAACGTGCCGAAAATGGCGCGGAAGAGGATCAGAAAGAAGTATTCCTGCAGAAAGTGGAGGGCCTCGGGGGTTTCCACCTCACTCGCCCCCGGCACGTGGGGCTCCGGAGCGAGGAACTGGGGCCCGATGATCTGGCGCAGGTCGGCGTAGATCATCCGCACCGCGTCGGCCTGAGCCTCCATGTCCGGCGCGAGACGCCGCCACATCCCCTGATCCTTGAGAAGCTGCACGGCGGCCGGCGAGCGAAAAACCGGGGACAAGGTCATGCTGGAAACACTCCGGGTTCGAACTGAATACGCCTGGTCAATGTAGCCATTCGGGAGGCCGGCGACGACACCCGCCCCTACGACCCCGCCAGGTGCCGCCCGGCCATGGCCAGTCCCAGAAGGGTCAGGAAGGGCTCCACCCGGTCCACCGTGGACAGGTGCGGCCCGAGGAGCTTGGAGTAGCCGCCCGTGGCCACCACCAGCGCGTCGGGTCTTTCCCACTCCTCCTTGATGCGGCGCACCACCCCGTCCACCCCGTCTACCACCGAATAGAAGACGCCGCTCTGGATGCACGCCTCGGTGCGGCGCCCCACCACCCGTGCGGGAGGGGCGAACTCCACCCGAGGAAGCTTGGCGGTGCGCGCTGCCAGCCAGTCCAGCCCCGCCGACAGGCCGGGCGCGATGACCCCGCCCAGGAAAACTCCTTCGGCCGTGATGCAGTCATACGTGGTGGCGGTGCCCAGATCCACCGCCACCGTATCCCGGGCGAAGAGCTCCCGGGCCGCCAGGGTGTTGACGATGCGGTCGGCGCCTACGGTGAGGGGCTCCTCCACGTCCAGCACGATGGGGAGGTCCGAATCGGGGCCCACACTCACCACCGGGCCGTGTACCAGGCGCTCCACCGCGTCCATCCAGACATAGGTGGTGGAGGGCACCACCGAACCGATAACTCCGCCTGTCAGCGCTTTGCGGTCGGAGGTGGCGCGCCGCAGGAGGGCCTCCAGAAGCACCGTCATCTCGTCCACGGTGCGGGGCACCGTGGAGCTGACGCGCCAGTGGGCGATGAGGTCGCGGTCGCCGCGCACCACCCCCACCACCGACTCGGTGTTTCCTACGTCCACGACTAGCTGCATATCCGCCTCCCGGACGGTAATGTCCATCTTCTCGGCTTTACGGGTCCGGCCGAAGCCGTCGCCGAATCTACTTTATGAGTCTACAGGGGACGCACGCTCCCCGCGATCACCCGCTCCACATGGCCGGGAGCCGTCTCCAGAAGGAGGGCGCCGTCGGGCGCGATCCCTCGGGCCGTCCCCTTTCCGTGGCGGCTGCTCACCACCCCTCTGCCAAAGAGGGCGTCCCGTTCTTTCAGCTCCTCCCATATTCCCGGGGCGAGTTCGCGGCCCGGACCCGAGCCCACCAAGGATTTCAGCTCTCGAAGGACCGCCCCCACCACGGCGGGCCTGGAGACGGCCCCGCCGGATTCCTCCTCCAGGGAGGTGGCCTCCCGCGCCACGGCGCCAGCGATCCCGTGGGGCAGCCGCCGAACGTTGATCCCGACTCCCGCGATCACGGCACCGTGACCCGCCTCGCAGAGGATCCCCGCCACCTTTCTTCCCCCCAGCGTGAGGTCGTTGGGCCACTCCACCCTCGTCACGAGCCCGGGAACCGCATCCTCCAGGGCCCGCGCCACCCCGACCCCCACCAGGAGGGGAAGGTGCAGCGGCGGCGGGGAAGACGACGGAAGGAGAACGGACATCCAGATCCCCGTGTCGGGCGGGGAGTGCCACGCCCGCCCCTCCCTTCCCCGTCCCTCGAGCTGTTCCTCGGCAAGGATCACCGTATAGGGCTCGGCGCCTTCCTGGGCGCGCAGGGAGGCCACGTCGTTGGACGACGTTACCCGGGCGTACGCTTCGACGCCGGGGACGCGCCACACCCGCCGCCACACGGCTACGGGCTCGCCTTCCCAATGGGTCAGCGGATCGCCAGCCACAGGAGGTACCCGCCGCCCACGACCCAGCAGTACGGGGCGAAGAGGTGAAAGGCCCGCCGGTCCAGCATCTCCACGAAGAATCGAATGGCCAATACCCCCGTAACCGCCGCCACCACCCCACCCACAAGGAGGGGAATCCAGCCCGGACCGGCGGCGGCGCCCAGTTCGGGGATCTGAAGGACCGCCGCCCCGGCGATGGCCGGCACCGCCATGAGGAAGGAGAACGCCGCCGCCTCGCGGGCATCCACGCCCATCCAGAGGCCCGTGACCACCGTGGATCCCGAGCGGGAGAGGCCGGGGATGAGGGCAAAGGCCTGGGCCACCCCCATGGCCAGGGCGGATCCGGCCGCGGGAGACGCATCCCGGGAGCGGGCCATGGCCCAGCGCGCCGTCCACAGGAACGTCCCCGTGACCAGGAGGGCGATTCCCGGCGCAACGGCGCTCTCGAAGAGGGCCTCCACGGCGTCCTTCCAGAAGATACCCACCACGCCTGCGGGGATGGTGGCCAGGACCAGGAAGGCGGCGTATCGCCAGGCCTGCGCTTCCCCCGCCGCCATTCCCCGGAGGAGTTCGACGATGCGCCGGCGATAAACGATGAGCACCGAAAGGAGGGTCGCCACATGGACCGTCACCTCGAAGAGAACTCCGTGCACGTGAATGCCGAGGACCTCCTGCGCCACCACCAGGTGGCCGGAACTGGAAACGGGGAGGAACTCGGTGGCGCCCTGGATGAACCCCAGCGCAGCGGCCTCCCAGGGATTCACGCCCCCGCCTCCCCCCGGAGAACCCGCTCGTAATACGCCTCATATCGTGACACCAGCGCCGCGGCGGAGAAATACTCTTCAGCCCGCCGTCTGCCGGCTTCGGAAAAGCGGGCGTGAAGGACGGGATCCCGAAGGATCTCGATTCCCGCCTCCGCCATGCCATGCATGTCGTCGGGGGGAAAGAGGAGACCCGTCTCCCCGTGGACGACGACTTCGGGAATGCCCCCCGTCCGCGAAGCTACAACCGGGGCACCGCACGCCATGGCCTCCAGGGCCGAGAGCCCAAAGGATTCGCTTTCGGACGGAAGAAGGACCAGGTCGGCGCAGGCCAGGAGCTCGTCCACCGAAGCGTGCTTTCCCAGAAAGAGGACCCGGTCCGAGACGTTGAGGGCGTCGGCCCGTTCGGCGGCCCGGGGACGCTCGGGGCCGTCGCCGATCATAACGAGGCGCGCCGGAACCTTCTCGGCGATTCCGGCGAAGATCTCCACCACCCGGTCCACCCGCTTCACCGGACGGAAATTGGAGACGTGCATAACGATCTTTTCGCCGCCCGGCGCCAGCGCCGCCCGGTGACAGGGCTCCCGGCCGGGACGCCACACCTCGGTGTCGATGAAGTTGGGGATGACCTCGATGCGCTCCTCCGGAACGGAAAAGTCCCGCACCGTTTCTTCCTTGAGAAAGCGGGAAACGGCAGTGATCCCCTGGGACCTGAGAATGGAGAAGCGGGTGATGGCGTGGAAGGAGGGATGCAGCCCCGTCAGGGTGATGTCGGTGCCGTGCAGCGTGGTGACGATGGGCAGCTCTCGTTCCCCTTCCAGCATCTGACGCGCGATCCACGCCGACGTGGCGTGGGGAATGGCGTAGTGGACGTGCATGAGGTCCAGTTCCTCGCGGCGGGCGGCGTCGTGGATGGCCACGGAAAGGGCGAGGGCATACGGAGGATGTTCGAAAAGGGGGTAGTCTTCCATCTCCACCTCATGGAAGAAGACCCGCTCCCGAAAATGACCGAGGCGAAAAGGCTGGGCATACGATACGAAATGGATTTCGTGGCCTCGGGCGGCGAGCTGGATGCCCAGCTCGGTGGCCACCGCCCCCGACCCTCCGTAAGTGGGATAGCAGGTGAGTCCGATCTTCATGGGCGGGTCTCCCACGCCGCCAGGGTACGCGCCACCTGCTCCTGCAGCGGCACGGTGGCGGGGACTTCCACGGCGTCTTCGGGGAGCTGGTTCCGGAACCAGGTGAGCTGCCTCCGGGCGTAACGCCGGGTATTCCTGCGAATCTCCTCCACCGCCTCCTCCAGGGTGCAGTCACCTTCGATGTAGGGCACCATCTCTCGATACCCGGTCCCGCTCATCCCCGGGTCGTCCGGCGTGAATCCGGCCTCGAGGAGATTCCGTACCTCCCGCACGAGCCCACGTTCCACCATGCGCTCCACCCGCGCGTCGATGCGGCGGTCCATTTCCTCCCTGGGAAGGGTGAGGGTGACGACCACGCCGGGAAGGGGCGGCCCGTCAGGCGGAGCGTGACGGTGCCACCACGACAGGGGGCGTCCCGTGAGGAGCGCTACCTCCAGGGTGCGGCTCATGCGCTGGCGTCCCCCTTCGACGGCGACAGGCGCCCGCTCCGGATCCAGGGCCCTCACCCAGCGGGCCAGTTCCGCCGCCTCCCGGCCTCGGAGCCAGCCGCGCAGCGCCTCCCGTCGCCCGGGATCCATCTCGGGCTCGGCGAAGATGGGCTCCAGCAGCGCCTTGAGGAAGAAGCCGGTTCCTCCCACCAGAAGGGGCACCCGGCCCCTCCCTTCGATCTCAACCATCCAGCGCCGGGCGTCGCGGGCGAAGCGACCGGCCGAGTACCGCTGGGAGGGATCCACCAGATCCACACCGAAGTGGGGGATGGCTTCCCGCTCCTCGCGGGACACCTTGTCGGTTCCGATGTCCATTCCCGTATAGACCTGCCGCGAATCCATGGAGATGATCTCACCCCCCAGGCGCCGGGCCACCTCCAGGGAGAGGGCCGTCTTTCCCGACGCCGTCGGGCCGGTGATGGCGAGGAAGCGTGCCGAGGGCA
This sequence comes from Gemmatimonadota bacterium, assembly GCA_046756305.1. GTDB lineage: Bacteria > Gemmatimonadota > Gemmatimonadetes > Longimicrobiales > Gaopeijiaceae > JBHHWB01. Next base: position 45,496 of record JBHHWB010000002.1, read on the forward strand.
CGGGGCCGTCCTCTTCAGATTCCCGTGCCGGAACGCTCGAACCTGCGTTCGAGCTCCCGCGCCGGCAGGCGGATGATGGTGGGGCGGCCGTGCACGTCGTGATGGGGAAGCTCGGTGGCGAAGAGTTCGTCGAAGAGCTGCTGCATCTCCTCCTGACTCAGGACCTGGCCCGCCTTGATGGCGCTCTTGCAGGCGAAGACGGCTGCGATGCGCTCGTGCTGATTGCGGGCCGCACGCGAGAGCTCCGAGCCCGTGGCCAGATCGTGGACCATCTCCCGAAAGGCCCGCTCGGCGTCGAAGTAGGGATGGGGCGCAGGCACGGCGTGGACGATGACCGTATCGCCCCCGAATCCTTCCACCTCAAAGCCCGCCCGGCGGAAGAGTCCGGAGAGCTCCTCCACCACGTCGTACTCGGCGCGGCTCAGACGCAGCGTCAGGGGGAAGAGGAGCCGCTGGCTCTCCTGGCCTCCCGCCTCGAACGCGTCCATGAGGCGCTGGAAGAGCACCCGCTCGTGGGCCGAGTGCTGATCCACGATGAGGAGTCCGTCCCGCGTTTCGGCGAGAATGTAGGTGCGCAGCGCCTGCCAGAGGCGGGGGCGCCCTCCGGCAGAAAGTCCCTCCATCTCGCCGCCTTCCTCCCCGGCGGCCCCTGCACCGGCCGCGTCTCCCCCGGCCTCCTCCCCAATTCGCTCTCCGTCTGCGGCCCGCCCGACCCCCGCCTCTTGGAGGGCGGGCACCGAGGCGAAGAAGGCCATCTGCTCGGCACCTTCCGGCGTCCCGCCCCCGTTCCCCTCCCGCGATGCCGGCTTCCGGCGCGCGGCCGCCTCTCCCGCCTCCCCTGCCTCACCCACCGACGCGCCCGCCCCGGACGGCCTCTCCTCCCGGACGAGGAGCGGCACCGGCTCGGTGCGCACCTCGAAGGTGGCCGCGCTCTCCTCGCCCTGGAGGGCCGCCCGCACAGCCTCCTCCACGAAGCGCTCCACGGCGGCCTCGTCCCGGAAGCGCACCTCCGCCTTGGCGGGATGCACATTGACGTCTACCGCGCCCGCCGGCACCTCCAGGTACAGGAAGATCCAGGGACGGGCGCCCTGGGGAATGGTCGTCCGGTAGCCCCGTTCCGCCGCTCTCATGATGCGGGGGGCGCGGATGGGCCGGCCGTTCACGAAAAGGTGGGCACGGCGAAAACCCCGCCGGGCCGCGTCGGGACGCTGCACCAGGCCCCGAAGCGTAAAGCCCTCCCCTTCTCCCGCCAGCGCCAGAAGGGTGCCCACCTCCTCTCCCGGCCATACCGCCGCAAGTCGGGCGGCCACGTCCTTCGCCGGCGGAAGATCCAGAAGCACCCGCCCGTCGGAGGTGAGGCGGAAGGACACATGCGGATTGGCCAGCGCCAGCGCCGTTACGGCCTCACTCACGGCTCGCGTCTCGGCCGACACCGATTTGAGGAATTTGGCCCGGGCCGGGGCGTTGTAAAAAAGATTGCGTACCTCCACCGTCGTTCCCCGCTGCCGGGGAAGGTCTTCCACGGAAACGATGCCCCCTCCGTGGACGGTGACCCGGGTGCCCACCTCGTCGTCCTCGTCCCGGGTCTCCAGGACCAGGCGGGAGACCGCCCCAATGGAGGGCAGGGCTTCTCCGCGAAAGCCGAAGGTGCGGATGGCCTTGAGCTCGTCGGCGTGGCTGATCTTGCTTGTGGCGTGGCGGTCCAGAGCCAGAAGGGCGTCCTCGCGACTCATCCCCCACCCGTCGTCCACCACGCGGATCCGCCGGCGGCCGCCGCGCTCCACACCCACCTCGATGCGATGGGCACCGGCGTCCAGTGCGTTTTCCACCAACTCCTTGACCGCCGAGGCCGGACGTTCCACGACCTCGCCGGCGGCAATCTGATTGGCCACTGCGTCGGGCAGGATATGGATGCGTCGCGCCATCAGGTATCAGTCCCGGATCCGGTAGAATCTCCGCGCGTTCTCGGTGGTCTGGCGGGCAACGGTCTCCAACTCGGCGCCCAGATGCCCGGCGACGGCGCGGGCGACCTCCTTCACATGAGCCGGCTCGTTACGCTTCCCCCGGAAAGGGACGGGAGCCAGGTAGGGGCTGTCCGTTTCCACCAGGAGGCGGTTCGGAGGAACCCGGCGGAGGAGCTCTACGGCGCCGAAGCTTCGGAAGGAAGCGATGCCCGAGAAAGAAACATACCATCCCCGGTCCATGGCCGCCGCGAAGGCCGCTTCTCCCCCGGTAAAGCAGTGCAGCACGCCCAGGGTGCCCTCGGGCGCGCTACCGATGGCGGAGGCGATGTCGGCGTCGGCTTCGCGGGAATGCACCACCACCGGGAGGTCCAACTCGGCCCCCAGGGCCAGATGGGCGTCAAAGAGTCTCCGCTGCACCGCGCGCGGGGCGTGGTCGTAGTGGTAGTCGAGTCCCGTCTCTCCCAGGGCCACGACCTCCTCCGAGGCGGCCAGCTCCCGGACGTCCGCCATGGCGTCGGCGCCGGCGGAGCCCGCTTCGTGAGGGTGCACGCCCGCCGTGGCCCACAGGCCCTCCCGGCTTCGGGCCAGATCGAGGGCGGCTCGGGCGTCGTCCACATTGGAGGCGATGCTCACCATGCGGGTTACGCCGGCCTCCTTCGCCCTGCGAAACACCGCCTCCCGGTCGTCCCGGAAGGCGGCGTCGGTCAGGTGACAGTGGCTGTCGAAGAGTTCGATTGCCTGGTTCACACCGTGGCGGGTTTCGGCTTTGGTTTCTTTTTCTTCCTGTCCGTCTTCCCCAGCCCCCAGCGCTCCTGAATCTCCAGGAGGGCCGGAGAGGCCACGAAGATGGAGGAGTACGTCCCGATGACGATTCCCAGGATGAGCACGATGGTGAAGTCCCGCAGCACCGCTCCCCCCAGGAGGAGAAGCGCCGTAAGCACCGCCAGCGTCGTCCCGGAGGTGAGGATGGTGCGCGGAAGCGTCTCATTGATGGAGGCGTTGAGCAGCTCGATGGGATCCCGCTTGCGGGCTCCCTTCTTGTGCAGATTCTCCCGGATGCGGTCGAAGACGATGATGGTGTCGTTCAACGAGTATCCCAGGATCGTCAGGATGGCTGCCACGGTGGGAAGCGAAATCTCCACGCGGAACAGCGCGAGAAAGCCCAGGGTGATGATCATGTCGTGGAAGGTCGCCGCGATGGCCGCCAGCCCGAAGCGCAACTCGAAACGGATGGCGATGTAGAGCAGCGTGAGCAGGAAGGAGAAGAGGATGGCCAGGGCCGCCTTCTCCTGGAGCTCACTTCCCACTTTCGCCCCCACCAGCTCGGTGCGCAGGACCTCGAAGGCCTCGGGTCCGAAAGCGTCGGAAAGCTGAGCCTCCAGCGCCGCCGCCACGTCATCAATGGAGGCGTCCTCCGAAAGGGGGGCCCGGATCACGAAATCCCGCTCCTGTCCGAAGCGCGTGATGGGCGGAGCGTCGGCGCCGCCCAGGGCGGAGCGGATCTCTCCGGCCGTCACGTCCTGGTGGAAGCGCACCTCCACCAGCGATCCGCCGGTGAAGTCCACGCCGTAGGCCAGCCACGACCCGGTCGTCACGATGTTGAAGATCATGGCTCCGATCCCCACCAGAAGCATGACGGCCGAAAAAACGTAGGCCTTCTTCCGACTTTCGATGAAGCGGTAACGCGCGTTGGCAAAGAGTCTCATGGACGGTCAGATGCTGATGGGATCCGACGCCTTCTTGCCCCGGAGGTAGACCAGGAAGAAGGTGCGGGTCACAAAGATGGCGGAGAAGAATGAAGCCACGATACCGATGGAAAGGGTGACGGCAAAGCCGCGCACCGGCCCCGTTCCGAACTGGAAGAGGATGAGGGCCGTAATGAGGGTGGTGATGTTGGCGTCCACGATGGCGCTGAGCGCGTGGGCGAAACCTTCATCCACCGCGGTACGGGTAGCTCTACCTGCGGCGAGCTCCTCCCGGATGCGTTCGAAGATGAGGACGTTGGCGTCCACCGCCATCCCGATGGAGAGGATAAGTCCCGCGATTCCCGGAACGGTCAGCGTTGCGTTGAGCCCGGCCAGACCGCCCAGGACCAGGATGGTGTAGACGGCAAGAGCGCCCACGGCGATGACACCCGCCATGCGGTAGTACCCAATCATGACGACCAGGACCAGAAGGAGGCCGACGATTCCGGCCACCTCACCCTGCTCGATGGAATCCTGCCCCAGGGAGGGACCCACCGTACGCTCCTCGATGATGTTGAGCTTGGCGGGTAGAGCGCCGGCGCGCAGCACCAGCGCCAGATCCCGGGCCTCTTCCAGGGGGGTGCCGGCCCCCATCTCGATCTGGCCGCGGGCACCGATGCGGTCCCGGATCACGGGGGCGCTCATCACCTCTCCGTCCAGGACGATGGCCAGGTAGTCCCCTACGTGCTGGCCGCTGAAGCGCTGGAACATGCGGCCGCCCGCCCGGTTCAACTCGAACTGGACCAGCGGCTGGTTGAACTGGGGGTCCCGCTGGGCCAGCGCGTTCTCGAGGAACTCTCCCGTGAGGAAGGGCTCCTCTTCCAGGACATAGAGACGCTTGTAGTTGCGCGCACCCCGCCCGATGACCTCCGAGCCCCACTGGAGCACCTGTCCCCGGGGCAGCGCGCGCTGCACCTCGGGCATGGCGAGGAACATGTCCACCAGGGGAACGTCCTCAAGGGCCACCAGGAAGGTCCCTTCCACGTCGCCGAAATTGAGGAGGGAGGAGAAGGGCCGCAGCGCATTCTCCCCCGCCTCGGCATTGGCCGCCGAGTCGGGCCGAGATTGGGAGAGGGAGTCGGAGGCCGTGTCCCCGCCGAAGAGGAGCTTCTCGATGTCCTGCCCCGAACCGGCGCCGGGCGTGGATACGTCCCGCCCCAGGGCCCGGATGGAATCCACCCCCAACGTAGCGACAATGGCCCGGTCGATGCGCGGAAGCGCGGCCTCCACGTCGGACGTGGGCAGAACCAGCTTCCACTCCAGGAAGGCGGCCCGGTTGATGATTCCCTTGGCCCGGTCCTCGTCGGAAATCCCCGCCAGCTCCACGATGAGGCGGTCATTGCCCACCTTCTGGATGAGGGGCTCTTCGACCCCCAGCTCGTCGATGCGCGTACGGATGATCCGCTCGGCGCGATCGATCATGTCCGACTTGGCCTCGGACGTGAGCGTTCCGTCGGGATCGGCGACCTCGAGAACGAGGTGCATCCCGCCCTGAAGGTCGAGGCCGTACTTCAGGCCGTGGGAGTAAAGCTGCCAGCCGGAGATCACCACAATGACGAAGGTGGTGATGAGCCGGCCTCTGAGGGTCTTGAACATGTTCTCGCGCGTTTCGGAGAAAGAAGCCCCGGAGGGCCGAAAAACACAGCCCGTAAAGCTGTCTCCGGGCAGGAACGGTGTCAATCGCAGGCCCACGGCACCCCGACGCCCGCCGACCCTCCGGAGACCGTGGAAAAACGACGGGGCGCGGCGGCGGCGCCCGCTGGCGGCCAGGGTGGGGGCGCCACCCTATTCCCTCAGAGAATGGCCCTTCGCAGGACGGCGTGCACCCGCGCCAGGAAGCGTTCCGAATCCACGGATTTCTCTACGTAGTCGTCGGCGCCCGCCTCCAGGAGTTCGGCTTCGATCTTGTCCGAACCCGTGCCGGTTCGGATGAGGACGGGTAGAGCGGCCGTGGCGACCGTGCCGCGAATCTGGTCCAGAACCTCCTGGCCGGAAAGACCCGGCATCTGGAGATCCAGGATGACCAGGCTGTATTCCGTCCCCGACTGAAGGCGTTCCAGGCCCTGGTACCCGTCTTCCGTCTCCTCCACCTCGGCTCCGTCCTGTTCCAGGAGGGTGCGCATGAGAAGGCGGGCCTCGGGATCGTCGTCGATGATGAGGATCCTGGGAGGACCGACCTCCGTGACCGCCTCCTCTTCTTCCAGCACCTGTCCCAGGACCCGCTCCACCTCCACCAGCGTGGTCTTTCCTTCCTTGACCCACTGGAGTCCCACCTCGTGGAGCGTCCGCATCCCGCCCTGGATGGCCACGCGGTTCAGCGTGGCCCATCCCTTCCTCTGCTCGATGGCCTGTTGGAAACGCGGGCCCACCACCAGCACTTCGTTGACGGGGAGGCGTCCCCGGTAGCCGGTAAAACCGCACTCGGGGCAGCCCACGGCCCGCACGACGGGTTCGATGCCGTGCCGCTCCGTGAGCCGCCGCTCGTCGGGTGTGAGCTGACCCCGCACCGGCTCGGCGCAGGCGGAGCAGACCCGACGCAGGAGGCGCTGGGCGATGGCCCCGCGCAGCGTCTGGGCGATGGTACTGTACTGAAGGCCCATGTCGGCGAGGCGGGTGATGGCGCTCACCGCGTCATTGGCGTGCACGGTGGCCAGCACCAGGTGGCCTGTCATGGCGGCCTGCGCCGCCGTGACCGCCGTCTCCTTGTCGCGGATCTCTCCCACCAGGATCACGTCCGGGTCCTGACGCAGCATGGCGCGAAGCGCTTTGGCGAACGTCATCCCCTGCTTGGTCTCCACCTGGGTCTGGGTGATCCCGGGAAGCTCATATTCGATGGGATCCTCCACCGTCATGATGTTGACCTTGCCGTCAGCCAACTCCCGGAGCGCCCCGTATAGGGTCGTGGTCTTCCCCGACCCGGTGGGTCCCGTCACCACCACGACGCCGTCACGGTGGGTAAGGAGGTGGCGAAGACGCTCCAGCTCGTGCTCGGGGATGCCCAGGTCGTCCAGAGTCAGAGCCGCGCTGGAATCCAGGATCCGGATCACGCACTTCTCCGCCCCGCCGGCCGGAATGGTGGATACGCGCAGGTCGTACGACCGGTTCTTGATCCGAACCCTCGCCTTTCCGTCCTGAGGCCGCAGTCGATCCGCAATATCCAGGCGGGACAGAACCTTGATGCGGGAGATAACCCGGTTCAGTGCCGCCATGGGGAGGTCCATGTGCTTGCGCAGTACGCCGTCTACACGGTAGCGCACCGACCCGATCTTCCGCCCCGGCTCGACATGGATGTCGCTGGCCCCAGCGTTGATCCCGTCCCGAATGATGAGGTTGGTCAGCTTCACTACCGGCGTGGCGCCGGCGTCCTCCTCCGTGATGGCCTCCGGCCCCATCTCCTCCACGAGCTTGACCGCGTCCTCGCTCTCGGCCTCCAGACTGCCGAGGAGGGACTCCACCGCCTTCTCGGGACTGAACCGCTCGTCGATGGCCTCCTGAATGGTCCCCGGCGACGCCACGGCGAAGACCACCGTCCGTCCGGTGCTGAAGCTCAAGGCCCGCTCCGCCTCCACATCGGTGGGATCGCACGTCGCCACCACGAAATGGCGGTCGTCCTCGGCCAGCGGGAACACATGGTGCTTACGCGCCATGGTTTCCGGGATGAGGAGGGCCGCATTCGGGTCGGCTTCGGCGAAGGCCGCGGGGTTGAGGCGGAAGTACTCGGCCACGATCTCCGCCAACTGTTGATCCCCCATGCCATACGCCTTGGTCACCTCGCTCCAGGCGTCTGCGGCACGCACACCGGGGGCGACGTCGGGTCGTTTCTCCGCCTCGAGCCCGGCGCGCTCCGCCACGCGGACGATCCAGTGCACGGCTCCCTTGGGCACCGCCTCGTGCTGAACCGAAAGGGGCTGCCGGGGCCGGGCTTCCGGATGCCGCGAGGAAGAGGCCGCGTCGCTCATGAGATCCCCAACACGGCTCGGCGCTTGCTGCGCTTCTCTTCGTACATGGCGGAGTCGGCCTGGGCCAGGAGGTCCTCGAGGCGCAGGCGGGTGTCCCCGTCGTGGCGCGCCATCCCGATGCTCACCGAAAGTTGATACGGCTCGCGACTCATCTGGTTGGTTTCCTGGAAGCGCGCCCGCAGCCGCTCCACGAGGAACTCGGCGCTTTCTCCCGACGCCTCCAGGGCGAGGACCACGAACTCATCCCCGCCGACACGGGCGATGATGTCCGACCTGCGAAACGTCGCGCGCAGGATCTCCGCCACCTTGAGGAGCGCCCGGTCCCCGACATGGTGACCCAGGGAATCGTTGATGGTCTTGAAGCGGTCCAGGTCCAGATAGACCAGCGTCACGCCCCGACCCGTTCGGCGGGCCAGCTTGAGGTACTGGTCCCCCAGGTCGGCGAAGCCGCGCCGGTTGTACAGCCCCGTCAGATCATCGATGAGGGAGAGGCTGCGCAGCGCTGACAGAAGGCGGTGCCGCTCGATGGCGTGGCGAATGGCCCGGGCCAGGACGAGGGGCTGGAGTTCGCCCTTCACCAGGTAGTCCTGGGCACCCCCCTGCACCGTGCTGACAGCCAGGTCCTCGTCGGCTTCGTCGGCCAGGACGATGATGGGTACGTCGGGGGCGAAGGCGAACGTGCGCTCGAACGTTACCATCCCCTTGCTGTCGGGAAGGTCAAGATCGAGGAGGACGGCATCCACACCGCCTCGCGACAGGCGCGCCAGCGCTGCGGAGAGTTCGCCCGCTCCCTCCAGTTCGATGGCAGGTCCGCGCACCTCGCCCAGCCCCCGGCGGAGTTCGTCCAGGAACGTGTCATCCGATTCGGCCAGCAGGACCTTGATCGGCCTGTGTTGCAAAAAGACTCCCTCGCCTGGGCACACCGCGACATGGGGAGGAACCCGCGAACCGTCCGGCCGGCCTCCCTCCTCTCCTGACTTAAGAAGGTAATGTGGCGCCGTCACCCGCGCCACGCGGAAAAACAAGTGTTTCTTTCCCTCGAAAGTCGAAAATGTGGGTGTCGCCCCTTCTTCGCCAGTCGTCACTTGGGATCAAGGCGGGATCCGCGTATCTTCCCGCCCCATGCCTATTCCGCTTCCTGGTACCCGGCGCCGCTCCCGCCGCCCGCCTCACCCCCTCGCCGCGCCGGCGGCGAAGGGCACCGCCTTCGGGCTCGTTCTTTTCCTCTTCGTCCTCCCGGCGACGGGGTGCCGGGAAGAAGCCAGAGAGGGTGACGCCGACCTCCAGATCCGTGTCACCGTGTCCCCCGACCCACCAAGGGTCGGCGCCTCCGCGCGCATCGACGTGGACGTGGCCGAGGTGGACTGGTCTCCGAGAAACGGCGACCGCGTCACCCTGGAAGCCTCCCGGAACGGAGTGGTCCTGGCGGTGGATATAGCCCGGGGGGTGGGCGCCGGGCGCTATTCCACCGACCCGATGCACTTCGAGGTGACAGGCGCGTGGATCCTGTCGGTGCGCGTGGACACCCGCGACGGCCGCTGGAGCCGCGTGCAGCTTCCCCTTGCGGTGGTCGCGCCGGAAGAGAGCGACGCGGTCGGATCCTGACGGGAGGGGGCGCACCGTGAAAGGGTGAACGCAGCCTCCTACCCGCCCGCCGTGATCCGCCGCACGTAGTTCATCTGCCCCAGGTGCCAGCCCAGGTGCCAGGTCAGGTGGGTGAGGAAGGCCGCCGCCGGGGCGCCGGGGGCCATGAATGGGGGCATGCGCCCCGGGTATGGCGCCAGAAGGAATGCGTCGTCCATTCCTTCCAACGTGGCGACGACGCGCTCGCGACAGGCGCGGATGCGTCGGATCACCTCGTGCGCGGGAAGATCCCTGGCACCGAATTCCTCCTCCCGGTCCCGCACGTACCCCGTCCCCCCCAGCACCGCACCCACGAAGTGTTCCAGGTTCCCGGCGAGGTGGAGGGCAAGCGTGCCGGCGCTGTTCCGCACCCCGGCGGGCACATGCCACAGCTCTTCCTCGCGGGAAAAGGCCCGCACCTCTTCCTCCACCCGACCCAACTCCCTGCCCATCACCGCCGCGAAGGCGGGCCCAAGGACCTTCGTCGGCGCCTCACGGCCGGCCTCCTCCCGCGGCGTAGAATCCATCTCGTTCATGCCTCCCTCCTCGCATGGAAAGCTTCACACACTGCGCCGGTGGGCTACCCTCCCGCCCGCCATGCGCTTCGCTGGCGCCGCACCGCCTCCGGTAGCTCGGCTTCGGGCACGGCCCGGATGGTCAGGGCGGGATCTTCGGCGAGGGTCACCACGGCCTCGTGGCGCCGGCCGCGGCTCACCCACTCCAGCAGAATCTCCTCCCCGGGACGCCGGGTCTCCAAGACCTGGTGTACATCGCCCACCGACCGCACCGCGCGTCCATCCATCCCTGTGAGGACATCGCCCCGGTCCAGACCCGCCGCATACGCCGGGCTGCCCGCCAGGGATCCTCCCTCCACCCGCTCCCCGGGGGAACGTGGATCGTGCGTTCCCGGGGCCGGGCATCCAGGCCGCGCGCCCATGCGAAGGCGCCGGGCACGTTGAGGTGGGCATGGCTCTCATCGATTCCCACATAGGTTCCGTCGGCCCGGTCTCCGAAGAGGGTATAGGTGAAGGTCACCTCGCCGCCGTGGTCGGCAACCGTCCCCTGGTGGGGATCGCTCCGCACGACGCGTACGGGCCGCCCGCCCCGGCCGCTGGCACGAACATTGTAGACGTTCTTGGCGAACTCGTGGAGGGCATACCTCCCCGGCGAAGTGCGACTCATCCGGATTTCCAGGGGGCCCGGCTCGAGATCCGGGAAGACGACCACGACCTCCGCCTCGTGGTGGGCAGCGTTGGGAAAGGAGATTTCGTAACGAATGGGCGATTCCCACACCGACGGGTGTGACGTTGTTTCCTGCGCCGACAGGACGGCACCGGGCGGCATGAGCAATGTCGCAGCGGCCGTCCCCGCACCGCGGCGCATCCATCCTGGAATCAGAGACCCTTTGGGCACGACGTCCTCCCTTCTTCTCTTCCTGGGAGCCGGATGCATCACACTACGCCATCATGCGAAATCCGCCAGGGGAGCCCCGGGTGGTTTCCTCCTCCCGTCTCGGGTATCTTGGCGCCGGCGGCGGCATCCCGCCCTCTTTCATCCCGTGCCCGAAGTGTGCACCGCATGAGACCATCCCCCTTTCCGACGCCTCCTTTCCCCCACCATGGCCGCTGATCACGGAGAAAAGCTGGGGCGCCTCGAAGCCGTCGTGGGACGCGGACGCCTCCAGTACGGCGTACCCCTGGCCCCGTTCACCACCTTTCGCATCGGGGGTCCGGCCGACGCGCTGTTCCGGGCCCGCACGCCGGAGGAACTCGCGGCAGCGGTGACGGCGGCACGGGAAATGGAGATTCCGTACTTCATTCTGGGCCGGGGCGCCAACATCCTGGTGGGGGATGGCGGGGTGCGCGGCCTGGTCGTTCGCAACGAGGCCCGCCGCGTCGAGTTCCTCGAGGGTCAGCGCGTGAGGGCATCCTCGGGTGTGGAGGTCTATCCCGACCTCATCGAGGCCACCGTCGCCCGTGGACTTGGCGGGCTCCACCACTTCGTGGGAATCCCAAGTTCGGTGGGGGGCGCGCTGTGGCAGAACCTCCACTTCCTCTCTCCACCCCCCGCCCGCGACCGCACCGTGTTCATCGCCGAGGTTCTGGAGGGGGCCGAACTCCTCATGGAAGACGGGACCCGCCGGAATGTCGACGCTCCGTTCTTCGCATTCGGGTACGACGAGAGCATCCTCCACCACCGGGAGCTGGTGGTGCTCTCGGCCACCTTCGCTCTGCACCCGGAACCCGAGGGGGAGCTGCGGCGGGTGTGGGAAGCGAATCTGGAATGGCGGCGGGCGCGCCACCCGGATCTTGCGCGGCTCCCCTCGGCGGGATCCATCTTCAAGAAGATCGAGGGGATGGGTGCCGGCCGCCTCATCGACGAATGCGGGCTCAAGGGGACGACCCGCGGCGGGGCGGCCATCTTCGAGGGCCACGCCAACATCATCGTGAACCGGGGAGGCGCCACCGCCGCCGACGTGCGTGCCCTCATCGACCTGGCGCGGGAGACGGTCCTCCTCCGCACGGGATACGCTCTCGAGCCTGAGATCTCTTTTGTCGGCGAGTTCTGAACCCAACCTCCGGAGTTGACCCTGCGTGCCTTTCAGTGACGAGATTCAGGCCTACCTTCATCAGCACATCCCCCTTTCCGCGGCCATGCAGGTGCAGGTCCTGGAAGCTTCCCACCGTCGTGTCCTCCTGCACGCGCCGCTGGAACCGAACCTGAACCACCGGGACACGGCCTTCGGGGGAAGCCTGGCCACCTTGGGCATCCTCGCGGGATGGACGCTGGTTCACCTGGGATTTCGGGAAGAGGGCCTCCACGCCCGCACCGTGATCCAGGAGAGCCGCGTCCGCTATACGGCGCCGGTGCACACCGATTTCCGGGCCGAGGCCCTGGCGCCGGCTCCGGAGGCGTGGTCCCGCTTCCTGGCCTCGGTGGCGCGTTGGAACCGCGGCAGGATTTCCGTATCCGTAGCCCTCACCACCGACGTCGGCGACCCGGTCGGCTCCATGGAAGGGACCTACGTGGTACTGCACCCCTAGGAGCCTGTCCGGGTCATGCAGTGGGCCGCGTTGGGGACGTCATAGCGTTGGGCGCAGGGGTGGTGCCGCTCCCTGCATGACCCGGACAGGCTCCTAGCCGCTCGACGCGCGCCCTCCGCCGGCCAGCTCCAACAGGGTGGCCCGGTGGATGTCGTGCCCGCCCGGGTAGGAAACGATGGGACTCTGCAGGCCGGCCCGGGTCAGAACGCGTTCTTCCTCCTCCATGCGATCCGGTTCAAGCGCCCCGTCCTCCCTGCCGCGCACACGGAGGATCTCCACCCCGGAGAGGCGATCCGCCGCGCGGTCCGGATCCAGGTCGGGCGGGAGGGTGTCCCCCCAGAGGATAAGGCGCACCGGCCGGACCTTTCCCAGCACCGCCCACCGCGCCGCCGTCGCCACGCCCTGGGAGAAGCCGAGGATGGTGATGGAGCCGAGAGAGGCGCGATCCTTCTCCACGTCCGCCAGGACCGCGTCGAGGTAGGCGACGTAGTCCCGAATCTCGGCATCCCGCTCTTCCCGCGTCATCCAACTGGCCCCGACGTGAGAGGCGGGCCCGTGGCGGCCCAGCCCGCTCTCCACGTAGAATCGGGACAGCCCTTCCGGAGCCACGATGAGGCGCGTCGGCACCGCAACGGCCTGGAACCGCCACAGGAACCTGCGTGCAAGCTGCCGGTATCCGTGGAGCACCACCCAGGTTTCGGTGGGCTCCGAGCTTCCCTCCGCGCCCAGGAGCCAGTACCGCGCTGTCCGCTCCACCTGAATGCGGCGCTGAACGGGAGGGGCGGCCTCGATTCCCCCGGGGCTCTTCCTTTCCTTTCGCGGAGCGGGCCCGGCCTCTCGCGGCTCATCCCGGCTCATGATCCCCTCCTCGCCTCGCGGCTTCGGGGGCTTCGTCGATGACCAGTCTGCGGAGCTCTCTGCCGAAATGATGACGCACCCTCGCCAGAAGGAGTACCGCCACCAGCGCCAGTCCGGCGGCGAGTCCCCACCAGACCCCCTGCGGGCCTACACCGGCGAGGAAGCCGAGATACCCGCTCAGGGGAAGCCCGATGAACCAGAACCCCACAAGATTGATGAGCATGGGAACGCGGGTGTCCCCCACCCCCCGCAGGACCCCCGACCCCACCACCTGCAGCCCGTCGAAGACCTGAAATACACCTGCGATGGGCACCAGCGTAGCAGCCAACACCACCACGGCCCCCTCGTCGGAATACAGGCGAGCCAGTCCCTCGGGAAAGAGGAGAAACATAGCGGCGGTTCCCGACATGAAGAGGACGCCCACCACGAGCCCGGCTCCGGCGGCCCGTCTCGCCCCGGGAGGATCGTCGCGCCCCACGGCGTGCCCGACCAGGACCGACGCGGCCTGGGCGATGCCCACCGGCACCATGAAGGTGAGTGCGGCCATGTTCAAGGCGACCTGGTGGGCGGCCATGGCCACCGTCCCCATCCATCCCATGAACATCCCGGCGGCCCCGAAGACGCCGAATTCCAGGAACTGCTGGAATCCGATGGGCGCGCCGAGGCGCAGGAGACGAAGGAGAGGCTGCAGGCGGCCCGCCCCGGAGTGTAGGGGCCAGAGGGATCGGTGCAGCTCGCCCCACGCAAGCCCCAGGAGACCGAACACCATGAACCAACGGCCCAGCGTGGTGGCCCATCCCGACCCCACCGCACCCATGGCGGGGAAGCCGAGGTGGCCGAAGATGAGGATCCAGTTCAGCACGACGTTGACGACGTTGGCGGCCAGGACCGTGATCACGATGGGTGCCACCCGCCCCATGGCCTGCAGACTCTGGCGCAGGACGATGAAGGCGAAGAAGGGAAAGACGCCCGGGATGGACGCCAGGGCGTACCCCTCCGCCACCGGCACCACATCAGCGGGTTGACGGAGGAAGGAGAGGACGGGCCCCGCCGGAAAGAGGAGGAGCGCCGAAAGGATGAAGAGTCCCAGGCTCATCACCATCCCGCGCTGAACGCCCAGGGCCACCCCGGCCTCGTCTCGGGCGCCCACGCTCTGGGATATCACCGGGTCCAGGGAGAACAGGGTCCCCATGCCGAAGGTGATGGCGCCGAAGACGTAGAGATTTCCCAGGGCCACCGCCGCCAGGTCCACCGCCGACACCCTCCCCACCATGACCGTGTCCACCGCCCCCATGAACATCATCCCCACCTGGACCAGGGCCACGGGTGCGGCGAGGGCGAGGAGGCGTCGTACGTCCCCCACCTCCGGACGAAAGCTCCCCAGGGATCCCGGACGAGGTGACGGCGGCGTCACGCCCCCGGATCCATCCCTTCCGTTCCGTCGGTTCCCTTCTCGCGGCCTCCCCTGCCCAGGGCCCGTGCCCTGCGGATTTCCTCCAGGAGGGCCGCTTCATCGTCGGCGGGAGGCTGCACCACCCGGGGGCGGCCTTCAGGGAGAACGAGGCACAGCGCCACCGTGGTGGGCATCCCGAGGAGGAATGCGAAAAAACGCCGCATGCCGTGCCGCCCGTTCAACTTCATATCCGCATATACGGCGTTGGCCACGGCCCACACTCCGGCCCCCACGATTGCCTGGATGATCCATGCGTTCACGCCGCGCCTCCGCCTGCCCTCTGGTCTTCATGGCCCCATCCGGCGTCAACCGCCCCCGGAGTTGCCGGGACGGGGCCCGGCACCGAAGATACACCTTTCCGCGCCGCGGGTACCACTCGCGACCCGGCCTTTCCTTCGGCGCGTTCACATCAGACGCGGAGTCCAGCCCGTGCCGTCCAATCCTGCCCAGGGTGCGCGTCTTCGGCGCCTCTGGAATCGGCTCCAGCCCATTCCAGGCGGCCCATGGCTGTTCAGCCGCCTCTTGGGCCTCATGGTACCGTATACGGGCGCCCTGGGCGCCACCATCGTGGCGCTGGAGCCCGGATACTGCAGGGCGGTGCTCCGCGAGCGCAGAGGCGTGCGAAACCACCTGGGCTCGGTTCACGCCGTGGCCCTGGTGAATCTGGGAGAGGTCGTCTCAGGACTGGCGCTGCTGGTGGGGCTCCCTTCCCGGGTGAGGGGCATCGTGACCCACCTGGAGGTGGACTACCTGAAGAAGGCCCGGGGACATCTCACCGCCGAGGCCCGCTGCACCCTTCCGGAGGTGGAGGAGCCCACGGAGTACGTCGTGGAGAGCGCCATCCGCGACGCCGATCTGGATGAGGTGGCCCGCATCCGCGTGCGATGGCTCCTGGATCACAAACCATGACGATCCAGACACCCCTCACCCGCGATGCCGGCATCGTGGTACCCCTCATCTGTGGAGCCATGTATCCCTGCTCCAACCCTGAACTCGTCGCGGCCGTATCCGAGGCTGGGGGCCTGGGTATCCTTCAGCCCGTCTCCCTCACCTACGTACACGGCTACGACTTTCGCGAAGGAATTCGCTACATCCGGAAACTCACACGTCGTCCCGTGGGGATGAACGCCCTCATCGAGACCTCTTCGGCGGCTTACCACCGCCGTATGGAGCGGTGGGTGGACATCGCTCTGGAAGAGGGTGTCCGCTTCTTCGTCACCTCCCTGGGAAAGCCCCGGTGGGTGGTGGATCGGGTCACGGCGGCAGGAGGCAAGGTCTATCACGACGTCACCGAGCGAAAGTGGGCCCTGAAGGCCCTCGACTCGGGAGTCCACGGCCTCATCGCCGTGAATCGGCGGGCCGGGGGACACGCCGGCCCGCAGGACGAAGAGACCCTCATCGCCGAACTGGCCGATCTGGGGCTTCCCGTGGTGTGCGCCGGCGGCGTCAGCACTCCGGAAGAATTCGCCCACGCATTGCGTCTGGGCTACGCCGGTGTACAGATGGGCACCCGCTTCATCGCTA
The DNA here is from genome assembly GCA_046756305.1 of Gemmatimonadota bacterium. Lineage (GTDB taxonomy): Bacteria > Gemmatimonadota > Gemmatimonadetes > Longimicrobiales > Gaopeijiaceae > JBHHWB01. The sequence goes on from JBHHWB010000002.1 coordinate 61,666, forward strand.
CGCCGGAATGCACGGCATCCCAACCCTACAAGGAAGCCATCCTGAAGGTCGACGAGGACGACATCGTCCTCACCGAGCGCCTCACGGGCGTTCCCGTGGCCGTCATCAACACTCCCTACGTCCAGCGCATGGGCCTCAAGGCCGGCCCCCTGGCCCGCCGCATGCTCAGGGGCCGAAAGACCAAGCATCTCATGCGGGCCCTCTATGCCCTGCGGTCGGCGTGGCAGCTCAAGCGCGCCTCCCTCGACCCCGCCGGCGCCACCGAGTACTGGCAGGCCGGCCGCTCGGTGGCGGGGATCCATGAGATCCTACCCGCAGGCGAAATCGTGGCGCGGTGCGCGCGGGCGGTGCAGGAAGACGCTTCAACCTGAAGATCCCAGATCCCCATTCAAGGAGGATAAACGATGCGTCGTATGGAAATTGGAGGATGGGCGCCCACGGGCCTCCTCGCCGCACTGGGGACCGTCGCCTGCCTGGCGATGTCCCCCGGCTCGGCTCGAGCCCAGGTCGCCTCCGCCGAGTCCGGACTGCGCGTCTACATCTCCGCCGACATGGAGGGGGTGGTGGGCACGGTGACCGGGGATCAGCTCGGGCCCTCGGGCTTCGAATACCAGAGGTTCCGGGAGATCATGACCCGGGAAGTCAACGCCGCCATCGAGGCCGCCCGCCGGGCCGGAGTCACCGAGATCCTGGTAAGTGACTCCCACGGCAACGGGGAGAACCTCCTCATGGAGCTTCTACCTCAGGACATCCAGCTCATTCGCTCCTGGCCCCGTCCTCTGGGAATGATGGAGGGGATCGACGAGAGCTTCGACGCCGTAATCTTCATCGGATACCATGCGAGCACCGCCAACCCCCGCGGAGTACGCGCCCACACCCTCTCCAGCGCGAACCTCACGGGTCTCAAGCTCAACGGAGTGGAGCACCCGGAGGCGGGGCTCAATGCGGCCATCGCCGGCCACTTCGGCGTGCCGGTGGTCATGATCTCGGGGGATGATGCCATCGTGGAGGAAGCCCGGGGGCTCCTGGGCGACGTGGAGGGAGCCGTGACCAAGTGGAGCCTGGGGTTTCACTCGGCGCGCACCGTCATGCCCGAGGAATCCTACCGGCGCATCGGCGCCGCCGTGACCCGCGCCCTGGCACGCCGTGACACCTTCAGGCCCTATCGTCTGGAATATCCGGTGACCCTGGAACTCTCCTTCAAGAACTACCTGCCCGCCGAGGTGCTCGCCTTTCTTCCCGGCGTGGAACGCGCCGACAGCCACAGCATCCGCTTCTTGGGCAAGGACATCCTGGAGATCTCGCGGTTCCTGAGGGTGGCGACGGGCTACCGTCCCGACCTGAGGCCGTAGCCCGAAGCGACGGAGGGCTCGGCACCGGGGGCCATGGTACTCTCGCAGTCGATCACGAAGCCTCGCGGATCCATGCCTGGAGAAGCAGCGTCCGTAGGTTGTCCGCTTCCCGCCCCACCCTTCCTGCCAGGGCCCGGAAGGCCCGACGAGCGCGGTCGGGGCGACCTGTTTTCAGGTAGGTGAGCACGGACGCGTCAAGGAGAGCGGTGGGGCGCGCCCACCAGCGGCCTTCATCCGCCTCCTCGAGGAGGAGATCCGCAGCTTCGGCCGCCTCGCTGAAGTCCCAGGTCGCCATCCCGTGGCGGAGATGAACAGCGGCACGCACGGGCGCCGGCGCGTCCGTACGCGCCAGGAATGAAAACACCTGACCATAGAACTCCTCGTCGGCCCAGCCGGCCGTGGTCCAGTGAAGCTCCTGCTCGACCTTTTCGAATCTCTGGGCCCACGCCTGCCATGCTTCCGGGGCTTCGTTCCGGGTTTCCAGCCCATCCAGAAAGTCACGCACCTCCTCCAGCAAGGCCTCCCATTCGGGGAAAGCAGGGGGTGGTGGGATTCCTTCGGCGCCGGCTTCGCCCTCGAGTCGGGCCCTCCGCAGCCAGGCGCTCCGCTCCCTGAGCACCAGGGGTTCGAGTCCCCTGGCCGGCGGGAGAGCAAAGGAATCCGGGGGAAGCCGGCGCACGCCCTGGTAGGTGCGCCACAGATCCAAGCGGTTAACCCCGAGACTGTAGATCCCTGAGGCCCGCTTGGCCTGGAAGCGCGCCGCCTCGGCCTCCAGATCCACCACCGGATGGAAATCTGAGTTCACCGGCACGGGGGGCGCTTTTCTGTCGGCGGGACGGAGGAGGGGCGCCAGCGTTTCTTCGTCGAAGAGGTAGAGCGCCTCCAGGTGTTCCGTCCGAAAAGGGGGAACGCCGGCCAGCAGGCCGTCCGTCACCTCCGGACGCAGCAGGACCGAGGCGTCGGGCGCAGGAAGCGGCGCATCGGCGGAAGCCACCAGAAGTAGGTCCGCATCCCCCACCAGATACCCTCTGTACCGGGGGAATTCGGCGTCCAGCGCCGCCAGGATGCTCAGCACCAAGCCGTCGTCGATCTCGTAGAGCTGCACCCACTGGGCCAGGATGCCGCCGGGAGTCAGCGCCTCGCGCACCCTGGCGTAAAACTCCCGGGTAAAGAGGCTTGCGTTTCCGCTCACCCAGGGGTTGCTGGGCTCGGAAAAAATGAGATCGAAGGGTGGAGCGCCATTTCCCAGGAAGGCTCGGGCGTCCTCGATGACGAAAAGGGATCTTGGATCCTCGAAGACCCTTGCGTTGACGGGATAAAAGCGCGCCGAAGCTTCGATGACCACCGGCTCGATTTCCACGGTGACGAGTTCGCCCACCCTGGCGTCGGCGAGAAAGCTTTCGCCCGTCATTCCCGTGCCATGCCCGATGTTGGCCACCCGTTCCCGATCCCGGGCATGGGCGAGGGCCAGAAGAGGCGCCAGCATCTGCGTCGTGGCATCCCGCCCCTCGGGGATGGGCGTAAGGGGCAGAGCGCCCCGCTCCGGGTCGAACCAACGCGGACCCAGCGAACCGTCGGGCTTTCCGTTGGTGGTCAGCACCACCAGTCCCGGATCCGAAAGGAGGTGAACCCCCACGGTGGAGGTACGCCCATCGCGGTAGAAGAGAACGCGGCGGTCTCCGCGGTCGGGAACGAACCCGTAGCGGAAGACCCCGCTGGTGAGGACCGCCCGGTCCAGACGCACCCCAAGTCCCGCACCCGCGAGGAGCACCCCACCCGCCGCAAGGGCGGCCAGTGCAGGCCGACCCCCGCCCGTCCCCTCCCTGCGCGCCATCCAGAGGAGTCCCACGCCCAACAGGAGGTCAACGCCGGCCCCGGCCAGGATCAGTCCCTTGAGGCCCACCAGGGGCAGGAGAACCAGCCCCGCAAGAAGAACCCCGCACACCGAGCCCAGGGTATTTACGCCGTAGGTCCAGCCGATCATGGCCGTTCCGTCCCGCGTGCGTATGAGCACTGCGATGAGCGCCGGCAGCACCATGCCGGCGAGCAGCGTGGTGGGCACCATGAGCGCTCCGGCAATTCCGTACCGCGCCACATTCATGGCGAGGTACCCCCCCTGCTCTCCCGACAGCGCCCTCACCAGATAGGCCATGACGGAGAAGGTGGCGGCGTACAGAAGCAGGCTGGCCAGGGCCGCCCCCCCCATCAGCCACTGAACGGTCCCGAGGAAGCGGAGAGGGGCTCGGGCGCCGTCCAGAACGTTTCGGGCCAGGTATCCTCCCAGACCCAACCCGAGAAGGAAGGCGGACAGCATGAGCTCAAAGGCGTGGGTGGCCCCCCCGAGAACGAGCGTGAGCATGCGGATCCACCCCACCTCGTAGAAAAACGAGGCCAGGGCGGTAGCGAAGGCTACGGCCAGAAGGGGCGCCCTCAGGCCGTCGAAACCTGGAGACGCCGGCGCAGCCGAGGCCGTCGGTACCGGCGCGTCCCGGGGCGGGGCATCCGCTCCGCGCTCCCGGAAGAGGAAGACCAGGAGCGCCGCAGACGCGTTGCACAGGGCCGCCGCCGCCATGGATCCGGGAAGTCCCACCCACCCCAGGAGCCAGAACCCGCCCAGCAGAACCCCCGCCGCACCGCCCAGGGTGTTCACCAGATAGGCGGTGGCCACCGCCCAGCCGGGGCGGGCCTTCTCCCGCTGCGCCAGGCCTGCCGCCATGAGGGGAAAGGTGGCTCCCAGGAGGACGGAGGGCGCGAGGATGAGAAGGGCCGCCAGGCCCCAGGCCGCCGCCGCGATTCTGGGAGCGGTTTCGAGGGAGGGAAAAAGGGATCCGTAGGCCCAGCTCTGAGCCCGAAGGAAGAGGGGATGGAAGGTGATCCCGACGACGGCGAGGGCCGCTTCCACCCCGACGTATCCGAGCCAGGGGCGACGAATGCGCCGGGCCAGATCCCCGACGGACAACGCTCCCACCGCCATTCCTCCCAGGTACACCACCAGAACCAGGACCTGGGCGTAGGCGCTGTGCCCCACGAGGAGGGCAAGGTATCGCGCCCACAGAACCTCGTAGAGGAGTCCCGCCACACCCGAGGCGGCGAAGGCGACATAAATCGGGATCACGCGTCCCTCCCCGCCTCCGGCGGCTCGTACGTCCAGGCAAGGACCCCCGCTACGACGGCGCCCGCCAGGAGAAAGCCGCGGCCCAGCGTGACGAAGAGCCGGGGCAGAAGGAGCCATCCCTGGACCGCATTCAATACCGGAATGAGGAGGGCGGTCGCCAATGCGTATCCCCCCAGAACGAGACCGAGGCGACGCAGCCGCGCGGACACGCTACCGCTGCGATTCGGCAAGGAATGTGGTCACGGCCGACACCAGAGCGGCGGGGTCCTCCACGAAGGGAAAGTGACCCGTTTCCAGCACCACGAGGCGCGCCTCGGGGATCCGGTCGGCAAGCTCCCGAGCCATGGCCGTCGGGGTCGGATCGAAGCGCCCGTGGACGATGAGCGTGGGCGCCTGAATGCGGGCCAGAACCTCGTCCCAGTTCACCCCCGATACCGAGGCGCCCAGGAGGCGCGCCACCTCTCTCCCGTTGCGCGCGGTCGTCCCCATGAGATCCAGGTTCAGGCGGTCCACGACGGCGGGATCGCGCACGGTGGCACGAAACACGAGACGATAGTATCGGCTCACCGTGGCCGGATCTCCGGCGGCCAGGGCTTCCGAGGCGGCCAGCTCGGCCAGGGCCGCCGAATCCGCCGGGGAGCGGGCGTCGGCCAGACGGGCCGCCGCGGCCGTGCGCCATCGTCGCCCGGGCTCGGCCGGAGCCACGAGGACCAGGGCCCGGGTCCGTTCGGGGAAGCGCGCGGCGTACGCGAGAGCCAGGAGTCCCCCGAAGGAATGCCCGAGCACGGCGATCCTGTCGTGCCCCAGCACCTCCCGGAGGGCGTCCATGTCTTCCACGAAACGATCCAGGTTGATGTGGGCTGAGTCCAGTACACCCGTGGACCGGCCCGTACCCCTCTGGTCGTAGTAGATGAGTTGGGCGACGCCGGCCAGCGCATCGAGGCCCGGGCGCAGGTAGTTGTGGTCCAGGCCGGGACCGCCGTGCACGACGAGGACGGGATCCCCCGTCCCCACCACTTCGTAGAAGATGCGGGCACCCTCGAGGCTCACCAATCCCTGGCGCACGGGGACCGCCTGCCCCGCGACGGGAGCCGGCACCGCCGTACCCCCTCGGCCTCCCAGGAGAAGGAGGGCAAGCAGAATGCTCCACCCATGCGCCGGCTGCATTTCCCTCACGCCCACCCTCCCTTGGTATCCGCCACTCCTCCGATTCCATCCATGGCCGTCGCCAGCCCCTTCACCTCCACCACCTGCAGCCAGCGTCGTAGCGTCCACAGCCCCAGGAGGGTCAGCACCGCCGCCATCCCGCGATCCACCACGCCCGCTCCGAGGGCTACGACGCGCAGCCCGGACCACCCCGCCACGTAGACCCCGAAGAGAGGGGGCACGACAGAGCCGACCGCAGCCAACGTCATCCAGGGACGCTGGCTGCGTCTGAAGGCCCGCTGCACCACCTCCAGGCCGAAGGAGAGCATGGCGATGGCGCTCAGTATGGCGCCGGCCATCAGGATCACGGCCCCTCCCGCCGCAGCGCCGAAGAGGAGCCATCGGAGGGCCGCGACCAGGGCGATGAGCCCCAGAGGGATGAAACCCCGTCCCAGGCGAACGGCCATGAGATCCTGGATGGCACGGCCCACCGCCTGGACCGCCGCGTGGGATTCATCCGGTCCCCCGGGGACCGGCTCCGGTTGAAATCGCATGAGGAAAACTGCACGCGCGGAGCGGATGGCGCGAGGTGCCCCCTCGGATCCACCGTCAGGGCGCCTCGGGCACCGGCGGAGTCCCCCCATCGAACCGCACCCCCGCCGCAGCGTCGGGTGCCGCCTCGGGCCGACGGGCACCTTCCTCTTCGCGCCCCTGCGGCCGTGCGCTGTCCGGCGCCCTTCCCCCCGAGCCAGCGCCAGATCCCGCGCCAATCGCCGCATCCCCGGCAAGGTCGTTTCCTTCGGCTCCGCTCCAGGTGAAGTGGCGCCGGAAGAAGAGGGCGAGGTCGTCCACCAGAGAATACATCACGGGCACCAGCACCAGGGTCAGGAAGGTGGCGAAAAGGATCCCCACGATGACCGCAACCGCCATGGGGCCCCACCACGCCGCCTGCTCTCCGCCCCAGTACAGCTCGGGGTTGAGAGAGCCGTAGAGGCCGAAGAAATCAAAGTTGAGACCGATGGCCAACGGAACCAGCCCCAGGGCCGTAGTCGTGGCGGTGAGAACGACGGGACGGAAACGAGTCCTGCCTCCCCGCACCAGGGACTCCAGGCGATTCATTCCGTCCCGCTCGCGCAGGATGTCGATGTAGTCGATGAGGATGATGGCATTGTTCACCACGATCCCGGCCAGGGAGATGATCCCCACGCCGCTCATGATAATCCCGAAGGGCATGCGGAAGATCACCAGGCCGAGAAGCACGCCGATGGTGGACATGATCACCGACGTGAGGATGATGAAGGGCTTCACCACCGAGTTGAACTGGCTGATGAGGATGAAGGCAATGAGCATGAGGGCGGTGAAGAAGGCGCCGCCCAGAAACTGGGAAGCCTCGTCCTGCTCCTCGCTTTGTCCCGTGTACTGAACCGTGTAGCCCGGCGGCAGCTCATTCTGGATAAAGCCCTGCAGTGTGGCCTGCACCTCATGGAGGACCGCGTTGGAATTCAGGCCCGCCGCCACGTCCGAGCTGATGGTGGCCATGCGGGTCTGGTCCTTCCTGCGGATGGAGCCCGCGCCTTCGTCCACGGACCAGGTGGCCACGCTCACCAGCGGCACCTGCACGCCGCCTTCCGCCACTACGGTGAGGTCGCGCAGGTCGTCGAGGTTCTTGCGGTAGGGTTCGGCGAGCCGCACCACGATGTCGTATTCGTCGTTCCCCGTGCGGTACTTGGCTGCCTCGATGCCGTTGATGGCGCCGCGAATGGCCTGACCCACCTTGCGCGTGTTCAGGTCGTAGAGTCCCGCCTTTTCCCGGTCCACATGGACCGACAACTCGGGGCGGGCCTCATTGAGATCGCTCTCCAGGCCCACGAGCTTCCGGTAGACGGGCGCCGATTCCAGAATATCGAGAACCCGGTCCGAAAGCACCTTCAACTCGTCGACGTCCTCGCCCGTGATCTCGATGTTGACCGGCGCGCCCTGCTGGGGCCCCTCCACCGGCTTGTCCACGGAGATCTTCGCCCCGGCGATGTCCGTGCCCACCTTGGCCTGCATCTCCGCCAGGGTTTCGAAGGCGTCGCGCGTGCGGTCCTGGTACTCCACCAGGGAGATGGTGACGCGCCCGTCTTCCGGCCCGCCGGGCCCGCCGCCCATGGGGTTGCCACCGCCACCGCCGCCCCCACTCCCCACCACGGCCACCACCGACTCCCAGTCTTCGCGTCCGCCGATGTCCTGGAGCTCGTCCTCGATGCGCCGCACGATGGAGTCGGTGGTCTGGGCGCGGGTGCCTACCGGGGCTTCCACGTCCACCAGGAGCTGGCGGGGCGGAAAATCTTCAGGGAAGAATTCTATGCCGGGGTTCAGGACCACGAAGAGGGCGATGGACCCCAGAAACGCCGCCCCCGTCCCCGCCAGGATGAGAAGACGGTGGCTCAGCGCCCACCGCAGCTGCCTCTCGTACGTCTCCAGGATCCAGGGAAGCATGCGGTCCTGAAACCAGCGGGCAATCCGGGAAAGAAGGCCGCGCTGCAGCGCCCACAGCCCGACGAAGGTCAGGGTCAGGAGGACCGCCGCCAGCGCGTTGACTCCCGCCGCCGCGAGGAAGGCCAGGGCGCCCAGTCCCATGAGCCCCCAGCGCGCCGCCGGCCGCAGGGGACGGGTGGGGGTGCCGTCCAGCCGCATGAACAGGGCACACAGGGTAGGCACGATGACCAGCGCCACGAAGAGGGAACTGGACAGGGTGACGATGAGGGTCTCGGGCATGAACTTCATGAACTCGCCGATGTTTCCCGGCCAGAACAGAAGCGGGGCGAACGCCGCCAGCGTGGTGGCCGTGGCGGCGATGACGGGCATGGCCACCTCGCCGGTGGCCTTTTTCGCCGCCAGGGTACGGTCCCATCCCTCCTCCAGGTACCGATAGATGTTCTCCACCACCACGATGGCGTTGTCCACCAGCATCCCCAGAGCCAGGATGAGGCTGAAGAGCACCACCATGTTCATGGTCACGCCCATGAGCTTCAGGACGATGAAGGACAGAAGCATGGACGCGGGGATGGAGACGGCCACGAAGAGGGAGTTCCCCGCCCCCAGGAAGAAGAGGAGGACCCCGACGATGAGGATGAGTCCGGAGATGATGTTGTTCTCCAGACTCGAGACCATCTGCCCGATCTGCTTGGACATGTCCGAAGTGATCACCACCTGCGTGCTGGGCGGGAACTCGGCCTCCATGTCCGCGAGGACCTGCCGCACTGCATCGGCCGTTTCGATGATGTTCTCTCCGGAACGCTTGACCACGTCCAGCGTCACCACCTCCACGCCGTTCATTCGGGCGAAGCTCTCCCGCTCCGCAAATCCGAACTCCACGTGGGCCACGTCGCGAACATAGATGGGCCGCCCGTCCTTCGCCGTGACGACCAGGTCGGCGATAACGTTCGGGTCTTCGAACTCCCCGTCCACGCGAACCAGGTATTTGGAGGAGCCCACCTCGATGGAGCCCCCCGGGATGTTGACGTTCTCGTTCTGAACCGCCTCGATGACGTCATTCAGCGCCAGCCCGTAGAACTTCAGGCGAGCCAGGTCCACGTCCACCTTGACCTCGCGCTCCAGCCCCCCGCGCAGATCGGCCCGCAGCACCGAGGGGATCTGCTCGATCCGGTCCTGGAGATCCTCACCCAGCTCCTTGAGGCGCACCAACCCGTACTCTCCGGCCAGGTTCACCTGCATGATGGGGACTTCGGAGAAATTGAACTCCACGATGGACGGCTCTTCCGCGTCCTCGGGGAGATCGGGCTTGGAGAGATCCACCTTTTCCCGAACGCTGGCGATGGCGTCGTCGATGTTCACACTCGTTTCGAACTCGGCGACGATGCTCGAGTAGCCCTCCACGGTGGTGGAGGTGAGCTCCTTGATGTCGCTGATGGTGGAGAGATCCTCCTCCAGCACGCGGGTGACCTGGCTCTCCACGTCGGCCGGTGAGACCCCCGGGTACACGGTGTTCACCGCGATGAAGGGAATCTCCACCTCGGGGAAGGATTCCTTCGGCGTGCTGGCGTAGGAAAGGATCCCCAGGAAGGTCACGATGAAAAGGAGAACCAGCACGCTGGTGCGGTGCTCCACCGCAAAGCTGGTAGGACGAAACTCCTTGAACCGCTCCAGAAGGCGATACTCCTCCCGGCCTCCTCCCTGCTCCGGGCCCCGCGGGGCGTCAGGCGTCGTCCTCATCCTCCCCTCACCTCGCTTCCACAATTTTCACCCGGTCCCCGTCGGCCACCTCTTTCTGACCCACCACGATGAGGCGCTCCCCGGGGGATATCCCTTCCTCCAAGACGACCCTGTTCCCCTCGGAGGGACCCAGGCGAACCGTGCGCTGCTCGGCCCGCTCACCGTCGGCGTCCGCCACGGCCACGAAGACCACGTACCCGTCCTCGACCCGCAGGACGGCGTCCTGGGGCACGACCAAGGCGTCGGGGATGGTCCGCCGCCGCAGGGCGATGTTCGCCACCATTTCGGGCTTCACCAGCCCGTCGGGGTTCGGCAGCTCCAGTTCGATGGGAAAGGTGCGATTGCGGGGCTCCACCGCCGCTCCCACGAAGGAGACAGGAACGTGGAAGACCGTATCGGGCAGAATGTCGAAGGTCACGCTCGCGGGTGTCCCGGGGTGCACGTCGGGTGCATACCGCTCCGGCACGCCTCCCCCCACCTTCACCGGGTCGAGGTCCACGATGCGGGCCACGGCCTGGCCCGGTGCGACCATGGCCCCCAGTTCCACGTCGCGCCGGTCGTAGATCCCGTCGAAGGGGGCGCGTACCGTGGTGCGGGCGAGGCGCCGCTCGAGTGCCTTCAGATTGGCCGCCGTCTGCTCTGCGGCAAATTTGGCCTCCAGGTAGGCGATCTCCGAACCCACCTGGTCCTCCTCCCAGAGGCGCTTGCGCCGCTTCCAGGTCTCGGCTGCGAGGTCGGCCTGGGCCTGCGCCTGGGCGACCTGGGCCCGCAGGACCGAGTCGTCGATCTTGACCAGCGGATCTCCCCTGCGGACGGACACCCCCTTGTCCCGGAAGAGACGGGTGATGCGGCCGCTTTCCTCGGCGGAGACCACCACGTCACGGTTGCCTCGCACCGTCCCGGTAATGCGAATGGTTTCGGTGAAAGGCTCCCGTTCCAGCTCCATGACTTCCACGTTGATGACCCGCGCCGGCGCAGCCTCGGCCGCAGGCGGCTCCTGGGTCCCTCCCTTCATGTCGCCGCACGCCGCAGCACCCAGGGCCAGAACCCCGGCCGCGAGCCCGAAGAGTTGTGCGGTCCACGGGCAGGAGGACCGGCCTCCCGTCCGTGCCGCGCGCCCCCCCGCTCGTGCCGTAGGTCCCCTCGTTCTCGCTTTCCGTTCCGCAACGCGCCCCGCCCCGCAATCCCGTTTCATATCTGCACGCTCTCTCATCGATGTCATTGCCCGCTCCCGAGGCGGTAGCCTTGGTCCACCATGGGCACCCGGCCCGTCGCCTGATCCAGGCGCGCCCTCGCCACCAGGTAGTCGTAAACCGCCTGGGCGTAGTTGAACTCGCTCTGGCGGAGCGCCACCTCGGCGTCGGTAAGCTCGAGCTGACTCCCCACACCCTCCCGGTACTGGGCCCGGGCGATCTCGAATCCCCGCTGGGCCTGGCTCACGGCCAGCTTCTGTCCCCGCGCCCGCAGCAGCGCCTCGTCGGCCTGCTCCACCAGGTTGCGCACCTCGGTGCGGGCCTGGTCCAGCGCCAGCCTCGACTGAGTCTCCGCCTGGCGGAGGAGCGCGCGTTTCTGGTCCACGCGGGCGTCCCGGCGGAACCCCTGGAAGATGGGAAGGCTCACGCGTATGCCGGCGAGGCGCGAATAGGCGCGCTGACCATCGTTCCGCCCGAAGAAGTCGGGGCGCCCGTTGTCCTGGGCGTTGATGATGTAGTTCCCGAAAAGGGTGATGCGCGGAAGGTATTCCACCTGCTCCAGTCTCATCTCCGTCTTGCGCAGGGATTCGGTGAGATGGAGCTGCCGCAAATCCGACCTGAAGTCCTGCGCCGTTCGGATGGCCTTTTCGGCCGCCTCCACGCCCAGGCCCTTGAAGCCGAGAAAGTTCAGGATCTCCCGATTGGCGGGTCCGTTGGACTCCGGGTGGTCCAGATCCAGGGAGGCCAGCTCCCCCTCCACGGCAAGCGACTCGGCGTCGGCAAGGTTCAACTCCACCGCCAGTTGGCGCCGCGCCTGCGCCACCGCATTCCGGGCCCGCCGGAGATTGGGCTGGAGGTTGGCCAGCTCCACTTCCAGGCGCAGGACGTCGTATTCGGAGGCAAGACCCGCCTTGAAGAGGGAACGGGTCTCGGCGAGGGATTCTTCCACCCTCCGCACCGAGTTCTCGGTGAGGCGCGCCTGCTCCTGGGAGAGCAGGAGCGCGTAATAGGCCAGACGTACCCGGGTGACCACCGCCTGGGTGAGCCCCCGCACCACCTCGATCTGGAGGTTCTTGAAGCGGCCGGCAGCCCCCACTCCGATGAAGGCGGCTGCGGAAAAGATGGGCTGCTCCAGCGAGATGGTGGACTGCCACTGGTTGTCGGCGCCGAAGCGGACCGGGATGAAATCGTCCGGACCGGCGTCGGGATCGAAGATGGCCGCCGGGAGAAAGCTCACCGTCGGAGAGATGTTCCGCGTGTAGCTGGCGCTGAAGTCGATGGAGGGATAGACGTTGCTCCACGCCTCGGACACCCGCTCGTTGGCTTCTTCCAGGGCGTAGCGGGCAGCCTGCACGTCCCGGCTGCGCTCCAGCGCCGTGCGCACGGCCTCCTGGAGGCTCAAGGTACGGGGGGGTTCCTGCCCCGCGAGCCCGGCCGAAGATACGGCGATCGCGGCGGCAAAGGCCGCGGGGACCCACATCCCACCCCTGCCTCGCTGCCTGCGCCGGTTCATCGTCTGCTTCATCTTCATCGTTTTCACCCCGTCTCCCTCCCCTCTGCACGCTCCACGACCCGGTCCGGCGCCTCCGACGACGCCTGCAGTCCCCAGGCTCGGCCGGACGCGGACCAACCGATTTCTACCGGATTCATCTCACCCAGCCTGCGCTCCAACTCCTCCATCATGGCTTCCGTACCCACGCCCATGAACATGAACGCGCCTGACATCTCGAACATGCGGCGGAACGCTTCTTCTTCCACCTGCAGGTGCCCGTGGTGATACAGGGTCACCATGCCATGGGCATGGGCCCAGAGGCTGAGGGAGACCTGGGTCGGATCTCCCTCCTTGAGGAGCCCGGCATCCATGCATTCCCGGACCCGGTCGACCCAGAACTGATGGATTGCGCACCCCTGCGCCGTCAGGTCGTCGGGGAGTTCATGCATCCCCAACTGATCGGGGGGCATGAAGAGGAGCTCATACCACCGGGGATGCCTGAGAGCGAAGTCCAGGTATCCCTCCCCCGCCTGGAGAAAGCGCGCGAGGGGGGTGGGTTCGCCCAGGGCTCGGTAGAGGTGGGCCGTGAATTCGCGATACGCCTCCCGCACCACGTCGGCCAGGACCTCTTCCTTGCTGGCATAATGCCGGTAGAGCGCCGGCGCGGTCACCCCGACCTCCCCCGCCAGCTTGCGCATGGAGAGGCCCTCGAGTCCTTCCTGCAGATAGAGGCTGCAGGCGCACCGCAAAATTCGATCCTTGATCTCAGCCATGGTGAACAGTGTAAACCAGGACTGAAATAAGGTCAATCCCGCCGCGCCTTTTTCAGGTAACGCCGTTTAGCACCACCCCGTACGATCCGCTACCGGTCCGGGACGATGATGGCACGCACCACCCGATCCCCCTTGGCGATGGCATCCACGGCGTCCATTCCCTCCACCACCCATCCCACCGCTGAGTAGCGCCCGTTCAGGTGGGGCGCCCGAACGTGGGTGATGAAATATTGGGAGCTCTCCGTGTCCTTTCCCGCGCTGGCCATCCCCATGACGCCCCTCAGGTAGGGAATGAGGGTGAACTCGCTGCGGATGGTGAATCCCGCCGTACCCAGCCCGTCCCCCCGGGCGAAGTCGCCTCCCTGAATGACGAAGTTGGGCACCACGCGATGGAAGGGCACGTCGTCGTACCGTCCAGCCTGGGCCAGCCGGGCCACCGTCTGCACCGTCTGGGGAGCCTCCTCTGTGGCCAACCGCACCCGGATCTCACCGCGTTCCGTTTCCAGGACGAGCGTGGGTGCAGCCCCCAACGACCCCAGGTAGGCCCAGTCCAGCACCTGGGGATCCACGCCCCCGGGCAGCAGGCCCTCGCCGTCTCTCCCCTCCTCGGAGGCTGGCCCGGAACCCTCCGACGCCCCGGCCTTCCCGCGGGCCGCCTCGTCCAGGATGGCCTGGGCCCGTCGCCCTCCGATTTTCTCCATGGTCTTCACGATGGCCATCCGGGCCTCCATGTCCCGGGGAATCACCATGCGGTGATACGCCTCGGCCAGCACCGAGTCGGCGCCCATGGGAAGGAAGAGGGAGTCGGCCAGGACCGGCGCCGCGGCGAGGGCGGCGCTGGGGTTGCCACCCAGCACGGCTTCCGAGAAGAGACGGAAATAGGCGGGCCGCGCATCCGCGCTCCAACGGTCCTGCTGCCAGCGGCGCGCCAGCGCCCCCACCGCGGCGCCGGCGATGCGACTGGAAGGCGACCGGGTAGCACGCACCAGGCGCTCGAGCGCCTCCCGTCCACCCATGAAGGAAAGGGCGCGCAGCCCGGCTTCCCAGCGGTTGACGTCTTCCAGGGGGACGGCGTCCAGCCAGGAGAACACATACTCCCGCTCATCCATGCGGGCCAGGAGGACCAGGAGCGGCTCGGCCACCTGCCAGCGTTCCGGGTGATGGTCGATCCAGGCCTCGATGCGCTGCAGAACCGACGGGACCTGCGAATTCCTGGCCAGGGTGTTCGCGGCTGCCACCGCCACGTGAATGGACGGGTCGTCGAGACCTTTGAAGAGAACCTCCTGGATCTCGGGGTACAGCTCCCATCCGCCCAGGGCGGCCATGGCGTTGGCCCGGGTGCGCCAGTCACGCGCCTCGGCTGCCCAGCGCGCGAGGCGCTCCGAGTCGAAGAGGGTCTTCAAGCGGCCCAGTCCCTGCACGAGGAACATGGCGGCCGGCTCGTCCAGTTCGTAGGAATCCAGCACCTCCCGGACCCGGGAAGCCCGTGGGGACCAGAAGCCGGGATCCGGCATGCGGCCGAAGTAATAGGCCGCGTTCACGCGCACCTCCGGATCGGGATCCGCGATGTGTTCCAGGAGGTAGTCCTGCGCCGGTCGATGGCGCACCCCGACCACGGCCAGTAGACGGGACAGGCTCAGGGCCCGCGCGGCCTCCTCCCCCTCCCTGAGTTCCGCCGCCAGCAGGGTTTCCGACGCCCCGATGGAGGGCACCTTCCCCAGTGCCTCCAGGATACGGAAGCGCACGTCGGCGTCATCCTCCCCACGGAGCGCCTGGCCCAGGTCTCCGGCGATGTCGGGAACCGCGGCCTGGCCGAGGGCAAAAGCGGCGTCGCGTCGCACCCCGGCGTCCTCATCCCCGAGCGCCTCGAGGAGCGCCGGAACGGCGGTGGGGTCCTGCACCGACCCCAGCGCGAAGGCTGCCCGAGCCCGCACCCGGGCGTCGGGGTCTTCAAGGAGCGCGAGAAGCGCGGGCGTATCCCGCTCCAACTGGCGCTCCACCACGGCCTGCAGGGCGGGGATCCGGAGGAGGCCGTCGGAGGGACGGTGGGGCGGCTCCGGCGCAGGCAGCGCATCTCCCCCCTCACACCCCGACGCCACCCATGAACCGGCGAGGGCGGCCCACAGGAGCCACCGGACCCGCAAGAGACGCCTTCTCTTCATCCTAGAAGCCTTTCTGCGTAGGCCAACCGGGAACCACCACCATCTTCACCCCTCCGGATTCTCCCAACCGTACACGATGCGCGCCCCTCGAAAGACCATGTCCGCCGACTGAAGGACCTTGCCGCGCAGCCGTGCGGGGAGATCGGGGGACGCCGCCAGGAAGGCCTCCACGGCCTCCGCCGCTTCGGGTTCGTTGTGGCCTCCCAGGGTGGCGTCCAGCCACCGTCCAGGGAAGAATATATCGCCGGTGCGCTGAATCTCCTCCACCATGTCCAGGGCCGGCCGCACGAAGCGGAGGGATCCGGGGGACCGCAGCGGATGGTTCAGGTTCCGCAGACCGTCCAGGACCCAGGGTTCGTGCTCCCGGTTCGCCGGATCCTTGAGAGACTCAAAGAAGCGCTCCCGCTCCGCCGGATCGGGGGAGAGAGAGGGCCGCGCGAAGCGGAATCGCGCCAGGCGGTCCGGGTTGCGAATGGAGGCCTCCTGAGCGTCGAGGATCGCCTCCGCATCCCCGGGCACCCGCAGCGCCAGGGCGCGGGCCAGGGCGATACGGTCGCCCTCCGAGAGGGGCAGATCCCGGACCGCAAGCTTGCCCTCCCACAGACGTCTCAGGCGCTCCACGCCCTCCGGGGTGAGCGCCACGTCCCGATAGGCCGAAAGGAAGGCGGAGCGGGCGGTGCGCGGCAAAGCGCCTGTGGCTCCCGCCCACAGGGCTTCCTCCAGGGCGGGTGCCCGCCGAAGGCGCTCCTCCGGAGTGGAGAGACGCCAGAACGCCTCCCGCGTGTAGCCCAGCACCCGGTTCAGGTTCAATTCCACCGACTCCCGCCCGAGGGCGAGAGTCGCCTGGTCCAGAAAGCTCTGCGGGGCCAGACGTCCGAAGAGAACGTCCTCCCACAGGGTGACCCACGCAGCCCCCCGGATCAGGTCTCCGCGAAGGGTCGATACGTTCTCCTCCAGGTACCCCCGACTCAGTGAATCGAGAACGAACTCCCCATACTCCAGACCCGAAGCGTTGGGCAGAGCGAAGACCAGGTCACGGGCCCCTCCCTCGATCCGTACCGCATCCTTGCCCAGGTCCACCCGCACTTCCTCTTCCCCTCCGGTACGCTGCAGGAAGAAGGTGAGGCGCTGAGGCCACACCCTCCCCTTCCCCCAGGGGTCCTCCTGGGAGACCACCAGATCGTCTCCCTCCCGCATGACCCGGACGCGGGGGCGTCCCGCCTCCTCCACCCACACGCGGCTCCACGCCTGGAGGTCCTCGTCGGAGCGCCGGTCCAGGATGGCGACCAGATCGGGCCAGGTGGCATTGGCGTAGGAAAACGTCTTCAGATATTCCCGCAGTCCGTCGCGGAAGGCCTCGGCACCCATACGATCCTCAAGCTGGCGCATGACGATGGGCGCCTTTTGGTAGATGATGGCGCCGTAAAGCGTCCCCGCCTCCTTCAGGTTCTCCAGAGGCTGCCGGATGGGGTTGGCGCCCCGGGTGCGGTCCACGGCGTAGGCGGCGGGGTGGTGGGCCATTAGGAAGCGCAGCCGATGGTTCACCTGCGGAAAGGAGGGCTCCACGATCTTGGCGGCCATGAAGTTGGCGAAGACTTCTTTGGTCCACACGTCGTTGAACCATTTCATGGTGACCAGATCGCCGAACCACATATGGGCGGTTTCGTGGGCGATAACCGAGGCCCGCCCCAGAAGTTGGTTTTCCGTCGCCGTCTCGTCGAGGAGAAGGCCCGCCTGCCGGTAGAGGATGGCGCCGACGTGCTCCATGCCTCCGTACTGGAACGCCGGAATCAGCACGAACTCGAATTTCTGGAAGGGATACGGGAGGTCCGTGTAGTCCTCCAGGAAGCGCAGCGCCCTGCCGTGGAGCCGAAACACGGCCTCCCGGTTGCGCTCCACCTTGGCCGTATCCGTTTCCCGGTGGAACATACGCAGGACACGGTCCTCCACGACCTGGAAATCCTGCTTGAACTTCCCCGCCGCGAAGGCGAAGAGGTAGGTGGGAAGGGGCTTGGTGGGAAGGAAGCGCGTCGTCGTGCGGCCGTTGAGGGTAGTGCTCTCCACCGACGGCGCGTTGGCCACCACCCGCCAGGAGCGAGGCGTCTCCAACTCCCACGTCACCGGAGCCTTCAGGTCGGGCTGATCGAAGACCGGTAGGCTGAAATGAGCCCGGTCTGGCACGAAGAGGGTGTAGAGGAAATCGTCGGACCGGTTCAGGGCTTCGTCCCCGGCCCGGTACCAGAGTTCCACACGGTTGGCCCCTTCCGCAAAAGCCGAAGCCGGCAGAACGATGTGGTCGTTCACCCCCTCCCAGTCGCTTATCTCCACCCCGTTGACCGCGACGCGGGACACACGTTCGCCCGGGTCTTTGAAGTCCACGACGACGGGGGAGCGGCGCCGATCCCGCCAGAGAAAGCGAAGGACCGTGTGCCCCTCCACCGGTGCGCCGCGGGCCTGGGGGATGCTCAGCGAGATCTCATAGGAGATCTCCGACAGGGTGGAGGCTCGGTAGCGGGCCAGCGCTCGGGGAATGCCCTCGTCCAGGGGGGGACGGAGGTCTCGGGCGCATCCCGCCGAAAAGCTCAACGCCGCGGCTGCCGCACCCGCGAGCCACGCAGTTCGCATACTCTTCATCCTCCCATCCTCACAACCTCGGTCGTGTTTGGCCGGCCGCCAGCAATTCTGACGCCTTCACGGAAGGGCGTCCAGATACGCCTCTGCGCGGCGGCCGGGAGCGCCGCGGGTGAGGAGCACCCAGTCCACGTGGATCATTCCCCCGAGGAAGCGCAGTCCTATGCCGGCAGACGAGATGGCGCCTTCCGGGGATTGCGTGGCGGTGGTTCCCCCGAGGACGCCGGCGGCTCCGCCGCCGGCCCACCCCCGGTCGGCGAAGAGCGCGACATCGCCGAAGAGAATGCGACGGACCAAGGCGGCCCGCCCCCGGAGGAAGGCCTTTCCGCGACGAACCCCAGGGGCGGACCCGCGCACGCTGTGCGGTCCGCCCAGCCACCACACCCGCTGCACCGGGGCGTCTCCCAGGATCCCCCCGGCGGCCCCTTCTCCTTCCAACCGTATGCCCCACACCAGAGGAAGGCGCAGCCCCCCCCGAAGTCGGGCGCGCAGGAAGGGCTCCCCGTGGATTGCGCCGTGGAGGAGGACTTCGGCGCCGGACTGGAAGCGGAGGGGATCCCGTCCCCAGCGCCTGCGGAGTTCGCCCAGCAGACCCAACTCCCACCCTTCCTGGGGTTGGACATTCTCGCGCGGGCTCCGGTCGAATTCCAAGGGGTCCTGAAGGCGCCAGCCGGCGCGGGACACCACGCCGGAATGACGTTCAGCATACGCCCTCAGGGTGTATCTGCGGGGCCGGGCCGTGGGCGGAATCACCTCCGCGGACATGCCCGTGCGCCGATAGTATTCCCCGTCATCGCGCCCCAGCAGGGCCGTGAGGGAGTTATCCACATCCAGGTTCCCTGCCTCCTCCTGAACCTCGGTGAGCTCGTGGTAGACGGACACCGCCACACGCCGGCGGAGGTTCTCCCGCGCCGCCTCGAGACGGGCGGAAGGATGCGGCATGGCGGTGCCCGACCGCACCACGGCGGTCAGGGAAAGAGGGTTCCGGCACGGCTGCAGGAGGACCTGCCCCCGCACACCCAACGAGAGTCCCTCGACCCGATTGAACCGCACCAGATCGGGGCGGCCGGCACCCCAGCGCAGCGTCCGGAGAAGGTGAGGCGCACAGGGGGCGGCCGCCGGTCCCGATCTCCCCGACAGCGGGGGCGTCTGGGCCCCCACGGCCCCGGAGAACAGCACGGCGCATCCGGCTTGGGCTATCGCCCGGTACCACCACCCTTTAGATATATCGACCTCACCTGTTTTCTAGGGTTTCCTTCCCTCGGTGTGGACGGTGGTCTCGTCGCGAGGCGCCCCGTCCCCTACCTTTCGAGCCTTATGGAATCTTCACCGTCCGAGGACACGCCACCACCCCTCGCAGCCCGCGCGACCTACCCGGCCGCGGCCTTTCACCCCGCCTGGTGGGCTCGTGGACCTCACGCCCAGACGCTGGGAGCGCGGATCCTCCGCCGCCCCGCAGGCCCGGCGTACGGCCGCGAGCGCATCGAGACCCCGGATGGAGATTTCCTCGACCTGGATTGGGCTCCCGAGCCCCGCCCGGGTGCTCCCCTGGCCCTGATTCTCCACGGCCTGGAGGGGAACACCCACCGCCGCTACGTGCGAAACGTCTGCGAAGAACTTGCCGCACGGGGAGTCCGGGCAGTCGCCCTGAACTTCCGGGGATGCAGCGGCGAGCCCAACCACACCCCTCGCTTCTACCATTCGGGGGAAACGGCGGACCCGACGCTCGCCCTTCGCCACCTTTGCGCCCGCCACCCCGATCGTCCCCTCGGAGCTTTGGGATTTTCCCTCGGAGGCAACGTTCTCCTCAAGCTTCTGGGGGAGCGCGAAGACGGCGGCGCCGGCCTCGTGGATGCGGCGGCCGTCATGTCCGTCCCCTTCGACCTGGCGGCCGGAGGAGCCCTTCTCGACCGCACCCGCATGGGCCGCCTGTACACCCTCTACTTTCTGAGATCGCTCAAGAAGAAGGTTCGGGCCAAGCGCTCCCTCCTGGAAGGACGCGTGGACCTGAACGCCGCCCTGGCGGCGCGGACGCTGCGCGAGTTCGACGAAGCGGTGACCGCGCCCCTCCATGGGTTTGCCGGCGCGGATGAGTATTATCGCCAAAGCAGTTCGGGCCGCTACCTGTCCGGCATCCGCACGCCCACAGTGGTCCTCCACAGCGAGGACGACCCCTTCCTTCCGCCCGACGCCATTCCCCGGGGCGGCCTGGCAGCCAACCCGAACATTCGTGGAGTGATCACCCGCCGCGGCGGGCACGTAGGATTCCTCGCCGGCGGCGTGCGCTCCCCCCGCCTGTGGGGGGATCGCTTCCTGGCCCGAGCCTTGGCGGAAAACCTGACGCCCTGAGGCCCCTCAGGAGGCGGCGGCGAAGAACGCCCTGCCGTGCCACGAATCGCCGGCCCGCCGCTCCAGCCCACCCTCCCGCACCTGGGAGACACGCGCCACGGCGGGATCGAACACGGGGGTGTCGGTGTCCACCTCCCCCCTGCGGGCCAATTCCCTGAAGCGGGCGCGCGATACCGCCTCGATATGCCCCCCGCCCTTCCCTTCCGCGGCTCGATACCACACGGGGCTGCGGTCCACAAAGGTGGTCCCCAGTTCCTCACCAAGGCGTTTCAGCGCGTTCACCAGTGCGTCGATGGAACACCCCGACGGGGCTTCGGCATCCTCGTCCACACCCACCACGAGGAATCGGTCGTGCAGAAAGACGCGCCCGGCACGCAGGGGCGCTCCGTGGGCCGCCCATCCCTCCAGGAAGGCGTCCACGGTTTCAAGGAGGCCGACCCGCTCGTCTTCCTCCAGGGGCCGGCCCGCCGGAAAGACCCAGGCGCGTCCGCTGCCGGGCAGCGATTCAAATGGAACCAGAGGCATGATTCGTCCCCTCGGCGTCACCGTTAGAGTTGAGCGGACCCCTCAAGCGGGTCCCGGATAGGGAGCGTCCTCTCCCTCTCCGGATGCTGGCGGGGCCTTGTCCAGGAGGATGGCCACCCACCGGAGGTCCAGCGTATTCTCGAGCCAGATCTTCACCACAACCGTGAGAGGTACCGACAGAAGCGCTCCCAGAGGCCCCCACGTCCATCCCCAGAAGATGAGGGAGAGCACCACCACCAATGTGGACATCCCCAGCCGCCGTCCCATGAGGTTGGGCTCGAGGAGGTTCCCGATCAGCGTATTCACGGCCAGGTACCCGCCGCTGACGATGAGGGCGTGGGTCAGAGTCCCGTGGAGCACGAGGCTCAGGAGGATGGCGGGGACGGCGGCGATGATCGAGCCCACCGTCGGGATGTAGTTCAGGGCGAAGGCGATGACGCCCAGGAGCACCGGGAAATCCAGCTTCATGAGGTAGGCGAATCCGCCCAGGATGAGGCCCGTGGCAACGGAAACCACCGTCTTGATGCCCAGGTACGTCTGCACCTCCAGCACGACCTTGCCCAGGCGCCCCTCCTCGTCCGCGCCCGTTCCCCAGATGGCCTTCATCTTCTCGGGAAAGACGGTGGCCTCCCCCAGCATGAACACCATGATCAGGAAGACCAGAAAGGTGCTGGACACGAACTGGGCAATCCGCCCCACCGTGGCCCCCACGAAGTCCACCACCGCCGCGGGGTTGATGAGCTCGGTGGAGATGTAGGGGTCGAGCTCCAGCCCGAGACGCCGCTCCAGGGAGGACACCCACGACTCCTGCAGCGTCTGGAGGCGCACGGCGTACCGGGGAAGCTGCTCCTGCAGCTGAGAGAAGGACTGGCTGGCCAGAAGACCCAGGAGGCCCAGGGCGGCCACGGTCACCATCACCGTGAGGAAAATGGCCAAACGGGCCGGCAGGCGCCTGCGCTGCAGAAAGCCCATGAGGGGCAGCGTGAGGATGGCGAGGAAAAGCGCCAGCGCCGACGGCAGGAGGATGGGCGCGGCGAACTTGAGCCCGTACACCACCACCACCAGACACGCCAGGATGAAGAGGAACCAGGCTCCCTGGTGTTCGTCGCTTCGGTCGAGGATCATGGAGTGCGGATCAGTGGAGGAGGGGCAGCCGGCCTGAGCCGACGGCTCAGGCCAAAGAGTACCCCAAAACGCGTGGAAGTGCCATAGCGCGTCGTGCGTCATAGCTTACGATATGGACACCTCTCAGCTTTCCGACGAACAGCTCCTTTCCCAGTGCCGCCTGGAGACCTTCCGGGCCGGAGGGCCGGGTGGCCAGCACCAGAACACGTCGGATACGGGCGTCCGCCTCGTCCACCTCCCCACCGGCATCCGGGTTACGGCCCGGGAGCACCGCAGCCAACTGCGCAACCGGACCGCCGCCCTGCAGCGTCTGCGGAAGAAGCTGGCGGAACGCGCACGGAAGCCGGCCCCGCGCATCCCCACCCGGGTACCTGAAGCTCAGCGACGGAAGCGTCTCGAAGAAAAACGCAGGCGCAGCCGGACCAAAGGACTGCGCAAACCGCCGCCTCCCGAGGACTGACCCCTGCGGGAAACCCCACGCCGGCCGGGAACCGGCCGCACCGGCCCCGGACCCGCGGAACGAAGCGGGCCGCGCCTTTCGGCTCCGTCCCCCGATCCCTACGTTTCAGAATCATCGGTGTCCCGGCCCTCTGGCGAGGCACGCATGACCGAGCGAGAAAAAATCCGCGTCCTCCTCATCGACGACGACGAGGCGGCCCACCTCATGACCCGGGCGATCCTGGGCCAGATACCGTGGGCCGACGTGGAGTTGGATTGGGTTTCCACCGCCGCGGAAGGGGCGGAGGCCATCCGGCGCCGCGCGCACGACGTCTATCTGGTGGACTACCTCATCGGTGACGATTCAGGCATCGAATTGGTGCGATCCGCCCGCCAGGACCGCATCCGCGCCCCCATGATCCTCCTTACGGGGAAAGGGCGTTACGAGGTGGACGTGGAAGCCATGGAAGCCGGCGTCTCCGACTACCTGGACAAGGCCAAGGTGGACCCGGATCTCATGGAGCGATCCATCCGCTATTCGGTGGAGCGGGTGCGGGCCGAAACAGCTCTCAGGGAAAGTGAAGCCCGCCATCGCGCCATGTTCGACCATCTCCCCATCGGGCTGTACCGCACCACCCCCGACGGAGCCCTCCTGGACGTCAATCCCGCCTTGGTTCAGATGTTGGGGCACCCGGACCGGGACACGCTGGAGTTTGAATTCGCCCGCAACTTCTTCGTGAGTCCCTCGCACCGCCAGGCGTTCCTCGACCGGCTCGATCAGTTCGGTGTCGTCCGCGGGTTCGAGAGCGAGCTGAAGCGCCCCGACGGACGCGTGGTTCCGGTGCGTAACGCGGCCCGGGCCCACCGGGACGAGTCGGGCGCCACGGTCTACCTGGAAGGTGCGGTGGAAGACGTCTCGGACCAGCGGGAGAGCCGCATGCTGCACGGTCGCGCGCGGCGCTTTGACTGGATCTACCGGGATTCGGGGCTCGCCATTCTCCTTCTGGATCTCGAGGGCAAGGTCAGGGGGGCCAACGCCGCCTTCCTCGACACCTTCGGGTACGAGGAAGCCGCCCTTCTCGACCGCAGGCTCCCCGCGCTTGCCGCAGAAGAGGAGGCCGAGGAGGTGGAAACAGATATCCGATCTCTGGCCACCGAATCCGCCGTCGTGGCCCAGGGGCAGCGACGTTTCCGCGACGCAGGCGGAGAACTCGTCTGGGCCCGGACCCGAATGGGTCTCGTCCGCAATCCGGAGGGACACCCGGATCACCTCATGACCCTCTTCGAGGACGTAGCGGAGGCGTGACTCCCCCTCTTCGGGAGCTGCGCCCCCTCCTCGTGCGGGGAGGGAGCCTGGCGAGTGGGCCCGCTGGGGCTCGAACCCAGGACCTAGCGATTATGAGTCGCTTGCTCTAACCAACTGAGCTACGGGCCCGCGGAGCTAAGATAAGACATTTCTCCGCCATCCCATACGTCAAGGAACGGAATGAACGTACTCATCGTCGGCGCGGGCGAGGTCGGCTTTCACCTCGCCGAACGTCTCTCGGAGGAAGGTCAGGACGTGGTCCTCATCGAAGCGGACCCGGAACGTGCCGAATTCGCTCAGCAGCAGCTCGACGTCATCACCCTCAACGGGAATGGAGCCTCCCTCTCCGTGCTGGAAAAGGCCGACGTGCGCCGCGCACGGATGCTCCTGGCCGTGACGAGCCAGGACGAAGTCAACCTCATTGCCTCTCTCGCCGCCAAACGCCTGGGAGTCCGCTACACCATCGCCCGCATCTCCAACTCCGAATACTACGGGCGGGAGAGCGTCCTCTCCCGGGAAGCCCTGGGTATCGATCTCATGATCAACCCCGAGCGGGAGTGCGCCTGGGAGACCTACCACCTCCTCCAGAGCGCCGCCGCCAACGACATGGCCCAGTTCGCCGACGGACGGGTGCAGCTCATGGGGCTTCAGGTGAAGGCCGGCGCCCCGGTGGCGGGACGAACCCTGGCAGAGCTCGACCGGGAGCTCCGCGGTCGGCGATACGTCACCGTAGCCGTGGTGCGGGGCGGGATCACCGCCATCCCCAACGGCAGCACGACCATGGAGGAGGGGGACCAGGTGTACATGCTCGCCCCCACCGACGAGATGGAGGAAATCCCCACGCTGGCGGGTTACGATCCATTCAGGCTGCAGCGGGTCATGATCGCGGGCGGAAGCACGGAAGGAGAGTTCCTGGCGAGCATTCTGGAAGAAAACCGGGTGGAGGTAACCGTCCTCGACCGGGACCGCCGCCGGTGCCTGGAGCTGGCCGAAAGACTCCCGCGCTCCCTGGTCCTCCACGCCGACGCCACCGATCTGGAGCTGTTGGAGATGGAAGGGGTGAGCGGCCTCGACGGTTTCGTTGCGGCCACCGGGCACGATGAGACCAACCTTCTCTCCAGCCTCCTGGCGAAGTCGGTCGGCGCCAGCAAGGTGGTGAGCCTTGTACACAAGTTCGAATACCTGCGTCTGGTTTCCCGGGTCGGCGTGGACGCCGCCGTCTCTCCCCGCATGGCGACGGTCAACGCCATCCTCCGTTACGTACGCAGGGGACGGGTGGTGACGGTGGCCACCCTGAAGGGGATCGACGCGGAAGCCATCGAGTTCAGCGTGGATGCCTCCTCCCCGGTGGCCAACATGAAGATCATGGACATCAACTTCCCGGAGGACGCCGTTGTGGGAGCCATCATTCGGGGCGATGCCATCATCATTCCCCGAGGGCCCGACGTCATCCTGCCCGGGGATGAGGTCATCGTCTTCGTCCTTCCCGGCGCCATTCCCGACGTAGAGAATCTCTTCGCCTGATGTCCCTGAGAAAGGTCGCAAACGTCGTAGGTCTCCTGCAGATCTTCGTCTCGGGAGCCATGATCCTCGCCTGGCTGGCGGCCCTTGCGTGGGGCGACCCCCATGCCTCCGCCCTCCTCTACTCGGCGTTGATCACCGCCGGGGTGGGAGGCGCTTTCTATGCCGGCACGCGCTTTCAGGGAGACATCACGGCCCGGGAAGGTTTCGCCATCGTCGCCCTCGCGTGGACGGCGACCTCGGTGTTCGGCGCCCTTCCCTTCCTCTTCGCCGGGGTGGCGGGCGGTCCCTTCCGGGCGTTCTTCGAAGCCATGTCGGGCCTCACCACCACCGGAGCCACCGTCTTCAGCGAGATCGAAGCGCTCCCGGCCGGCATCCTGCTGTGGCGCTCGCTGACCCACTGGCTGGGAGGAATGGGGATCATCGTCCTGGTCATCGCCGTCCTTCCCTACCTCGGGGTGGGAGGAATGCAGCTCTTCAGGGCCGAAGTGCCGGGCCCTACGCCGGAGCGGCTCCGCCCCAGGATCGCCCAGACGGCTAAGCTCCTGTGGATGGTGTATGTGGGACTGACGGCGGCCCAGGCCCTCCTCTACGTCCTGGGGGGCATGAGCCTTTTCGACGCGGTAAACCATGCCTTCGCGACCATGGCCACGGGAGGCTTCAGCACGCGCAACGCGTCGCTCGCCGCCTTCGACTCCCGCTTCATCCAGTGGGTCACCATCCTCTTCATGTATCTGGCTGGAGTGAACTTCAGCCTCCACTTCCGCGCCGCCACGGGACACCTGGCCTATTTCAGAGACCAGGAATGGCGCTTTTTCACGGGAGTGGTGATCCTCGCCGGCATCGTCATCACCGTCGTGAATCTGCACGCCGGCGACTACGGACTTTCCGGCTGGGAACTTGAAAGGGCGGCGCGGGACGGCCTGTTTCAGGCTACCTCCATCGTCACCACCACCGGATTCGTAAGCGCCGATTACGAGCTGTGGAGGCCGGCGGCCCAGGCGGTACTCCTCACCCTCTTCTTCGTGGGCGGCATGGCCGGCTCCACCGGAGGCGGCATCAAGGCGGTGCGCGTGCTCCTCCTCCTCAAGCAGACGGGCATGGAGCTTCGCCGCCACCTGCACCCGCGCGCCGTCCTTCTGGCAAGGGTGGGGAGCCGTCCGGTAAAGGAAGAGGTCATGGCCAACATCGTGGGTTTCGTCATCCTCTACCTCCTCCTCTGCATCGCCGGAGTCCTGGCGCTGGCGCTCCTGGGGATCGACCTCATGACGGCCATCGGCGCCAGTCTGGCAAGCGTGGGCAACGTGGGACCCGGCTTCGGGCGCGTGGGAGCCACGGACGACTACGGGTGGATGTCCGACCCCGCCCTGGCGGTCCTCGCCTTCCTCATGCTCGTGGGCCGCCTGGAGATCTACACCGTGCTTCTCCTCTTCCACCCCGAGATGTGGAAGCGGCGGCGAAGCTTCCACTGAGGACGGCCCGCACGCGTCAATCGGTGCCGAAGAGGCGGTCGCCGGCGTCTCCCAGACCCGGGAGGATGTAGCCGTTCTCGTTGAGCTGCCGGTCCAGGGCGGCGGCATAGATGGGCACTTCCGGGTGGGTGCCTGCGAGGGCGCGCACCCCCTCCGGCGCGGCCACGAGGCACATGAAGCTCACGGCGCGGGCTCCCCGGGAGCGCAGGCCGGTAATGGCCGCCGCGGCCGACCCCCCGGTGGCCAGCATGGGATCCACCACCACGAAGTGGAGAGCCTCAGGGTCGGGCGGCAGATTGAAGTAGTATTCCACGGGCTGCAGCGATTCCTCGTCGCGCCGGATTCCAATGTGCCCCACCCGGGCTCCGGGAAGGAGGCTCAGCACCCCTTCCACCATCCCCAGCCCGGCCCGCAGGATGGGAACCACCACCGGTTCGCGCCCTGAAACCCGCCACCCGGTGGCACGCTCCAGAGGCGTCTCCACCTGGACGGGCTCCTCCTCCAGGTCCCGAGTGACCTCGTAGGCCATGAGGGTAGTGATCTCCGTAACCAGCTCCCGGAAGAGCTGCCGCGAGGTGGATATGTCGCGCAGGAGGGTCACTTTGTGGCGAATGAGAGGGTGGTCGATGACAGTGAAGTTGTGGGGAAGGCGGGTCATGGCAATGCGCGGATGGGCAAGGACGGGTCGGATGGGAAGTAGGAATGAGCTACCTTAGAGCAAGGTCCGTCACCGCGAAAGTCGGGGCGTTTTCGCAACCGGATGTGGGGAGGCCGTAATGCCCTCGGATCGCGACTGGGAAGTGGAGCGGCGGCGCATGGTGGAAACTCAGATTCGCCGCCGAGGAATCGACGACCCCCGCCTCCTGGAGGCGCTCCTCCGGGTTCCCAGGGAGCGCTTCGTACCGCCCTCGGCTCGCGCCTACGCGTACACCGACCACGCGCTGTCCATCGGCAACGGACAGACCATCTCCCAGCCCTACATGGTGGCGGCCATGACCGACGCCCTGGAGCTCGAGGGTGATGAGCGCGTCCTGGAAATCGGCACCGGATCCGGGTATCAGGCCGCCGTCCTGGCCCAACTCGCCCGGGACGTCTACACGGTGGAGCGCATTCCCGAACTGGCCGAGCACGCCGCCGACCTCCTCGAGGAGCTCGGCATCCGCAACGTCCACATTCGCGTGGGCGATGGCACCCTGGGCTGGCCGGAGGAAGCTCCCTTCCAGGGCATCATCGTGACAGCGGCGGCCCCCGACGTCCCCCCGTCCCTCCTGGAGCAACTCGACGCCGAGGGAGGACGGCTCGTGGCGCCGGTGGGCCGGCGCTCCCTCCAGGAACTGCTGCGCATCCGTCGGGACGGCGGCCTCATGGAGCGCGAAACCCTCATGGGCTGCCGCTTCGTCCCTCTCATCGGCGAGGAAGGCTGGCCCGAGTGAGGTCTGGCGGAGGGCTGCCCTTCTCGTGCAACCCTTCCCTAACGCTTGATGCGCTCCCCCTTGTCCTCGCAGCGGAAGATCCAGGCGGCGAGCCTCCCCGGCCGGAGGGCTCCCTCCACATCGCCGTACTCGTGATCTCCCTGAGATCCCTCTTCGACTCCAGGGCGGGAGGCGATCTCGTCCAGGAGCGCCTGGCAGCGGTCTCTCCACTTCGCCCAGTTGGACGCCCGAAGATCCACCCAACCCCGCTCCACCAGCCGCTGGTCCCTGAGGGGAAGATCCGGTTCGGGATGGACCTTCACCTGGGGTCCGCGAAGGATGTGCTCTCCGTCGGGCAACACGATGGGAAGCCCGATGGAGACGATGCGCTGGCGCAGATCATCGTCTTCCTGGATGAGGGTCAGGGCGTCCCGGGAGGTGCCCTCGGCGTCCATCTCCGCGGCCTCGGCCAGGGTGCCGTACATACGCGCCAGGATCTCTCCCTCGAAAAGGAGCTTGGAAAGCCGGGGCGGCCCCAGCATCTCGTAGGCCACGGAGCGGATTCCCGATTCCGCCTCCAGCTTCTCCATGTAGTCCAGGGCGACGCTGCGCAGCGCTCCCGCCCGATAGGTGGGACCCATGGTGGCAGCGTCCAGCGCCGTAACCACATCCTTCCCCGTGGGATGGGAAAGGATTTCACGCACCACGTTCTCGGCGATTTCCTCGGGGGTGACGAACTCCATGAGACCCAGAGCCGTGAGCGTCTCGAACTCTCCAAGGGTGAAGACGCCGTTTTCGCCGGCGTCCAGGTATACCCCCTCGAGAGGGTCCTGAGTGAGGACGTAGCCGCGCTCGGCCGCCTCGTCGAAGGCCTCGCCCAGGGGCAGGGCCTCCACGGCGTCAGCCCGCAGGATGGGTCTGCCGCCTCGTTCGATGGGCCCCTTGCGAATGGACTTCCAGGAGATGGCGGCGGTGGGTTTGACCTCCTTCACCGCCGGCGCCCCGGGCGTACGCGCCATGAGGAAGAGGAAGAGAGTCTGGGCCCCGGCGATGCCGGACTTGGCCAGGAGCACCCGCGAGGGCCGCTCCTCCGAGTGGGTGAAGGGAATGTTGAGGCCCATGCCTCCCGTCCCCGCGGTCCCCACCTTGACGAAGACTTCGGTCCGGGAACGCTTCATCCCCTCCAGGAGGATCTGGGTGTGGCGGATGAGCTGGGGCAGGTAGAGCGTAGCCAGATGACTGTCCACTTCTTCCGAGGAAAGGCCTCCTTCGGCCGCCGAAGAGCGCAGCCTGGCAGCGGAGGCGAAGACATTCTGATAGGCCAGCGCCCCGGCCGTGTTGATGCAATCCACAAGGATCTGGGGCCGCGTCTCTTCGAGGAGGTGCCCGAGGGCGGACCGCTCGACCACCTCGGGGGTCAGCTCTCCGTAGAGGTCGTCCACGAGCCGGGCGCGCGCCTCGGCGTCGCCGAGAATCCGGCTCCGGGGCCAGTCCTTGTACGCCTGGGGAACGAACAGATCTCCCCACCGGCCCTCCAGCTCCACCCCCTGTTCCTCGGCTTCCTTGCCCAGATCCTCCAGAGGCTGGCGAACCTCAGCCTCCCGCAGAGATCCGATGATCACCCGGCGGGGACCGCTCTCCATGATCCTGCGGGCCACGGCGATC
>JBHHWB010000003.1:0-81480 GCA_046756305.1 Gemmatimonadota bacterium
CTACGACGCGTCGTCGTTCCTACCATGAGCACACGCAAGACCCCCTGCGCGCGGCTTACTGCATGACCCGGACAGGCTCCTAGAGCCTGTCCGGGTCATGCAGCGGGCCGCGTTGGGGCCGCCACGGCCCCAGGCCCCTCCCGCGGTCGCGGAGACGCTCGGGCTGCAGCCCGCGACCGGCCGACCGCCTGCCACCGGCCGCTCCGGTCTTCTCCACGCCGGTCTGTGCCGCTCCGGTTCGCGCGGCGATCCGGTCAGCCTTCGTCAGCGCTGGGGCCGTAGAGGGCCGGCACCGGCACGTCCAGCATGCGCAGGTAGACGGTGAGCTGTCCCCGGTGGTGGATCATGTGGTTGAGGACCATGATGCGGATCACGGCGACCCGGGGCAGGTTGAAGATCACCTGATCCCCGGAGCGCAGGGTCCAGGCCACATTCAGATCCTCGTCGGTGGCCGCGGCCAGCATGTCCCGCGCCGCCGAAATGTTCTCGTCGAAGGCGGCGACGATTCCCGCCGCGGTGTCGGGCCCATTCCGCTCGGCGGGCGCCGCCACATCGAACTCCATCGTCGAGAGCACCGCCGTGAGCCACGAGGGAACGGAGGAGATGTGTGCGCCCAGCTCTCCCAGGGAGTAAGACTTTTCATGAGGCCGGAAGTCCAAGCGGTCGGCGGGGATGTGTTCCAGGGTCGTGCGGGTCTTGGCCATCTCGTCGTCGAATTCGGGCAGGAATCGTGCTCCGGTCATGGGGCGCTCCTCGGATGGAGTGGGGAAAGTCAGGAGGGCGGCGAAGGCGTCACCGTACGACTTCGAGCTGCCGGGTAAGGGCTTCGGCGATGTTGCGCTCCCATTCCCCCGTGCTGCGGCAGTCCACGAAACCGCGGGAGCTCTTGTCGAAGCCCGGATGCCGTTCGATCTGGAATTGGGTGAGGATGGTCACGAAGGCCCGGTTGGCCCGGGGGCGCACCTCGAAGGCGAAGCGGGCCCGGGCACGGGAGACGGGGGCGTTGGGAGGCAGGTCGCAGTCGGCGATGGCACGCAGGTCCACCTCTCCTGGCTCCCAGAATACCCAATCGGTGATGAGATTGCCGAAGCGGTGGTCGGAGACCAGCACGGGGAAGCCTCTCGACTCGAGGAGTCCCGCCAGCGATGCGAAGGTCGCCTCGAACCCCGTGGGCACAAGAACGCCGGGCCGGGCCGGAGGAGGAAAGCTGGTCGCCCGGGTTCGCGCGCATCCCCACACCGCCGCGGTGGCGGCGAGGAGCGCAAGGGCGAGGGCCCGGCGCCGCACACGCCCTGCGGCACGGCGCCGGTTGCTGTCGGTGCGGTCCTTCACGGTTCCCTCTCCCGAGGCGGTGAGTCCCTAAATCTTCCTGCTTGTTCCTACACGAGGACCGTTTCTCCTGTGCCCTCCCCGTGCAGGACGTCCAGGTAGGCCTTCGCCACGTCCGCAGCCGGCGTACCAGGGGAAGGATCCATCCCCATGGCTTCCATGGTCTCCCGCACCCACCCGGGGCTCACAATGTTGATGCGGTGCGCCGGTGAGAGATCCAGGGCGGCGGCCTTCACGAAGGATTCCAGGGCTCCTCCCACCATAGCCACCGCCACCGTTCCGGGCGTGGGATCCTGGGAGAGGGTTCCCGAGGTGAGGGTGAAGGATCCGCCCTCGGCGACGAAGGGCAGCCCCAGCCGCACCAGGTTCACCTGGCCCATGAGCTTGTGGTGCAGGCTGAACTCGAAGTCTTCGTCCGAGAGTTCCTGCAGGGGGCCGAAGCGGGCGATTCCCGCAGTGGAGACCACCGCATCCACGCCTCCCACCTTCATGTACATGGCTTCAATGGACGCCTTGTCGGCCAGATCCACCTGCACGTCGCCGCGGGAGTGGCCCACGCGCACGACTTCGTGGTCATGGCGCACCAGGAGGGCATCGACAGCCGATCCGATGGTGCCGGTAGCACCCACGAGGAGCACTTTCATCTTCTTCATTCCGCAAGAGAGAGGTTGACGCGAGTCATCTGATTCAAGGTAACATCCTGTGAACGACCCGGCCTGCCTTGGATGGACGCCGACCTCGGTTTCAGGCGGCGGTATCTCCTACGCGCACCACAATCTTTCCCACGCTCTTGCGCGACTCCATGAAGCGGTGGGCTTCAGGGAGCTCCTCGAAGGGGAACACCGCCCCCACCACGGGACGCAGGCCGTGGGATCGTGTGAACTCCGTTAGCTCGCTCCATATCCGCATAAGCCGGCCTCGGTCGGGCAGGAGGTAGCCGATATGGGTGGCCAGGACGCCGATGGACCGCTCGGCCGACTTAGCTACGTCGAAGCGAGGGATGCCGCGCCACGCCCGGTACCACGAGAGGGGGTTCCAGAGGCGGTAGTCGAGGGAAGCGTATCCGGCCACCACCAATCGGCCCAGGGGCGGAAGGGCCTCGAGACACGCCTGGTACACCTTCCCGCCCACCAGCTCCAGGACCACGTCGGGGGGAGCATTCCGGACCACCTCGACCAGGCGCTCCTGCCACCCCGGTGCCCGGTAGTTGACTGTGGTGTCGGCGCCGAGGTGCCGGGTCCGCTCCAGCTTGTCGTCGCTCCCGGCCAGCGCCAGAACGCTGCAGCCCGCGCCGTTGGCGATCTGGACGGCGGCGGTGCCCACACCACCCGCCGCCGCCGTAACGGCGACGCGGTCCGTGGGGCGCAGGCGGGCCATCTCCATGAGGCCCACCCACGCCGTCATGAAGTTGACGGCGAAGGCGGCGTTTTCCTCCACGGAGAACTCGTCGAAGGCGGGGAGGACCCGGTCGGAGGGAAGGGTGATGCGCTCGGCGTAGGCGCCGGACTGGGTTCCCACCAGGACACGCTGGCCCGTGGATTCCACCACGCCTACCGCTTCCATGCCGGGGATGTACGGCCGCTTCGGCGCCCATCCGTAAAGGCCCTTGCGGGAGAGGACCTCGGCGTAGTTGATGCCGATGGCTTCGATG
Source organism: Gemmatimonadota bacterium (assembly GCA_046756305.1). Lineage (GTDB taxonomy): Bacteria > Gemmatimonadota > Gemmatimonadetes > Longimicrobiales > Gaopeijiaceae > JBHHWB01. Next base: position 2,981 of record JBHHWB010000003.1, read on the forward strand.
CGCACCACCACTTCCCCCGGTCCCGGGACCGGGTCGGGTACCTCCTCCAGGCGGAGCACACGGGGGGCGCCCGTGCGGCGAAGGACGTAGGCCCTCACCGTCCGGACCCGCCTCCTCGGCGCGCAGGACGCCGCCACCGAACCGGTGCCGGCGGTTCGGGCTTCAGCTCCACCTCTTCCGTTTCCAGGAGGCGGAGCGCCTCTTCTACTGCCCGCTCCAGCTGGGGATCGTGACCCTGGCGCACCGGCGCCGGGTCGTTGCGGACCTCGATGTCGGGAGCCACGCCCTTGCCCTCCACGTCCCACTCCCCGTCCACGTTGTAGAAGCCACCGCGCGGAGCCACGAACCGCCCGCCGTCAATGAGGGGCGGCGTGTCCCACGTGCCCACCAGGCCGCCCCACGTGCGCGTGCCCACCAGCGGGCCCAGCTCGTGGAAGCGGAAGAGGTAGGGAAGAAGGTCTCCCCCCGAGCCCGATCGCTCGTTGATGACCATGACCTTGGGTCCGAAAAGGCCCGCCATGGGCTGGGTAAACGGACGGTGGTCGCCTACCCGGGAGTTGAAGTACCCGGTGAGCTTTCGCCCCATGACCTCTACCATATAGTCCGCCGCAGACCCGCCCCCGTTGTTGCGCTCGTCGATGACGGCGCCCTTACGGTCCTGCTGGGGGAAGTACATGCGATTGAAGTAGGTGTATCCGCCGCGTCCCGTGTTGGGAAGCCAGACGTAGGCCAGGCGGCCGCTGCTCATCTCGTCCACGAGGCGGCGGTTGTGCTCCACCCACGCCCAGGAGCGCAGGCGCCCTTCGCTGCTTACCGGCTCCACGGTGATGCGCCGGGCGCCTTCCAGGGAAGGCCGGTCGTTGACCTGCACGGTGATGGTGCGGCCGGCGGTTCCCTCCAGGAGACGGAAGGGGTTGGTGGGTGCCCGCAGCGGCCGGCCGTCCACCGCCACCAGGTAGTCGCCTTCCTCCACCTCCATCCCGGGGTGGGAAAGGGGCCCCTGGAGGCCCGGGGTCCACGATTCTCCGGTATAGATGCGGGCGATGCGGTAGTAGCCTCCGTCCACCTCCAGATCCACGCCCAGCAGCCCCGTATGGGGGTTGTCCAGCTCGGGGTAGTCCCCGCCCCGCACGTAGGAATGGCCCACGGCGATCTCGCCCGAGAGCATGTCCAGGAGCTGATTGAAGTCGGAGCGGTGTTCCACGTCGGGCAACCACGCTGAATACCAGTCCCAGATGCTGTCCCAGGGGGCGCCGTGGGTGTTGTCCACGTAGAGGAAGTCACGCATGAAGCGCCAGCCGTCGCGGAGCATCTGCCCGTACTCGGCCCTGGGATCCACGCGCACGCGCATGGTGCTGAGGGCCAGCCGTCCATCGCTGCCCTTGGGCGGAGGTCCGGCGCTCTTCACGATGCGCCAGGTGCTCCCGGTGCGCACCAGGAGCTTCTTGCGGTCGAAGGAAGGCTCCACCGCCTGCACACCGGTGAGGAATTCCTTCGCCTCCCGGTCCTCCACGCTGTACCGGTTGAGAGTGGCGCCCGTCTGGTTGGGCACCACCTCCGCGACGAAGACGGTGCCTGCAGGACCAGCGGTGAGACCGGCGTAGTTGCGGGCGGGAAGTCCCGGCGCGTCCACGATTCGTTCCCGAAGGCCGTCGAAGTCGATGCGGACCGGACCGGATGCCGTTCCGCCCGCCTTGCCGTTGCCGGTTTCCTCATTCTCTTCGTCGCTCCTGGGCGCGAAGGGAGAGGTTTCGTCGGCCTGCAGGATGGCAAGATAGAGGGTGCGGGTGACGGGCCGGTCGTACGACGTCATGTCCAGCCAGCCCGTGTTGAGTCCGAAATCGGTGGAGGCCAGGAAGTAGAGATACTTACCCGAGGCGTCCCATTCGGGATCGATGGCGTCGGCCATCCCGTCGGTGAGCTGATGCGTCTCTCCCGTTTTCGTGTCGTGGACGAGAATGGCCCGAAACTGGCTGTCGAGACGCTTGGCGTAGGCGATCCACCGGCCGTCGGGCGACCACACCGGGTTCATAGACCGCTCGGGGTGGGCGTAGCGGTCCGTGTCCACGTGCTTCACGTCGCCCGATTCCACATCCAGAACCAGGAGCCGGTAATCGGTGTCGGTGAAGGCGAGGCGGTCTCCCCGGGGCGACCACCGGGGACGGAAGTAAAAAGTGGGCTCCTCCAGGGCGATGCGCTTCACCCGCGTGCCGTCCTGCTCGGTGATGACCACGCCGTACTCTCCGCCCTCATCGTTGAACCAGGCCAGGCGGCTTCCGTCGGGAGACCAGGTGGGATCCCGGTCGGCCACCCCCGAGGTGCGGGTCAGGTTGCGCCAGCTTCCCTCTTCGGCCGGCACGGTGAAGATGTCGCCCCGGTACTCGAAGACGGCGCGTCTCCCCGTAGGGCTGAGGCCGGCGCTTCTCAGGCGGGCCGACGGGACGTCCTCCCACCGGGGACGGGCCCAGTTCTGGTCGGCCCGGGCCTGGATCACCAGTTGCCGTGAGGCGCCCGTGGTCGGGTCGAGGGCGTGCAGGTAGCCCGCCTGCTCGTAGACCACCAGTCCCCACCCCGCCCCCAGGCTCTTCACGTCGAAGTCAGCGTGGTAGGTGAGCTGTTTCTCCTCTCCGGTTTGGGGATTCCAGGACCACACGTTGGCGGCCCAGTCCCGCTCGCTGATGTAGTACACGACACCGTCCATCCATACCGGCGCCATGTGGCGCTCCCCTTCCCACGGCGTGGTGCGGCGCGCCCACGTTTCGGTGGAGACCACGCTGATGGGCTGGGCCTGACCTCCCCGGTAGTTGCGCCACTCGGGGTCCCAGAAACCGATCTCCTGGTAGGCAAGCCAACGCCCGTCCCCGCTCATCTCGCCGTCGTAGGCCTGGGGTACGCCCACGGAAAGGGGAAAATCCCCTTCCGGTGACACGGAGTAGAAGGTCCACAGGCGGGTGGGACGGCCGTCCCGGCCGGAGCGGAAGAGGATGCGCCCGTCGGTGGTCCATCCCTGCACCCGGTCCTCTCCCGGATGCCACGTCAGCCGCTTCGGTTGGCCCCCTTCCACAGGCACGACGTACACGTCGGTATTGCCCCCGTACTGGGCGCTGAAGGCCAGAAGGCGGCCGTCGGGACTGAAAGCCGGGGAGGTCTCGGCGCCCATGCCGCTGGTTAGGCGCCTGGCCCGGCCTCCGTCTCGTCCTACGATCCAGATGTCGTTGGCGTGGACGAAGGCGATGTATTCCGGGCCCACGTCGGGTTCCCCGAGGAAGCGGGAGCCCTGAGCCTGGGCAGGGGAGGGAAGGGCGAGAACGGCGGCGGCCAGGGCCGTAAGGAGTGGGCGAGACATGGCTGGGGACTCCGGGATATGCGGTGGATGCGCGGTCCGGGGAGAGTCTGGGAGCACACTAGGCCCCCCCCTGCGTGCGGGCAATGGGCTCACGGCCTTTCGGCCGCCGGCGAGGAGCGGAGGGGGAAGGAAAAAAAACATTGACCTGGGGCGTTTGACGGGCGACCTTTTGGGCCGCGGTAGGAACCGGATCCCCTGGGAAATGGTTCTCTGCCTGGAGAGGTAGGCTTTCCGCCCCCCCTCCATCTCGTTTTTGGGGCACAGTGCCCCGTCCCTTGCGTGGGGGTACAGCCACGCGGGTCATCAGTCGGCAGTACGGGTCATCCAGACTCCGACGAAGACCAGTTACGTAGCAGAGGAGCAGGATCGATGCGTACGACCGGAACCGTGAAGTGGTTCAACGATCAGAAGGGCTTCGGCTTCATCACCCCGGAGGATGGCGGCAAGGATTGCTTCGTCCATCATTCCGCCATCCAGATGCAGGGCTTCAAGACCCTGTCCGAGGGTGACCGGGTGGAGTTTGACATCACCCAGGGCGCCAAGGGGCCGGCGGCGGAGAACGTCACCAAGCTCTAGGCCCCGTCTGATCGAAATGGTCAGATGAGGAATAAGCCCCTCGCCGGCGGATGCCGGCGGGGGGTTCTCCACAACAGCAGAGACCCACATTGCCGGGAGGGACAACGACCATGGCCACCTACACATGCGAAGTCTGCGGGATGAGCGTCCACATGACCTGCGCCAAGTGCGGCAAGGAGCTCGTCCACGACGTCCTCACCAAGGAGGACGGCACCACCGTCGCCGTCTCCAAGTGCCCCGACGGGTGCGGCATGATCAAGTCGCCCATGTGCTGCGCCACGGACATGACCTGCCAGGTCTGACACCGCTGCCGGCGCGCCCGCCCGACGGGCGGGCCCGCCCCGGCGGCATACTTGCACTCTAGAAGTACAGATACGTCTGGAGCTTCACGCCCCACTCGGTGGCGCCTGACGCCGGCTTCCACACATCCGCGTTGGCGGCGAATTTGTTTCGGCCCTGAAAGTGGAGCTGGAAGCCGGGCGTGAGGAGCCATCCCCCGTCCCGGTCCCCGCCTCCCGCCGAGGAGCGCGAGGGGTCCCCCCAGCTTATCCGTGCCACGGGCTCCACGGCGGCAATGCGCCGCCCTTCAGGACGGGGTATGCGGTAGCTCGCGATGGCCTGCCAGGTCAGAAACCTGACCCGGGCCGAGGCGGGCGAGGGAGCCTTCCAGTTCTCTCCCGTCATGATTCCCGCCTGGATGTGGAGTCCCGAATCGAAATCTCCCCATTCGGCGTCCAGGGCCACGGCGGACGCGAAGGCGTCACCGCCGCTGAGGGTGTCGGGATGGTCGTGAAGCCCCAGGTTGCCGCCCAGGCGCAGGCGCGGGGCCGGTCTCCATTCCAGGCGCAGGGAGGCAGACTTGGCGTCGTTCTCCTCGCGCCGGTTGCCTCCGGCGCCGTTGGTGAAGGAGGCCAGATAGCGCAGGGATTCACCGCCCCACGTACCCTCCACCAGGACGCCCACGTCCACGGAGGAGAACTGAAGGCTCTCGGAAAAAGCGGAGTAGGAGCAGATCCTTCCCACCCCGCCGCAATCCGTCACGCCCCGGATTCCTCCGTCACGCTCCACCACCAGGATCTGACTCGAGCTGGTAAGCTCGAAGAGGTCGAAGGCGCGTTTGAACTGGCCGAAGGACACCCGGGTGGACTCGCTCAGGGAGAGGCGCACGAAGGCGTAGCGGGCGGCGGCCTTTCCCGCCGACACGTCCACCTGAACCGCTCCGTCGATCCAGTCGTTGACGCGCGTGGCTGCCCAGATGCGGGCCCGGCGCACCAGGAACTCGGAGGCCGCGCCGCCGCCGGTGGTGGAGTTGAACTGAAGCTGTACCCGGCCGCCGATTTCGGTGCGCTCCACAGGCATCCGGGGCTCGAGGGCCTGTCCCGAGGCGCCGCCGGGGTGAAGGGCGAAAGACAGGGCGTAGGCGAGGAGCGCCGTCGCTCCGGCTCCCCGGCGCAGAGGGCCCTGCTTCTCGTGTTGGGGGTGTCGTCTGCGGTGCCCGGGGCGCCGGGGAAATCTGGGTGATGACAAAGCCGTCCCTCTTTCGGCGGAGTGGTTTCCTGAACGCACGGAAGCCACAAGCTTATGTTCCGAGTCGGCATCTTTCCAACCCCGCATCCGGCAGGCCCGAGTGAACCTGACGCACCGCACCTCAGCGGGGAGCCCCGTGCTCCTCCACGGCTTCACCGGGTCGGCCGCCGCCTGGCCCCGGGAGATCACCGAGGGGCTGGCTTCGGCGGGGCACGGGCCCGTGCTTCTCGATCTTCCCGGCCACGGACCCGGACGGAGCGGCGCCGGCGGAGATGACCGGGAGGACGACTTCTCACTGGAGGCGGTCCACCGGCGCATCCGGCGCGCCATGGGTGAGGAGCCCGCGCCCCTCATCGGATACTCCATGGGTGGGCGCCTGGCCCTCTCCTTCGCCGCAGAGCACCCGGGCCGGGTGAGCCGTCTGGTGCTTGAGGCGGCGTCTCCGGGGCTGGCCGATGAGGAGGAGCGCGCGGCCCGACGCCGGCGCGACAAGGCGCTGGCCCTGCGCATCGAGGAAGGCGGCATGGCGGCCTTCGTGGACGAATGGGAGCGTCTGCCCCTCTTCGAATCTCAGAACGCGCTCCCCGAGGAGGTGCGTCGGGCACAGCGGGAGCTGCGCCTCCGCCACGATTCCGCCCCGCTGGCGGAAGCGCTGCGGTGCCTGGGCACCGGCGCCCTGCCCAGCTACTGGGAGGAGCTGGTCCGCATGGAGCTCCCGGTGCTCCTCATCGCGGGTGAGCTGGACACGAAATTCGTAAAGATCGCCCGGAAAATGGCCCGCCGCCTTCCCGACGCCCGGCTGGTCATCACCCCCGGGGCCGGGCATCGGGTGCATCTGGAGCGGCCCGGAGCCTGGCTTTCCGCCGTGGTGGCGTTTCTGGCGGCGGAGTCGTGAACACTCCCCGCCGGGACCTCAACCGCCGCCGTCACCCTCCCGCTCGCCTCGAGGGCCTTCTGCGGGCGGTGGCGAGCCCCCGGGACGCGGGATTGCGTCAGACCTCGTGCGCAAGGCAGCCCCGGCACCGTCCGCTCCCTCCTCCTCCTTCTTCGGGATCTGCACCAGGTTGATGCTGGCGTGGCGTGTAGCCCGGGCCCGGGCCCGGCCGCGCAGGTAGTTGAGGAGAAGCAGGAGCACCCCCGCCGCAATGAGGATCAGGGGCATGTTGTACGTCGTCTTTCCCACGGCGAAGGAAGCCACGATGGTGCGGAGGGAGTCGGGGCGGTTCTTCAGGCCCGGCTCGCCGGAGATGAATTCCACGGCGTAGGACACGGTGTCGTAGGGGATCACCGCCCGGTACGCCACCCACTCCAACCCTTTGGAGGGGCTGCGGATCTTCTCGGACCACCCGTAGGCCGTGCGCCCATCAACGGTGAGCTCTTCCACCGGCCCCAGGTCGCGGATCTGATCCCGGCGGTCCATGGGGAGGCGGGCAATCTCCTGCTGGGCTTCCTCCACGTGGGCGCGAGTCAGCACGCCGGGGTGAGCGTTGATGTAGATGCCGCTGAAGTTGCCCCACGACGCTTCCACCCAGGCATGGTGGAGCGAAACGGGGCGCTCCGGGAACATCCGCCGATTCTGCGCTGCCTCGTCGTTCATGGTGAAGGCCGGCGGAGGGCTCTGGATCTGAGGCCCCTGGAACTCGGGAACCTCGCATCCAGCGGCGCCCAGGAGGAGGAAGGGGAAGAAGAGGGGCCCGCGCAGAGAGGAAAGACCGCCGTAGGGCCGGTTCGGGGTCCGAGGGTGCATGGAGGCCTCCTGTTTCGTCGTGGATGTTCCGGTGGGCGGAACGGACGGCGGGCTGAACGGCCGGCGCACAGACCGGCCGCGGCGCCAACAAGCCGGCACAGGTCCACACCGCGACGCCCCCTATTTACATCGGCGGTGCGTTCCCCACCACACTTATGTGCACGGTCCGCTCCCGGGGGCGGGTGTCGAAATCCATGAGGACGATCTGCTGCCAGGTGCCCAGGGGGATCCGCCCCTCCACCACCGGAAGGGCCAGGGAAGGACCCACCAGGGACGCCCGCACGTGGCTGTGCCCGTTGTCATCGTGCCAGGTTTCCTCATGTTCGTAGCATGCGTTCCGGGGCGCGACGCGCTCCAGCGCGGCGGCGATGTCGTGGGTGACCAGGCCGGGCTCGAACTCCAGCGTGGTGAGCGCGGCGGTGGATCCTTTCACCAGGAGGGCTGCCTGTCCCGTGTGGACGCCGGTCTCGGCGATGGCGTCCTGAACCAGCTCGGTGAGATCCACGATGTGGTCGTTCCCTCGCGTGCTGCACCGGAGAATGCGATGTTCGACGATCATGTCCAATCCTAATACGCCGTCTTCGGGAGCGCATCGCGCCGCCGGGACGTTCGACACCGGCAGCGTCGCCTACGACCGGCGCCTTACCACCTTCGACGCTACCATGGTGGTGGTGGGCGCCATCATCGGGGCGGGGATCTTTCTGAACCCCGCCATCGTCGCCCAGCGGGTGGGAAGCGGGGGGATGATCCTGGCGGCGTGGGCCCTGGGCGGGGTCATCGCCCTCCTGGGCGCCCTCTGCTTTGCCGAGCTGGGCGGGCGGCTTCCCCGGGCCGGCGGAGGATACGTCTACCTGAGGGAAGCCTACGGACCGCTGCCGGCGTTCCTCTATGGCTGGACCCAGCTTCTGGTGATCAACACCGGAGGCATCGCGGCGGTGGCGGTGACCTTCGCCGCCTACGGGGTGAACCTGGTGGGCGGCGGGGAGGCCTGGATCAAGCCGGTGGCGGTGGCGGCGATTCTCCTCCTTTCCGCCGTGAACGCCGCCGGGGTGCGCTTCGGCGCACTGGTCCAGAACACCTTCACCCTCCTCAAGCTCGTGGCGCTGGCGCTCCTGGTGGTGGCGGGGGCGTGGGTGTGGGTGCGGACCGCCGGGGTCGCACCGGCGGCCACAGGGGCGGATGTCGGGGCCGCGTCGGGGGCCGCGACGGCGGCGGCTTCTTCGGTCCTGGGGTCGGGCGAGGCACAGCCCGCGCCCCTTCTGGCCATGGGCACGGCGCTGGTGGCCGTGCTCTTTGCCTACGGCGGATGGCAGCACGCCAACAACATCGCCGAAGAGATCCGCAACCCGGTGCGGAGCCTTCCCCGGGCCCTCCTGGTGGGCGTGGCGGTGGTGGTCACCGTGTATGTTCTGGCTAACGTGGCCTACCTGGCGGCCCTCGGCCCGGCGGGTCTGGCGGGGAGCACCGCCCCGGCGGCCGACGCCCTGGGAAGAGCCTTCGGCGGTGTGGGGCGAATCCTTATGGGCATCGGGGTGGTGTTTTCCACCTTCGGCATCCTCAACGTCTTCATCCTCTCGGCTCCCCGCATCTACCGGGAGATGGCGGCAGACGGCCTTTTTTTCCGGGGTGTCGCCCGGCTGAACCCCAGAACCCGGGCGCCTGTGCTGGGGATCCTGATCCAGGCCGTGTGGGCGGTGACGCTGGCCCTGTCGGGCACCTACGCCGAACTTCTGGACTGGGTCGTCTTCGGCGACTGGATCTTCTTCGGCCTCATCGCGGCGACGCTCTTCACCTTCCGGAGGAGGGACGGCGCAGGGGGCGCAGACGGCGCGCGGGACGCCCACAGCGACCTCCACGGCGACGCCCACGGCGCGGATGGCGGCCCCTCTTCGCCGTCGAGAGAGGAGGCGTGCGGCGGAGGCGCGCCCGAAAGGCGCGGCCGCCCCGACACCTTCCGGATTTCGCTCCACCCGCTGGTTCCCGGCCTCTTCGTCCTCACCGCGGCCTTCGTCGTCTTCAGCTCGGTGGTCTCCAATCCGCGGAACGCGATGTATGGAGCGCTGGTCATCGGCGCGGGGGTCCCCGTCTTTCTGGGGTGGAGGCGGGGGAGGCGCTCCCTGCCATGAAGCTTCGGTGCCTCCTCCTCTTCCTGCCCGTCCTCGCCGCGTGCGGCGGCGGATCCGAGGGGCCATCCCTCGAGACGTTGGTGCCCGGCGTGCTCAAGGTGGCCGTCACCGACACCAGCGCCACCGATCCCCTGGAGCCCAAGGCGTGGATGCTCCGCTACGTGGAGCGCCTGGGCCGGGAGCTGGGTCTGCGCATCGCATGGGTGGTGGTCCCCTTCGACCGCTCGTGGGAGCTGGCCGGGAAGGACTCGGTGGATATGGTGGCCACCAACGTGGCCTCCTTCCCCGACCGGGTGAGCCCGGGCGGCACCTTCTCCAGGCCGTTCCTTTACGAGCGGCGCGCGCTGCGCATCCGGGCCGCCGATTCGGCGCGCTATCACACCGTCGCCGACTTCGTGGGGAGGAAGGTGGGGGCCGTGCGAGGCATGGCCGCCGAACGCGACCTCCTGCGGCGGGCACCTCCCGGCGTGGAGATCGTCTCGACGGATACCTTCACCGAGCTTTACCGGATGTTCGACTGCGGCGAGTTGGACGCCGTCGCCGAGGCCGAATACTTCACCCTGGACGGCCGCGTCATCCCTTCGTACGGCCCGGACGTGATACTCATTGACCACCACGACCTGAACCCCGGCGAGCGGGAGGAATCGGTCTTCGTGGTGCGCGATGCGAGCACGCATCTCGTGGAGGCGGTCAACGCCTTCGTGGAACGGACGCAGTTTCCCCTGCATCTGGGGCGGTAGATGGGTGCGCTCGCGCCGGCGCCGCCCTGCGGAGGGCTGCCGTGGCAGGCGGCGGGCGCTCCCCCAACAAACCTTCCCCACGGCGTGTCCTTCGTATATATCCGGCAGGGGTGCGGGCTCCGACGGGGGTGCGGGCTCCGAGTCCCGCGCCTTACGCCGGCCGCCGATGTGGTACCCGCCTCCCCTCCCGGCGGGACGTTCAACTCACACACGAAGGATGGTTCGAACCATGCGCAGATCGCTGATCCTGGCGCTCCTGGGGCTTTTCGGTTTCGGGGGAGCTCTCTCCGCGCAGCTCACCCGGCCCCTCGCCGAAGACGAGATGGACGCCTTCAAGTGGCGGTCGGTGGGGCCCACCAACATGATGGGCCGCGTCACCGACGTGGAGGGCATCCCCGGCCCGTCCAAGACCTTCTATGTCGCCGCCGCCGCCGGAGGCGTATGGAAGACCACCAACAACGGAGCCACCTTCAAGCTGGTGTGGAACGGTCCTCGGGTCGCCTCCATGGGGGACATCGGCATCGCGCCCTCCGATACCAACCAGGTGTGGGTGGGTACGGGCGAGGAGGATTCCCGGAACTCCATCTCGCCCGGAGGCGGAATTTTCGAGTCCACCGACGGCGGGGAGACGTGGGAGTTCAAGGGGCTGAAGGAGACCCAGGTCATCGCCCGCATCGTGGTGCATCCCACCGATCCCGACATCGTGTACGTGGCGGCTCTGGGCCACATCTGGGATTCCAACCCGGAGCGCGGCCTCTACCGCACCACCGACGGCGGGGAGACGTGGGATCTGGTGAAGTTCGTCAGTGACAAGGCGGGCTTCGTGGACGTCCTTCTGGATCCCCGGGATCCCGACGTGGTGTGGGCGGCGAGCTGGGAACGGCAGCGCGGTCCCTACTTCCTCCAGAGTGGCGGGCCCGGTTCGGCGCTGTGGAGAAGCACCGACGGAGGCGACACCTGGACCGAGGTGAAGGGGAACGGCTTTCCCACCGCCATGAAAGGGCGCATCGGTCTGGCCGTCTCCCTTTCCGACCCTGACATCATGTACGCCATGGTGGAGGCGGAAAAGGAAGAGGACGGGAGCGGCGGATCGGGGCTCTACCGCTCCGAGGACGGCGGCTTGACGTGGGAGAAGCGCAACGACGAGAACACGCGCCCCTTCTACTACTCCCAGGTGCGGGTGGACCCCCAGGATCCGGACCGGATCTACTTTTCCTCCACGCCGGTGCGTTACTCGGACGACGGCGGCAAGACGTGGGGCACCACCACCAACGGAATCCACGTGGACCAGCACGCCATGTGGATCGATCCCACCGACGGCGACCGGATGGTGGTGGGCAACGACGGCGGGGTGGCCATCACCTACGACCGGGGCGGGAACTGGAGCTACCTGAACAACATCGCCCTGGGGCAGTTCTACGACGTGAGCTACAACATGGACGTGCCCTACCGGGTGTGCGGAGGCCTGCAGGACAACGGAACGTGGTGTGGCCCCAGCCGTTTGGCGGAAGGCCGGATCAACAAATACCACTGGGCCACCATCTCCGGCGGGGACGGGTTCGTCAGCGCCCAGGATCCCGCCGATCCCAACCTGGTGTGGTCCGAATCCCAGGGAGGAAACGTGGGCCGCTCCCGCCTCGACACCGGCGAGCGCAAATCCCTGCGCAAGCCCGACTGGGAGGACGTGTGGACGCCCAAACAGGACACCATCGTCATGCTCCTGGAGGAAGGCGTTCCCGAGTCGGATGCGCGTATTCAGCGCCTGCGGGAAGAGGCCACGCGTGACTCGGCCAACGCCGTCATGCGTTACAACTGGAATACGCCCTTCCTCCAGTCGGCCCACCACCGGGAGTGGTTCTACATGGCCGGCAACCGGGTGCTGAAGAGTGAGTCGTGGGGCGACAGCCTGCGCATCATCTCTCCGGATCTTTCCTACGCCGACCCGGAAAAGATCGAGGTGAGCACCAAGACCACGGGCGGGATCACCCCCGACGTCACGGGCGCTGAGACCTTCGCCACCATCGTCGCCCTGGAAGAATCCCCCCTCGAGGAGGGATGGCTCTACGCCGGAACCGACGACGGCCGGGTGTGGATGACCCGGGATGACGGCGAGCACTGGACTGAACTCACCGACCGTTTTTCCGGTGTGCCCGAGGGGACGTACGTGAGCCGCATCGAGGCGTCGAACCACGACGCCGGCCGCTTCTACGTGACCTTCGACAACCATCGGCGCAACGATTTCACGCCGTACCTCTTCGTCACCGATGACGGAGGGAAGAGCTTCCGCTCCATCGCTGCCGGCCTGCCCACCGGGTCGGTGGATTTCCTTCACGTGGTGAAGGAGGACCCCCACAACCCTGATCTCCTCTTTGTGGGCTCCGACGTGGGCGCCTACGTCTCCACGGATCGGGGTCGAAGCTGGCAGCCCTTCATGAACGGGCTGCCTGTGGTGCCCGTTCACGACCTGGAGATTCATCCCCGGGACCGGGAGCTCATCGCCGCGACCCACGGGCGCTCCATCTGGATCGTGGACATCGCGCCGCTGGAGCAGCTCAGCGATGACCTGGTGGCGCAGGAGGCTGCGCTCTTTGCGCCCAAGCCCGCCTTCCAGTTCGGGATGGAGCCCCGGGGCGGCGAGTCCTACGGCCAGCAGTGGTTCAGCCGTCCCACGCCGGGATCCGTGGCGGAGATCAGCTACTACCTGAGCGCCGACGCGGCCAAGGCCATCGCCGAAGCCCGCAAGGCGGAGGAGGCGAAGCGCAAGGAAGCCGCTGGCGACACCGCGCAGGCGGGTGGAGCGCGAGGAGCGGGGGCCGCGGCGCGGAAGGCTGCGGCCGACACCGCCCAGGCGGGCGCCGGCGGCCAGACCCCAGGAGGCCGACGTGCCGGAGCCGCCCGGAGCCGCCGGGGCGGCCCTCAGGTGGAGATCACCATCACGGCGCCCGACGGAACCGTGTTCCGGAAACTGCAGGGCCCGGCAACCGAAGGTCTCCACACCATTCGCTGGAACTTCCGGGGCGAGCAGCCCGACGCGCCGGAGCTCTCCCCCTACGAGCGCAAGGAGCGGGAGCGCATCGCCGCTCGGGCGCGGGTGGTGGCCGACTCCCTCAAGGAGGCCGGTTGGTCCGCCATGTTCCTGGACCGCATGGTGGGCGTGCTCACCGGACAGGTGAGCCGCCGGCAGATGTTCCAGATGTTCGGCGGCGGCGGCGGGGGCGGAGCCCGCGACCCGGAGGCCTTCCAGGAGCGCCCCGGGGAGCGCAGGGGAGGAACCGGCTTCGACTTCGGGCGCATGCGCACCCTGGCCGATCTGGTCATGCCGGGCGCGGGGCTCGGCACCCTCTTCCGTCGCCTGGGCCGGGGCGGGGGAGAAGCACCGCTGGCCGAACCCCAGGCCTACACCGTGACGCTCAAGGTGGGGGAGAAGACGTTTACCCAGCCCCTCATTGTGGAGCGCGTCGGAGAGCTCACCGGAGAGAACGCCCCCTTCGAGGAGGTGTGGGAACGCTTCCTCGAGCGGCTGGACGAGGGGCGGTAGAGACCTCGCCGAGAGGGGCCGTCCCGCGCCCGGGGCGGCCCCTCGGTGCGAAGCGGTCATGGCGGGGGGCGGCCACGAGGATTGGCCCGCCCCCCCGCCTGCTCAGAAGGGCTTGGTGTAGCCCAGGAAGCCGGCGAGCGCGCCCAGGAAGGGGAGGAGGATGAGGAAGCGGACGGACCACGCGGGGCTTCGCCTGGCCACCACGATTCCCCCGGCAAGGACCGCCCAGATGACGAGCTTCACCCAGATCCATCCGGGATAGATGGAGACGTGGGGAATGTTGAGACGGGACATCATTCCGAACCCGCCCAGAAGGATGAGAAAGAGACCGATGCCGTGAAGCATCCCCACCCGCTTCCTCCACGGATCCTCGCCGTCCGTCAGGGAGGCTCTGGCCAGGGCGGTGCTCAGTGCCGTGACCACGGTGAAGATCCCCAGGAAGTGAATGAGCTTGTAGGCGGCCAGGGACATGGCGTCCTCTCGGGTGCGGGTGAGGGAGGCGATCCTTGCGGCCATGACTACCCGGCTCCGGGCGGGAAAGGTTCCCGGACGCGGGGAAAGGGAGCCGGCTTCGTCGGTGGAGCCTTCCCCATGGCGAGACGGGGCTTGGCTCCGAGGCCCCGATCCCCGATCCTATGCGGTCATGTCTTCCATCGTCTCTGAAGCCCAGGCCATTGCGCCGCAGGATCGGCGGCTCATCCTCACCGGGGTCCTCCTCGCCCTCTTCCTGGCGGCGCTGGATCAGACCATCGTCTCCACGGCCCTCCCTCGCATCGTTCAGGATCTGGAGGGTGTGAGCCGCTACGCCTGGGTGGCCACGGCGTATCTCCTCGCCTCCACGGCGCTGGTGCCCATCTACGGGAAGCTGGCCGACACCTACCCCCGCAAGTACGTGGAGCTGGGCGCGGTGATCCTCTTCCTCTCTGGGTCGGTCCTGTGCGGGCTTTCCGGGGAGTTCGGGTCCCTTCCCCTCATCGGCGACGGGATGAATCAGCTCATCCTCTTCCGCGCCGTCCAGGGGGCCGGTGGGGCGGGCCTCATCGCCATGACCTTCATCGTCATCGCCGATCTCTTCCCGCCGGCGCAACGGGGGCGCTATCAGGGTCTGGTGGGAGGCACCTGGGGCATCGCCTCGGTGCTGGGCCCCCTCCTGGGCGGCATCCTCACGGACCACGCCGGAGGGGTGATCCCCGGGGTAGAGGGGTGGCGGTGGGTCTTCTATGTCAACCTTCCCCTCGGGGCGGTGGCCCTCTGGTTCCTGGTGCGGCGCATGCCCCCCCTGGAGCCCCTGGGAGACCACCCGGCGCCGGATCTCCTCTCGGCGGCGCTGCTCCTGGGCGGGCTCACGCCCCTGGTGCTGGCGCTGCAGCTCGACAAGACCCGCTTTCCCTGGTTCCCCGGTGCCGTTCCCGGGCTGGGGTCCGAGGCGTGGCAGGCCTGGGTCACCCCGGTCCTCTTCCTGGTCGCGGTGATCCTTCTCGGCGCCTTCATCCAGCGCTCCCGCCGGGCCCGGAGCCCCATCCTCGACCTGACTCTTTTCCGGGACGCCGTCTTTCGCCGCGCCAACGCCGCCGCCTTCTTCTTCGGCGGGGCCTTCATGTCCATCGTCATCTTCCTGCCTCTCTTTCTCGTGAACGTGGTGGGGGTGAGCGCCACCCGGGCCGGCATGGCCCTGGTGCCGTTCAGCATGGGGCTGGTCTTCGGATCCACCTTCGCCGGCCAGTTGGCTTCGCGCATCGGACACCTGCGGGACCAGATCCTGGTCGGGGGAGCGATCCTCTTCGTGGCCGTCGTGCTCCTGGCGCGCATGACGCCTGACGCCCGCTACGGGATGGTCACGCTCTACACGGTGCTCTGCGGCCTCGGCTTCGGGCCCACCCTGCCCCTCTTCACCCTGGCGATCCAGAACTCGGTGGACGTGCGGCGGGTGGGGCAGGCCACCAGCGCCGCACAGTTCTTCCGCCAGATCGGCGGCACGGTGGGCGCCGCCCTCATGGGGACGGTCCTCTCCACGACCCTCATCCTCTCCTTCGCCTCCATGGACTTGCCGCCGGAGCTCGAGGCCGATCCCGAATACGCCCCCACACGCCTGGCCTCCACCGGAGCGCGGGGGCTGGCGGAGCGGGTGCGCGCCGTCTACATAGAGCGCGGGGCGGGAACGGGTGCGGCCGCGGCTCGGTCCGGGGAGGAATCCGCCGCCGCCGCGAACCGCGGGGCTGCCGCCAACCCCGGCGAAACGGCGCGGGTCCGCGCCGAGGCCGAAGCGGAGCGGGTACGCGCCGAGGTGCGGGCGGCGTTCACCCGCGCCACCACCCGCGTCTACCTCCTGACGGCATGGCTCGTGGCCGTCGCGTGGCTCCTCTCCTGGCGCCTACCCGAGCGGCCGCTGCGCACGACCCATGACCGGGAGGTTCTCGCAACGTAGCCCGAGATCCCCGGCGGCCGTTAGATTATCTGAAAGCATCCGAGTTCCCGGATCGGTGGGTAACCGGGGCCGTGTCTTCGAGCCGAGCGCACCTTCATGATCAAGAAGCTCATTCTTCTTCTCCTCATCGCCTTTGGGGCGGCCATGGCCATCCCCAGCACGCGAGCGCGCCTGGAAGAAAGGGCGGCGCCGGTCATCAATCGATTCAAGGCGAAGCTCGTGCCCTCGCGCCTGGAGGCCATGGCGGATCAGCTCGAAGCCCGCCTGAAGCGGGGCGAAAAGTATCCCGGGAACTTCGCCGGCTGGCTCAACCGGGACTACAGCGGCGTTCCCGAGGATCCCTGGGGGACGCTCTACTACCTCGAGACCAGCCGCAGCGGATTCACGGTGGGTTCGGCCGGACCCGACCGAAAGCCCAACACCGCTGACGACATCAAGGTCACGCGCCGGCTTCGCCGCTGAGGGCGGAAGGCCGCCGCGACGCAACCTCATCCCTTCGGCGTTACGTCCAGGCGGCTGATGTGCAGATTGAGGCGGTGGTTGACGCGCAGCCCCACCACGCCGTCGCTGTCCACTTCCTGCCGCGGTAGCTTGGCCACCGTCTTGCCGTTGACAGCGAAACGCACGCTGTCCCCCTTGGCTTCCACGGAAAGCACGTTGCGCACGGTGGTCTCGCTTCCCCGGTCTGCGAAGGAGAGGATGGCCTCGTTGGGCGTCCAGGGCATGAGGGTGGACGTCTCCGACCCGCTCCGGGTCTTGATGAGGAATTCCCCGCCGTCCCGGATCAGGAAGTAGGTGTAGCGCTGGTTCGGTCCTTCCAGGTCCCGGCCGCCGACGAAGATGCCGAAGGCTTCCCGGCGACCCATGGGGTCGAAGAGGAAGATTTCGGCCTCGGCCTTAAAGTCGCCCGATGCGACGCGATCCGGCTCCCAGAAGATGGCCGCCGGCCCGGTGGTGATGTGCCACCCGGGCGGCATGTCCACGAACGTCTCCAGGTCCGCCTCGGTGGCGTTCGCCCGGTCGAAGCGCACCTTCCACCCTGCGGGACGGGACATCTCCTGTGCCGCCAGCGCAGGCGCGCCCGGGAACCAGGCGCCGGGAATGGCTTCGGAGGGAAGAAGGGTGGCGGCGAAAAGGAGGGGAAGGGCTGCAGCGGCGCGCATGGCGAACTCCGGCGAGAGGGTGTGCGGATCCCTGCAACGTCGGGCGGGGGCGGGAGGATTGTCAAACCTTTCGTCGGGGATGCCGGGCCTTCTGGTCTCCCGGGCCCGGGCGGGCTAGCTTTCCTGCGACTCCACACCACTTCCCTCCGACGGGCATCCAGCGCATGGTTTCACGACCTGTTGAGGCACGACCCGGGATCTTCGCCCCTCCCAACCTTTCAGGGAGCTGAGCACGCCCGACGCCGGGTAATTCTCCGCCCCTCGCCGGCACGCTCGATGGCTTCGCCGCCGATGCTCCTGCCGGCCCCGGCGCCGGCCCACGTTCGTGAAACAGTCACTTTCCCGCCAGACTCTGGAGTCTCTAATGCCTGAGATCGCCGTTCCCGCAGAGCAGGTCTTTCCCATCCTCAAGGAAAACATCCTCGTAGACGGCTTCCACGTCGTCATCGATCTGGAGCGCTCCCACGGCGCCGTCATCGTCGATGCCCGCGACGGGAAGGAGTACCTGGACTGCTACGGATATTTCGCAACCCTGCCGGTGGGACACAATCATCCCAAGATGCAGGATGAGGGCTTTCGCAAGTCGCTCATGACCGCGGCCCTCTCCAACCCGGCCAACAGCGACATCTATTCCCGCGAGTACGCCGGATTCGTGAAAGTCTTCCGCGAGCGGGCCGTGCCTGAGGAGTTTCGCTACCTCTTCTTCATCGCCGGGGGTGCGTTGGCGGTGGAGAACGCCATGAAGGCCGCCTTCGACTGGAAGGTGCAGAAGAACATGGCGGCCGGCGTGGAGGGAGGCGGCGACAAGATCCTCCACTTCCGGGACGCCTTCCACGGACGGACGGGCTACACCCTTTCGGTCACCAACACCGATCCCACCAAGACCCGGTTCTTCCCCAAGTTCGACTGGCCCCGCATCTCCAGTCCCTACATCGATTTTCCCATGGATGAGGCCGTGGTGGCCGAGAAGGAAGCGCAGGCGTGCCGTGAAATCGAGGCGGCCTTCGAGGCGGACCCCCATGGGATCGCCGCCATCCTCATCGAGCCCATCCAGGGGGAAGGCGGGGATCACCATTTCCGGCCCGAGTTCTTCGCCCGGCTGCGGGAGTACGCCGACCGCTACGAGGCCATGCTCATCTTCGACGAGGTGCAGACGGGCCTCGGGGCCACGGGAACCATGTGGGCATACGAGCAGACGGGAGTCGTGCCTGATATCATCGCCTTCGGGAAGAAGACGCAGGTGTGCGGGATGATGAGTACGCGGCGCATCGATGAGGTGCCCGACAACGTCTTCCACGTATCCAGCCGCATCAACTCCACCTGGGGCGGGAATCTTGTGGATATGGTGCGCTGTGCCCGCTACCTCCAGATCATGGAGGAAGAGAAGCTGGTGGAGAATGCGGCGCGGGTCGGGGCCAGGCTCCTTCAGGGGCTGGAGAGCCTGGCCGGAGAGTTTCCGCTGCTGAGCAACGTGCGCGGCAAAGGCCTCTTCATCGCCGCCGATCTTCCCGACGGCGAGATGCGGGGCAGGGTATGGCAGGGGTGTTGGGACCGGGGGCTGGCCATCCTGTCCAGCGGGGAGCGCTCCATTCGCTTCCGGCCGCCCCTCGTGTTCAGTGAAGCCGACGTGGACCGCACCCTGGAGACGCTGCGCGAAGTCCTCGCCGAGATTTCCTGACTGAACCGGCGCCGTCGGGCCGGGGCCCGGCGGCGCCTTCCTCTACCGGGAGCCCATTCCGATGCTGCATCTTTTCCTCTCCCTTCTTCTCGCCGGCGGCGGAGGTCGGGGCCCTGCGCCCGCCCCGCCCCCCGCTGCGCCGGTCGCCGTGACTCCCGCGCCCGCATCGCCCCTCGCCGCGCCGGCCGACACCCTGCCGGTACCCCACGCCTTTCTGGAGGCCATGCTCAACGGGACGCGCACCCGCCACGGAAAGCCGGGGCCGCGCTACTGGCAGCAGGAGGTGGATTACCGTATTCAGACCCGCCTCCGCCCCGAGGAGGTGACGGTGGAAGGGAGCGAGGTCATCACCTACCACAACAACTCGCCCGACACGCTGGCCGCCATCTGGCTCAACCTTCCTCAGAACGTTTTCGCCCCGGGCAATCCCCGGAATCGTCCGGTGCCCGTCACAGGGGGATTTCATCTGGGCAGGGTCGTGGTCCAGGGTGTGGAAATGCAGGTGGACGCCCCCAGGGCGGGCCCCAGCCTGGGCACCGTGGTGGGCATACAACTCAACGAACCTCTCCCGCCCGGGGATTCGGCCGTTCTGGAGATCGAGTGGGTTTTCGAGGTTCCCGAGGGGACCTTCCGCATGGGCCGTGAAGGACGGGACGTCTTCTTCATCGCTCAGTGGTATCCCCAGGTAGCCGTGTACGACGACCTGCGGGGTTGGGCGCGGGATCCCTACATGGGGGACGGAGAGTTCTACCTGGAATACGGCACCTTCGACGTGGAGATCACGGCACCTGCGGGCTGGCTGGTGAGCGCCACGGGAGAGCTTCAGAACCCGCAGTCGGTGCTCACGCCGGCGGCGCAGGAGCGCCTCGCTGCCCTCTCGCCGGACAGCGTGACCCATGTGGTGACGGCCGAGGAGCGAGACGCGGGCGCCCTCACGCTTCCCGGCGGGGAGGACGGCGCCCTCACGTGGCACTTCCGCGCAGAGGACGTACGGGACTTCGCATGGGGCGCCTCGCCTCTTTACGTGTGGGATGCGACGGTGGCCGAATACCTGAACGACGACGGGACGGTGCGGCGCGCGGCAATCCACTCCTTCTACCGGCCGGAGAAGCCCAACTGGGAGCGGTCGGCGGAGTACGCCCGCCACGCCATCGAATCCCACTCGTACTGGTATCCCTATCCCTATCCTCAGATGACGGTGAACGAGGGCATCGTCGGTGGAGGGATGGAGTACCCCATGATCACCATCGTAGGCGGAGGTCGCTCGCCTCTGCGCCTCTACGGCGTGATCTCCCACGAGCTCGCCCATATGTGGTGGCCCATGGTGGTCGGATCCGACGAGCGCAACCACGCCTGGATGGACGAGGGTTTGGCCTCATTCTCGGAGGATCTTTTCACCCCCGAGATGTTCGCCGACGCGCCGGCGGCCCGGGGAAGCATGCGGAGCTACCTGAGCATCGCTGGGAGCGACCGGGAAACGCCCTCCATGCGGCCCGCTGATCTCTACGGACCGTTCGGGAACCGGGGCGTCGCCTCGTACAGCAAGCCGGCTACCGTGTTTCGTACGCTGCGCCACATTCTCACGCCGGAGCGGTTCGACGCCGCTCTGCGGTCCTACGTCCGCAGGTGGGCCTTCAAGCATCCCCATCCGCTGGATCTCTTCTGGACCTTCGAGAACGTGACGGGCGAGGACCTGGACTGGTATTTCTATCCCTGGATGTACACGACCCGCGTTCTGGATCAGGCGGTGATCAATGTGCGCATCGACAACGGACAACCTGTGGTGGTGCTGGAAAACCGCGGCGAGATCCGCATGCCTGTGGAGTTGGAAGTCACCACGGATTCGGGGGAGAAGGCCCACGTCTGGGCTGGCCATGAGGCGTGGGAGGAGGATGGACGTATGCTGGTGCCCCTCACGGAGGTTGACGGAGAGGTGGCGGAGGTGGTGATCGATCCCGACGAGTACTTCCCCGATATCAACCGAGAGAACAACGTGTGGAGGCGCGAGCCATGATGAGAAGCGAATTCTTCCCGCGGATGCGGAGTCGACCTCGGACCTCCGCGTGGCTCGCCGCCGCGGCGCTCCTCGCCGGAGTCCTCGCGGCTCCGGGTGGAGCTCAGGAGAGGTCGGGAGGAGCGGACGTTTCCGACTCCCTGGTCCACGTCGTCGAGGGCGTGGATTTCCAGGTGTACGACGGGCGGGGACGTATGCGATCCTTCGCGCATATCCTGTCGGCGGCCGATGATGCCGACGTCATCCTGGTGGGTGAAGAGCACGATGACCGCGTCGGCCACGGGGTGGAGGCCCAGCTCTTCATGCGGGCGGCCGAGCGGTACGGAGCCACCGGGGGGCCTGAGAAGGCCCGCCGGCCCGTGGTACTGTCGCTGGAGATGTTCGAGGCCGACGTCCAGTACATTCTGGACGAGTATCTCCAGGGGTTCATCACCGAATCCCAGTTCAAGAAGAGCGCGCGCCCCTGGGAGCGTTATGACACCGACTACCGCCCCATGGTGGAGTTCGCCCGGGCCCATGACATTCCTGTCATCGCCGCCAACGCCCCGCGCAGGTACGTGAACCGCGTGACGAGAAAGGGACCCTCTTCCCTCGAGCAGCTTCCCGAAACCGCCCGCAGTTTGCTGCCGCCCCTCCCGTTCCCCGTGCCTTCGGACCGCTACAAGGCTCAGTGGGACTCCCTCATGGGGAGTATGCAGACAGAAGGCGAGGGGGGAGGCCCGCCCCGCCATGGTATGGGGTACGCGTTGTATTCCCAGGCCCTGTGGGATGCAGCCATGGGGTACTCCGTGGCCCGTACCCTGGACGCGTATCCCGGAGCGCTGGTCATCCACTACGCCGGTTCCTTCCACGTGGAGCGGGGAACGGGAATCCCGGAGCGCGTCCGCGACTATCGGCCCGGGACGCGTATCCTCACGGTGGTGATGCAGCCCTCCGACGACATCTTCGAGTGGAAGAACGAGGAATACAGGGACTACGGGGACTTCGTCATCCTCACCCGTGCGCCCGTGGAGAAGAAGGGAGAGGAGCGGGCGGCTCAGCCGCGGTAGACGAAGTAAAACATCGTCGGGCTCCAGAAGGCGTCGGGGCCCATGTGGGCACGCATGGCCGTGGCCAGGTCCCGACGGTTCGAATAGTTCACGATGAGGATGCCCAGGTTTCTCGTCTTCCAGAAATTGTTGGCGTTGGGGAGGTTGAACGAGAACCACATGTACTGCACGCCCCGGTAGGTGAAGGAGAAGTTCTCCGGAAGGTAGGGCGCCAGTGCCGCCGGAACCGCCCCGTATCCGGCTCCGGGCGGAAAGGTCCCGTTGTCCGAGAGATAGTCGTAGGCGGCCATACTGATGGTGTGCGCATCGCTGGTGATGCGGGCCGCTTCCGCTCTGAGCAGGGCCTGGCGGAGGTTGGGAAGCGCCAGCCCCGCCAGAATGCCCACGATCATGACCGCAACCGCCAGTTCCGCGAGGGAGAAACCGGCGCAGGACGGATCCGTGCGTGTGCGTCGTGAAGGGGTCATGGGTTGCCCGTCGGGTTGCCCTCGGCGGGCGGCGTCATTCCCATGCTGCGCAAGATGCTCACCGGGCCTTCCCGTGAATCGAAGCGAGCGTCCACGGCGGCGTCGACGGTCTCCAGGATGTATTCGTCCCCTTCGACCCGGTAGGAAAAGGTCCCCGGGGGAAGACCGGCCTCTTCAAGGGTGGCGGGCAGCCGCCCGTGCTCCTGCCGGAAGGCCTCCACGATCTGGCTTGCCACCATGAGCGAGACCTGGGTGGATGCCTCTTCCACGGCCGGAGGGAGCGGGGCGGGCGGCGCGCGCCACACGGCCACGTTCCAGGCGACGACCACCGCGAAGATGACGCCCAGAGCGAAGACGACCGGCGGCCTGGAAAGAACCGGCTTCCGGAGGGTGACGGAGTGGCCCTGGGCCTGCTCCAACTCCGAAGCGCGCTCCAGGACCGCCCGTATTTCGCGGGCGTAGTCGTCGCCGGACCCTGCGGATTCTGCGTTTGGGTTTTGCATGCGTGGGCGCGGGGGGGGAGCACGATGCGGTACCCGAAGAGTAACGCGGGACCATCACGCCGCTCAAGCGGGCGGCGCCCTTGAAAGACGGAGGAGGAAGGCGGATGCAAAGCCTTGGGGGATCATGTAGCTTCTTTCGCCATGAGTTCTCCCCTTTCCACCGAATCTCTTCCGCTGCGCGAGGCGCGCATGGGCACCGTCCACCTGCGGGTCCGGGACGTGGCGGCCATGACATCGTTCTACGAAGACGTTCTGGGCTTTCAGGTCCTGGCCGAAGACGGCGCCACCACGGCTCTGGCTGCTGTCCCCGGACGACCCCTGCTGGTACTGCACGCCGCGCCCGGGGCTTCCCCTCCGGAGAAGGATTCGGCGGGGCTGTATCACGTGGCTTTTCTTCTTCCCTCCCGGGCCGACCTGGGCGCCATGATCCGCAGAGCCCGGGAGGCAGGCGTCTCCTTCGACGGCTTCGCCGATCACAACGTGAGTGAGGCCGTCTACTTGAAGGACCCCGAAGGCAACGGCCTGGAGTTTTACGCCGACAGGGATCCGGCGGTCTGGCACGCGGTGGACGGATCCATCTTCATCACCACTGAGCCCCTGGACGTGGACAGCCTCCTTCTCGCTGGTCCCCGTCCCGCTCCGAGGCTTCCCGAGGGCACGCGCGTGGGGCACGTCCACCTGCGCGTCGGCGAACTCCGGGCCGCAGAGGAGTTTTATGCGTCTCGTCTGGGGTTCACCGTGACGTCGAAATCCATACCCGGGGCCCTCTTCGTGGGGGCCGGGGGATACCATCACCACCTTGGGTTCAACGTCTGGGGCGGCGCCACGCGGGGCCGGTACGATCCGGTGGCTCTGGGCCTGGTCTCCTTCGACATCATCGTTCCCGACGAGGATCACCGGAGGCGCATCCTCGACGGGACGGACCAGGGCCTCCTCTTCGATCCGGACGGAATCGGCGTGCGCATCGTCCGGGGATGACTCTGTCGCCCCCCGCGACCCGGCCGGTTTTTCGCCGCCCGGTCCAGGGCTACATTCCGGGATCCGACCCCTCAAACCAAGGAGATGCACCATGAAACTGCCCTACATCGTGCTGCCTGCGGTCCTTCTGGCTCTCGGCACCACGGCGTGCAATGCGCCGGCGGACAACACCTCCACTCCGGCCGGTGAGTCCGGGGAGGAGAGCGCTGGCGCCGCGGCCGAACGTGCGGTCGAGGCGGTCGCTGGCCCCCGCGTCGAAATCGCCGAACCCGCGGACGGAGACACCGTCACAGGTCCTTCCGTGACGGTGCGGCTCGTGGCCCATGGCTTCACCGTGGTCACGGCGGGGGAGACTACGGCCAACAGCGGGCACCACCACCTCTTCCTCGATCGTGACCTGAGTCCGGCAGGGGAGCCGATCCCCGCCGAGGCGGGACACATCATCCATATGGGTGACGGGTCCGAAAGCTACACCTTCGAAAACGTGGAACCCGGTGAGCACCGCCTCATCGCTGTGGTCGGCGACGCGGTGCATGTGCCGCTCGAGCCGTGGGTGGTGGATACGGTGCGCTTCGTGGTGCGCTGAAGCTCAGGGGCGGAAAGCTGAAGGTCGGCGGCCGGTGGCCCCCCGGCGGGGCCGCCGGGGGCGGCTACCCCTCCGGTACGATGGCATAGACGGTCCCTTCCTGGACCACGACGTAGACTTCGCCCTGGGCGTCTTCTCCGAAGGAGGTGATGGATCCGGGTTTGGGAAGCGGCAGCTCCACCGGGTCCACGGCGGTGCCCCCGGCCCCCATGCGGAAGGTGCGGATCCATCCCGCGCAGTAGTCGCCGTACAGATACCGGCCGTGGAGAGCCGGGATCCGATTGCCGCGGTAGACGTATCCCCCCGTGACCGAGCACCCGTCCTCGTGGGTGTAGACGGCTACAGGTAGGACGAGGTCGTCCCCGCCGCAGGCCGCGCCTCCGAAGCACTCGGGGCCTTCCATGATGTTCCACCCCAGGTTGCCTCCCCCCTCTCCCGTATCCAGCACATCGATCTCTTCCCACGTGTCCTGTCCCACGTCACCGATGAAGAGGAGGCCGTCGGCGAAATCGAAGGAGAACCTCCACGGGTTGCGGAGTCCGTAGAGCCAGATTTCCCCCCGGGCCGCGGGATCGTCCACGAAGGGGTTGCCCGGGGGGATCTCGTAGGGGGGTGCGGCGCTCTGCGTGACGTCCACGCGCAGGATGGATCCCAGAAGCGTGCTCCGATTCTGGGCGTGGCCCCGGGGATCTCCCGCGCCGCCTCCGTCGCCCAGCCCCACGTAGAGCATGGCGTCGGGGCCGAAGGTGATGTGGCCTCCGTTGTGGTTGGCGAAGGGCTGCTCCACCCGGAGATAGAGCTCCCCGCTGTTCGGGTCCGCCTCATCTCCCCGATTCAGCTCGCGATAGCCTTCGATGACCGACCGTCCTTCCAGGTCGGTGTAGCTCACGAAGAATCGTCCCGTTGCGCGAAAGTCGGGATCGAAGGCCAGCCCCAGGAGGCCTCGCTCCCCGCCGTAGCCGACGCGGTCCGTGATGTCGAGGAAGGGCGTGGGAAGGATCCCGCCGTTTCTGGCAACCAGGATCCGGCCCGGCTGCTCCACGATGAAGAGGCGGGGATCACCCCAGGGGGCGGTGATATAGACGGGATGATCCAACCCTTCGGCGAAAACCTCCAGGCGGACCCGGAGCTCGCCCGGCTCCGTCTGCTCCCGGGCCGTGCCGGTGGTGCTGGAGCAGGCGGCGCCAAGGAGGACGAGCGAGGTCAGGATCGCATTTCCCCACCCGCGTCCGGGACCATGGGTCTTGGGAAGGGACGCCATGGTCAGGGAATCACTTCCACAGAGGGAAGTTCACTCCGAAGGTGAGGATCCTCGGCCGGAAGGCCGCGTTCAGGAAGGAATACCGCAACTCGAGCTGGAATCCGAAGGGTCTGCGGTCCGCGGCACGGGAAACCAGGCCGACTACGAGGTTGCTTCCGGTGCGGCTTTCCCGCCCGGGACCCTCGAAGATGGTGTTGCGAACCGCCAGTCCCCCGCCCAGGTACAGTCCGTTGGAGCGCTGCCCCAGGATGTACACCAGGTCCGCGTTGAACTGGTACTCCTTGAGACGGGGAAGGAAGGTGATGTCCCCGCTGGGGATGAGCTCCAGCCAGCCTCCCGGCACCACCGGAACGCGGATCTGGCCGCCCAGGACGGTTCCGTTGGAGTTGTCGTCGTACCCTACGCGGGCCCCGAGCTGAATGGCGGACCACGCCGGTGACTCGGAGGGCTGGGGGCCTCTCCGCCCCGGCCGCTGGGCTTCAGCCCTCGCCGGAGGGAGGAAGAGGAGGGCGAGTGCGGCCACCGGCAGTAAATAGGCAAACACCGGACGTTTCGGCACCAGGGGTCGCCGGCGGCGGTGCCGCAACATGTTGGGGGAGGGCCTCATGGGCGGTTCCTTTCCCAGGTTAATGGATGGAAGGGGACGAAAGGTTCCGTACAGGGGTGCCGGGCTCCGAGAGGGGCCTGCCCCAGGGCTATTCTTCGCGGCCCGGCGTGCGGGACCAGGGGGGCGCCGGGCCCGCGTCGGCGGCTCCCCGGGGATTCGGGGCCGATCTGGGAGAGGGCAGCCGCCAGGGTCCCACGTCCTCCGCCCAGGCCGCCGAGCCTCCCTTGCCTTTTCCCTTTCCCTTGCCCTTTCCCTTGCCCTTGCCCTTTCCCTTGCCCTTGCCGCCGGGCGGCGCCGAGAGCCTCCCCTGCGCCGAGGCCACCTCGTACGTCAGGATCATGGGAACGGAGAAGCCTACAACACGGGCCAACTCCTTGAGGGCGCTCCTGCGCGTTAGCCGATCAGAGGGCTGCTTGTCGGTAGGGTCCATCAGCTCGATTCCATCCTCCGCTGACGTCATTCCCGGGGATGAGAGAGAAGGAGCGGGACCTTCGTGCCGCGGATCACCTTGTCCGTGGCGCTCCCCAGGATCGCCCGGGAGAGGCCGCCGCGCCCGTGGGTCGCCATGGCGATGAAGTCGCATCCGGCCTCTTCAGACTCCTGCAGGATCCCGTGTCCGGGCTGCACGTCTACTCGTACCCCGAAGCTGACGCTCAGGTTGCTTTTTCTCAGACGACCGGCCTGCTCCTCCAGATACGCTTCGGCGAGTCGCTTTCCTTGGTCCAACACTTCCTGGTTCATCTGGATGGTGTCGGGCAGATAGGGGCTGGCGACCTCCATGGGAAACGGTACCACGCGGACAAGATGGTAGGCTGCGTCGAAGAGCTTTCCAAACTCGACGGCGTACGGAAGGATCGACTCGGCCAGTCCGCTGCCGTCCAGGGGAATGAGGACTTTCTCGACATGGAACCCCGCCGTCGGGTTGGCGGGGGCTTCGGGATCGTCGCTTTCCGGGCGCACCAGAAGGATGGGGCGGTCGGTGTGTCGGATGAATGCGTCGGCGACGCTTCCCAGCCACATGCGGGAGAGGGCGCCGCGCCCGTGAGTGGCCATGACCACCAGGTCGGCTTCCTTTGCCTCGGCCTCCTCCTGGAGTGTCTCGATGACCTGCCCCGAACGGAGCGCCGTGGTCACGTTTCCGCCTGCGTACTCCCGAACGCGCTCCACCAGGTTGCTCAGGTACTCCTCGCTCCACCGCTGGGCCGCGCCCTCCCACTCGTCGTAGGCGAAGGACGGAATGGGTTCCTGAACCATGACGAAGTGGAGGGCCGCACCGGTACGGCGGCTGAGGGAAAGCGCCAGGGGCAGCGCCGTTTCCGCGAAGCGGGATCCGTCCAGAGGGGCCAGAATCTGATGGTACATCCTTCCTCCCTGTTCCGAGGTCCGGACCGGCCTAACCCTGGACCGCGGAGACCAGGTCCGCCTCTACCAGGCCCTCCATAAGTCGATCCACCATCCCCGGCAAGGTCTCCAGGCTGAGTTCCACGTCCGATGTGAGGGGGACGAGGAGCCGTACCCGTGTGCCCCTGCCCGGTCCGGATTCCAGGGAGAGTTCCCCCTGAACGTAGCCCGCCCGTTCGTGCATCCCGAAGAGACCCAGGTTCTCCCCGGTGTGGGCCAGAGCCGAGCCCAGATCGAAACCTACGCCGTCATCCTCGATTTCCGCCACCATGAAATTACCCTCGGTGGCGAAGCGAACCTGAATCAAGTCGGCCGCCGCATGGAGAACGGCGTTGGTGATGGCCTCCTGCACGATGCGGAAGACCGCCAGCGTGGAAGCTCGGGGGAGGGGAGGAATCTCTCCGGAAAAGCGCACTTCCAGGCGCTTTCCCGCGGCCAGGGAGCGGGCGTGGGCTTCCAGAGCGGCGCGTAGTCCCAGTTCGTCCAACTCCGGGGGGCGCAGCCGCCGAGCCACGCTGCGCACCTCTTCCAGGGCGTTGACCACCTCGCTGCGGATCTCCTCCAGGGCTTCCCCGGAGGCGGCGTTCAGGTGGCGTTCCGCCACGCGTAGCCGCACCAGGACCCCGGCCAGGGTCTGGGCCGTGCCGCTGAAGAGCTCGTGAGCGATGCGCTCCCGCTCCCGCTCCTCCGATTCCAGAACCCGGCGGGCCAGTTCGCGCTGCATTCGGCGGGTCTGGCTGAGGGAGTCGAGCATCTGGTTGAAGACGTCCATGAGCGCCCCCAGATCCCGGTCCGTGACCGGCGAGGACGGAACCCGGGCGTCCAGGTCTCCCGCCCGGACCCTGCCGGCGGTCTCTTTGAGGGCCCGGAGGGGCGACAGGGCGAGGCGTACCAGGACGGCGTCCAGCACCAGAGTGGCGAGGGCGATACCGGACCCCGTGGCCAGACCCACCAGGGCGAGCGCGTCCCCGCCGGGCTCCACCCGGGCCGCGACCCACGTTCCCGCGGCGACGCCCGCGGCCACGATGAAGACGTTGGCCAGGACGATCTTCCAGAAGAGGGGCACCCTGAGGAACGCACCCATCACGGGAAGACGGGAGAGTCGGTCCAGGAAGTCCGATCTCGCCGTGGTACCGGCTGTGGCGTGGTCCTGCGTGTGATTCATGGGTTGGATATCGGGCCTCGCCGTGAGTTCGGACATGCCGGGATCAATAGGTAAACGGTGGGTGCTGCAGCCCCCCTTTCGAAGCCGTGGAGCGGCCCGGGTATCGCGCAGACCGCCACCTGGCATAGATTCTTGCGGTCCGGTCGCCTCCCGGCTGTCGGGGACAACGCGCCGGAATCAGTAGGAAACGACCCGCACGGCTGTGGGAGATTTCTCCACAGAGCCGACAGAACGAGGGCCGAGGGTGCTCACCACTGAAGAATACAGAGCGGTCTTCGAGGCCACGCCCGACGGGGTGCTGGTGGTGTGCAGTGACGGCAGGATTCGGGACGTGAACCCTCAGGTGGAGCGGCTGTTCGGATACGCCAGAGAGGAGCTCCTGGAGGAACCCGTGGAGATCCTCCTCCCCGAGGCGTTCCGGCGTGCCCATGAGGAGCACCGGGCCCGCTACGTCCGGAATCCCCGGCCCCGGCCCATGGGGGTGGAAATGGAGCTTCGCGCCCGTCGCAAGGACGGCACCGAGTTCCCGGCCGAAATCAGTCTGAGTCCGTGGGTGCCGGATGCGGGGGGAGACCTGCGCGTGGTCTGTACGGTTCGGGACTTCACGGAGCGCAAGCGCATGAAGGATTTTTCCGAGGGCGCGCTCCGGTCCGTGGAGGAGGAACGGCAGCGCATCGCTCGGGAACTTCACGATGACACGGCGCAGCGGCTGGCCACGCTCATGCTTCGTCTGCGCGTGCTGGCCGAGGTGGACGACTCGGCCCAGCGGATGCGGCTCGCCGAGGACCTGCGGGAGGAAATCCTGGAAACGGCGGAAGCGGTCAAGCGCATCGCCCGGGGGTTGCGCCCCCCCGAACTGGACGAGGTCGATCTGGCCACGGCGCTCATGGCCCACTTCCGCGGCTTGCGGGAGGCTACCGGCTTCCACGTCGACTATGACATCGATCCGGTGGACGACCTTCTCACCGAGGAGGCCCGCCTGAGCCTTTACCGTATCATTCAGGAGTCGTTGAGCAACGCCGTTCGCCACTCGGGCGCCGACGGGGCCTCGGTGGCGGTTCGGAGGCGGGAAGACGGGGTGGAGGTGGAGATCCGCGACCGGGGCCGGGGCTTCTCCCGCGAAAGAGTGGAGGAACGGGGCGGAGGGCTGGGGCTCATCGGTATGCAGGAACGGGCGTACATGGCCGGAGGCGAGGTGACGGTGGAGAGCGAACCCGGACAGGGTACGGTGATAAGAGTTCAACTGCCTGCGACGCGCGTGGAGGCGCATAATGTCTGAACGCACGACCATCCTTCTCGTGGACGACCACGCCATGTTCCGCGCCGGCATCAAGGCGCTTCTAGAGGCGGACGGACGCCTCGAGGTGGTCGGGGAAGCCTCCACCGGGAATGAGGCCGTGGACAAGGTGCGGGAGCTGCGCCCCGACGTCGTGGTCATGGATCTTTCCATGCCCGAGTCCAACGGACTCGAGGCCACCCGCCGCATCGCCGCTCTGGAGTTGGACACCAAGGTCCTGGTGCTCACGGTCCACGCCGAAGAGGAGTATCTGGTGCCCGTGGTGGAAGCGGGGGCCAGCGGCTACCTGACCAAGACCAGCGCCGACACGGACCTCATCGAGGCGATCAAGGTGGTATCCCGTGGAGAGGTCTTTCTGCCCCCGAAGGCCACGACCCTCCTCCTGCAGCGCTACAAGGCTTCGGAGAGTGAGGATCAGGCGGGCCTCCACGATCTCAGTACCCGGGAACAGGAAGTCCTGGCTCTTACGGCCGAAGGATACTCCTCCCGGGAGATCGGCAAGAAACTCTTCATCAGCCCCAAGACGGTGGACACCTACCGGTCGCGCATCATGGACAAGCTGGGGCTGAACCACCGCTCTGAGCTGGTGCGTTTCGCTCTGAGGGTCGGTCTCCTCAAGGAGATGTGACCCGGACAGGCTCCTAGCGGGGATCCACCGAGGCGTAGACCCGGCGGTTTCCGTTCTCGTCGAAGGCGATGACCTGGTAGGGCTGGGGGTTGGGGCCCTCCATGCCCGGCGATCCGACGGGCATCCCCGGCACGGAGATTCCCGCCACTTCCGGCCGCTCCGCCAGGAGGCGACCGATGACCTCGGGCGGCACGTGGCCTTCCACCAGATAGCCGTCCACGAGTGCGGTGTGACAGGAGGCCAGGTCCACGGGGATGCCCGTGTCCCGCTTGATGCCTGCCATGTCCATGGCGTCATGGGTTTCTACGGCGAAACCGGCGGCTTGGAGATGCTCCACCCATCCGTTGCAGCACCCGCAGGTCGGGCTCTTGTAGACCACTACGCGGGCGTTCTGAATCGCGGAAGCGACCTCTGTGCCGGTTGGGACGTCGGCGCCCGCGGCGGCGTCTGCCGTACCGGAGGGTTCGGTCGCGGCGGGTGCGGTGACCGGCGTCGGGGCCTCTGCGCCGGCGCTCTCGGCGGCCGGCCGGGCATCGGAAGATCCGCAGGCCGCCAGAAGGATCACGGTGAGCAGCGAAGTCGTCTTGATCATGTTCACGCCTCCAGGTTGCTTTGCCTCCCATAAGGTACGCGTTCTGGTCGGCCTTGCATGAAGGAATCTTCATCCGGTCTTCATCTGGCGTTAGGTGAGCCGGGTCTACCTATTGTGGGCATGGGAGGTAACTCATGACGGAAAGACAGGAGCACTGGGAAGCGGTGTACCGCACCCGCCCCCCGGATCAGGTCGGTTGGTACCAGGCGGAGCCCGAGCTCTCGCTGCGCTTCATTCGTTCGTGCAGCCCCGAGGCGTGCGGGAGGGTGCTCGACGTGGGGGGCGGCGCTTCCCTCCTGGCCGACTTCCTGGTTCGGGAAGGGGGATGGGACGTGACGGTCATGGACATTTCCCAGGCCGCCCTGGATACGGCGGCGGCGCGTCTGGGCCCCCTCGCCTCCCGGGTACGGTGGGTGCGGGCGGATGTTACCCGCATGCCGGATGTGGGGCCGGTAGACGTGTGGCACGACCGCGCGGTCTTCCACTTCCTTACCGACCCCGGAGACCGTGCGGCCTATCGCGATGCCGTTCTCCGGCACGTTCCGCCGGGGCGGTGGGTGGTTCTGGCCACGTTTCGTCCCGGGGCGCCGCCGAAGTGCAGCGGCCTCGACGTAGTGCGCTACGACGCCGAGGGTCTCTCCACCGAACTTGGTCCCGACTTTGAGCTCGTGGAGGAGGCTACGGAGGAGCACTACACCCCCGGCGGGACGCATCAGCCCTACATCTTCACGCGGTTTCAGAGAGAGAGGCGAACATGAGGGTCCTGGTCGTCGAGGATGATCGCAAGGTTGCCAGCTTCCTGGAGAAGGGCTTGCGGGAGGAAGGCTACGCCGTGGACACGGCGTTCGACGGTGTGGAGGGTCTGGCCATGGCCCACGTCCACGAGTATGACCTTCTCCTCCTGGACATCATGCTTCCGGGAAAGACGGGACTGGAGATGGTGCGTGAGCTGCGGGGACGGGAGAACAACGTGCCCATCCTCCTCCTTACCGCCCGGGATGCGGAGGAGGACATCGTGCTGGGTCTGGACATGGGCGCCGACGATTACCTGACCAAGCCCTTTGGCTTCGACGAGCTGCTGGCGCGGGTGCGGGCGCTCCTCAGGCGGGGGGGAGCCCGCCGCCCCGACCGCCTGGTCTACCGGGACGTGGCCCTGGACCGCGTCCGCCATGAGGCGGAACGGGCCGGACGGTCGCTGCAACTTACGCCCAAGGAGTTCCAGCTCCTCGAATATTTCCTCCTGCGCCCCGAGCAGGTAGTCCGCCGCACCGAGCTCCTGGAAAAGGTCTGGGATCTCCATTTCGATCCCATGAGCAACGTGGTGGACGTGCATGTGGGCAATCTCCGCAAGAAGCTGGCCGCGGAAGGCCGGGGCGAGCTGATTCATACGGTTCGGGGCGTGGGCTACGTAATGAAAGGTGAGGAGGACGCGTGACGCGTTCCTTCAGGGCGCGGCTCGCCCTTCGCTTCACCTTCACCATGGCGGCGGGGGTGGCGGCCATCTCGGCGGTCACGTTCCTCACGCTGCGTGCCGTCCTCGACGAGGAACTCGACGCCAGTATCCTTTCGGTGGCGTCCATCCAGGCGGCCTCCGTCACCGACTCTCCCTCGGGAGAGATGCACTTCCACGAATGGGCGCTGACACCTGAGGAAGCCGCCGAGCTCAGGGATCTCGTCCGGTATGTCCAGGTCTGGAGCGCCGATGGCGAGAGCCTTCTGCGCAGCCAGTTCATGACCGAGGACCTTCCTGTGGATACGGCGGCGCTCCGGCTGGCCGGTGACGGTACGCTGGTGTGGACCCGGGGGGCGTTCATGGGGATGCCGGTGCGGACTCTCTACTATCCGCTGGAGCGGCTTGGAGAGGCCCACCGCCGCCACGTCCTGCAGGTGGCCGCCCCGCTCGTCGCCCGCAACGAGATGCTCCTGCGCTTTGCCGTGTCCATCCTTGGGATCCTGGTCCTGGTGGTGGTGGGGAGCTTCCTGGGAAGCTGGTGGCTGGCGGGTTCGGCGGTGCGCCCGGTGCACGACATCATCGACCAGGCCGAAGAGCTGGAAGCCAGGTCCCTGGACCGGGGAATCACCGCCTGGGCGGATACCCGGGAGTACCAGCGGCTCATCCAGGTCCTGAACGGGATGCTGTACCGGATCCGGGAGACACTGGAGGCACAGCGGCGCTTCACCGCCGACGCCAGCCACGAACTCCGTTCGCCTCTGACGGCCATGCGCGGCGAGTTGGAAGTGGCGCTCAGGCGGGAGCGCACCCCGGAGGAGTACCGGAGCGCCCTGGAGAGCACGCTGGAGGAGGTGGTCCACCTTTCGGAGCTTGCCGAGGATCTTCTTACCCTGGCCCGGTCCGACGCCGGCGCCCTGGTTCTGCGCCCCCAACCGGTGGACCTGCGCACCGTGGCCGGGGAGGTGGTCCGGCGCCTGTCGGGACAGGCTGAGCATCGGGGCGTGACGTTGGCGCTGAGGGACGGTGAAGGCGGCCGAAATGGAGCTTACGTGGCTACGGTGGACGAACGCCTGGTACGGCAGGCCTTGTGGAACCTGGTGGACAACGCCCTGAAGTTCACCCCTTCGGGAGGACGTGTGGAGGTGAGGGTGGAGGCGCGGGCCCGTGAAGTGAACGTAGTGGTGGAGGACTCGGGTCCCGGTCTGGGTGACCCGGAAAGGGTCTTCCACCGCTTCTACCGGGCGGACGAGGTCCGCACCCCCGGGGGGGCGGCTTCCGGCACCGGTCTCGGGCTGGCCATCGTCCGCTCCATCGTGGAGGCCCATGGGGGGCGGGCCCGCGCCGAGAACCGCAAGGAAGGAGGCGCCCGCCTGATTCTCACCCTTCCGCGGAAAGCAGAAGCACAGTCGCAGGAAGTCTCACGCTGAGAGGTCGTCCCATTCCAATGGTGATCGGCCCATCCACCAAGGAGCTTGTATGAAGAAGTTTGCGAGGAGTTTCGCCGTTGCCATGTCCGCGCTACTGGTGTGGTCGCCCCACCTCCGGGCTCAGGAAGCCGAGGAGAACCCCGATGTCCAGGCCGTACGTCAGGTGGTGAAATCCATGGCGGAGCTGGCGCAGGCGGGAGACCTGGACGCTCTCGGCGAGCTGTACGCCCCGGGACGGGGGGTGCACATCATCGAAGGTGCCGGAGTGAATCACGGATGGCAGGACTACAGGGAGCACCACCTGGAACCCGAGCTGAAGGAGTTCGAGAACTTCTCCTACAAATATTATGGAATCGAGCCGGTGGTTCGGGGTGATGTGGCGTGGGCTTCCTTTCGGTACGATCTCTCTGCCGACACCCCCCGCGGGCACGCGGAGGTGACAGGGCGCGGCACGGCCATCCTCGAGCGCCGTGACGGGAGATGGAAGGTGGTTCACATTCACACTTCGGGGCGGCGGAAGTCATGACCTGAGCCCATCCCTTCACATCCGTTTTGGAGATGCCTTCGTCCCCTCCGGCGCGCGCGCCGGAGGGGACTCCTCTTATGAAGACTTCTTCATTTTCACCTCATAAGATGTTCATGGGCCGCGGCGCACCTTCCCCCGTGTTGATCGTATCTACCCAATCGACACGGATATCCCATGGGGATGAAAACACCATTCAAGGTCTTCGCCCTGGCGGCCTTACTGCTCCTTCCGGCGGGCGCGGCGGGACAGGCCGGTCCACCCCCTGAAGCTCGGCTAAGACTGGAGGATGTCCTCCGGGATCTGGAAGCCCGTAACCCCAGGCTGCGGGCCGTGCGTTCAGTGGCTTCGGCCGCCGGCGCCCGCGAACCCGAGGCGTCCACGCTTCCCGATCCCATGGTGCAGCTCGGCCTCATGAACGTCGGTCTGCCTGACCTCAACGCCGACATGGCCATGACCATGGCTCCGGCGGTTCAGCTCACGCAGATGTTTCCCTTCCCGGGAAAGCTTTCCCTGAAAGGAGAGATCGCCTCGCTGGGCACGGCCATGGCCGTGGCGGGATCCGACGAGGTGTGGTGGGCGCTGCGGGAAAAGGCATCGACCCTCTTCTACGGCATCTACGCCGTGGACCGGCAGTTGGAGGTCATGCACGCCACCCTGGATCTGCTGAAGGACTTCCAGGAGGTGGCCCGCTCCATGTACCGGACCGGGAAAGGCCTGCAGGCCGATGTTCTCCGCGCCGACGTGGAAGTGGCCCGCATGGACGGCGAGATCGAACGGATGCAGGCCCGGCGCGTCGCTCTGGCGGCACGCCTGAACGCGCTTCTGGACTATCCCGCCGATCGGCCCGTGGCCGCGCCGGCCCTGGATTCCCTTCCGCTTCAGGTCCCGGACAAGGCCACGCTCAGCGCGTGGGCGGAGGAGAACCGTCCGGTGCTGGAGAAGCTGCGCCTCGGGGTGGAACAGGCGCGTACCCGCGTGGAGCTGGCCCGCAAGGAGATCTGGCCGAACTTCTCCGTCGGCGTCCAGTACGGGCAGCGCGACCGCGGATCGGGCCCGGAGCGGATGGGAAGCGCCATGGTGGGCTTCAGCATCCCCGTCCACGCGGGAAGCCGCCAGTACGCCTTCCGCGAGGAGGCCGCCGCCATGGCGGACGTGGCGGAAGCGGATCTCGGTGACGTGCGCGCAGCGGTGGATGCCCGCATCGACGAACTCCTCGCCGACCTGCGCCAGGCCCGCACCCTCATCCGACTCTACCGGGAAGAGATCCTTCCCCAGGCGCGCACCACCGTTCAGTCGTCGTTTTCCGCCTACCGTGTGGGAGCGGTGGACTTCATGACGCTGGTGGATGCCCAGATGTCGGTGAATCGCTTCGAAGGCGAGTACTACAAACTGCTGTCCCAGTACGGATCGGCGCTGGCCGCGCTGGAGTCTGCTGTGGGCCGCACCCTTCCCAAGAGTGAACAGACCCTCATGGAGGCGTCATGAGCAGCAAGAAACAGATCGGAATCTCCGTCGCCATCATCGCGGTTTCCGTTACCGTTGCCGCCGTACAGGTGCGGGGAAACGCGGAGGAAGCGGACCAGGGGGAGACGGGCGGCCACAACCACGCGGCCATGGCCGCCGGCGGAGATGAAGCCAAGCCGGTGCATCTCAACCCGGAGCAGGCGCGCCTCATCGGTGTGACGTACGCTCAGGTGGAACGCCGCGTGCTGAGGCCTCGGGTGCGTACCGTCGGGAGTGTCACGTATGACGAGACGCGCCTCGCTTCTGTGAACCCCAAAATCAGCGGCTGGGCGGAGCGCCTCTACGTGAATTTCACCGGCGCACCCGTGAAGGAGGGGGATCCTCTCCTGGAGGTCTACAGCCCACAGCTTGTCACGGCCCAGGAGGAACTCCTCCTGGCCGCCAGGCTCGCCCGGAGCGTGGAGGGTGGCCCCGAATCCCGGGCCGCGGCCAACGCGCGGCAGCTCCTGGAGGCGGCGCGCCGTCGGCTCGCCTACTGGGACATTCCCGCCGACGAGATCCGGCGCATCGAGGAAACGGGCGAGTTCCGCAAGACGCTCCTCCTCCGGTCGCCGGCCACCGGGATCGTGGTGGCGAAGAACGTGGTCGAGGGCGATCGCATCATGCCGGGGATGGTGGTCTTCGAGATCGCCGACCTCTCCACGGTCTGGATCGACACCGACGTGTACGAAAAAGACCTGGCTCTGGTCCGGGACCGCCTGCCTGCCACCGCCCGCTTCGACGCCTATCCGGGCAGGGAATTTCCCGGCCGCGTGGCCTACGTCTATCCCACGGTGGACATGAAGACGCGAACGGGGCAGGTGCGCCTGGAGCTTCCCAACCCCGGGCTGGAACTGCGTCCCGGGATGTATGCCGAAGTCGACATTTCGGCGTCGGCCGGGCCCCCGACCCTGGTCGTTCCCCGGGGCGCCGTGCTCACCACGGGTGAGCGCTCCATTGTCTTCGTGGTGGCCAGCGATGGAATGCTGAATCCCACCGAGGTCGTGCGCGGGCGGACCATCGGGGACGACATCGAGATCCTGAAAGGGCTCGAGGACGGCCAGACGGTGGTGTCATCGGCTTCCTTCCTCATCGACGCCGAGTCGAGCCTGAGCGCGGGAATGGCCGGCATGCCCGGCATGGACATGGGCGGCGACGAACCCGCCGAGCCGGAGATGCCCGGCATGGACATGGGCGGCGCCGCCGCCGGGTCTATGGACGGCAGCGACCACAGTAGCCACGGGAACTGAGGGGAGACGACCATGCTCAATCGTGTCATCGAGTGGTCGATCCGGAACAAATTCCTGGTCCTGCTCTTCTCCCTGTTCCTTGCCGTGGGCGGCATCATGGCCATGCGGGAGATGCCCCTGGAGGCTCTCCCGGACCTCTCCGACGTCCAGGTCATCATCAAGACCGACTACCTGGGCCAGGCGCCGCAGATCGTCGAGGACCAGGTCACCTATCCCATCGCCTCGGAGATGCTCAAGGTCCCGGGTGCGAACACGGTGCGGGGATATTCCTTCTTCGGGACGTCTTTCGTCTACATCATTTTCGATGACGGAACGGACCTGTACTGGGCTCGAAGCCGGGTCCTGGAGTATCTGTCGGCCATTCGCACCAAGCTGCCGCCGGAGGCGGACGTGGCGCTGGGACCCGACGCCACAGGTTTGGGTTGGATTTACCAGTACGTTCTGGAAGACACCACCCACCAGCGGTCCCTGGCCGACCTGAGGTCCTACCAGGACTGGTACCTCAGGTATCAACTCACGGCGGTGCCCGGCGTGAGCGAAGTGGCTTCGGTGGGCGGGTTCGAGAAGGTCTACGAGGTCACGGTGGACCCGGAGAAGCTCAGGGGCTTCGGCGTGCCCATCACCCGGGTCATGGACGCGATCCGTGCCTCCAACGAGGACGTGGGCGCCATGGTCATGGAACTGGCCGAGCGCGAATACATGATTCGCGGCCTGGGGTACCTTGAGAACCTGGAGGATATCGAGAACGTCGTGGTGGGCGCCACCGAGAGGGGCACGCCCGTCCGTGTCGCTGACATCGGTGAGGTGCGCCTTGCGCCTCAGGTGCGGCGAGGCATCGCCGACCTCGACGGGCGCGGTGACGTGGTGGGCGGCATCGTCATCATGCGCTTCGGGGAGAACGCATTGGCCACCATCGAGCGGGTGAAGGCCAAACTTGCCGAAATCGAGTCAGGCATCCCCGAGGGCATCGTGGTGCGTCCCGTTTACGACCGCTCTGACCTCATCCTAAAATCCATCGATACCCTCAAGGAGAAGCTCCTCGAGGAGTCCCTGGTGGTGGCGCTGGTCTGCATCATCTTCCTCTTCCACGTGCGCAGCGCCCTGGTGGCCATCCTTACGCTCCCTATGGGGATCCTCATGGCGTTCATCGCCATGAGGAGTCTGGGTCTGAGCGCCGACATCATGAGCCTTGGCGGGATCGCCATCGCCATCGGGGCCATGATTGACGCTGCCATCGTCATGATCGAGAACATGCACAAGCATCTCGAGTGGGCCATCGACGAGAAGCGCGAGCGTGGAGAATTGGGGCAAGAGGCCGACGGCGACCGTCTGCACACCTCGCTCCTCACGACCCGGGAGCGGTGGGGTGCGGTGGTGCGGGCTTCGAAGGAAGTGGGACCTGCCCTCTTCTTCTCGCTCCTCATCATCACCGTCTCCTTCCTGCCCGTTTTCTCCCTGGAGGCGCAGGAGGGACGGCTCTTCAAGCCCCTGGCCTGGACCAAGACGCTTTCCATGGCCGCCGCATCGCTGCTTTCGATCACCATGGTTCCGGTCACCATGGGGCTCTTCATCCGGGGAAGGATTCACAGGGAGCACTCCAACCCCGTGTACCGCGCCCTGGTGTTTGTGTACCGGCCGGCCCTCGAGTTCGTCCTGCGCTTCCGGTGGCCCGTTGTGGCGACGGCCATCGCGGCGCTGGCGTTGACGGTCATCCCCCTGAAGCGCATCGGCTCGGAGTTCATGCCTCCCCTCAACGAAGGCACCATGCTCTTCATGCCTACGACGGTGCCCGGAGTGAGTGTGGCTGCGGCGCGAAAGGTCCTGCAGGTGCAGGACAGCATCCTGAAAACCTTCCCCGAGGTGGAGAGCGTCTTCGGGAAGGGGGGGCGGGCCGAGACGGCGACGGACCCGGCACCGTTGGCCATGTTCGAGACCACGATCACCCTGAAGGACGAGGACGAATGGCGTCCTGGGGTAACCTTCGAGAGCCTCGTGGATGAGATGGACAAGGCCGTCAAGCTCCCGGGTGTGACCAACTCGTGGACCATGCCCATCAAGGGCCGCATTGACATGCTGGCCACGGGGATCCGGACGCC
Organism: Gemmatimonadota bacterium; assembly: GCA_046756305.1. Lineage (GTDB taxonomy): Bacteria > Gemmatimonadota > Gemmatimonadetes > Longimicrobiales > Gaopeijiaceae > JBHHWB01. The sequence goes on from JBHHWB010000003.1 coordinate 42,650, forward strand.
TGTGGGTGTGAAGATCTTCGGACCCGACCTGGCCGAGCTGGAGCGCCTGGCGAAGGAGGTGGAAGCAGCGGCCCTCATGGTGCCGGGCACCCGGTCCGCCTTCGGCGAGCGAGTGGTCTCGGGATCCTATCTGGACATCGACATCGATCGTGAGGCGGCGGCCCGCTACGGCCTGAATGTGAAGCAGATCCAGATGGTCATCGCTTCCGCCATCGGCGGGATGAATATCACCCGCACAGTGGAAGGCCGGGAGCGCTACGGTGTGCGGGTACGCTATCCCCAGGAGCTGAGAGATGATCCCACCAAGCTGGCGGAAGTCCTGATTCCCGTGCCGGGGCGCATGCCCGACCCGGGGATCTCCCCGGCGGGCCTGGGAGCCGGCCTCAGCGTAGGTATGGGCGGAAACATGGGTGAGGACGGAGCCGCGGGGGGAAGTCGCGGTATGGGCGCTTCCATGGGCCCCACCCAGATTCCCCTCGGGGACGTGGCCACCATCCGTACCGTGGGCGGTCCAATGAGTATCAAGACCGAGGGCGCCTTCCCCACGGCGTGGGTGTTCATCGACGTTCAGGACCGGGACCTGGGCTCCTTTGTCGCCGACGCCCAGAAGATGGTCAGCGACATGGTGGAGCTGCCGCCCGGATACAGCATGCAGTGGTCCGGGCAGTATGAGTACATGCAGCGCGCCAAGGCCAAGCTGCAGGTGGTGGTTCCGGCTACGCTGGTCATCATCTTCCTGCTGCTTTACCTGAACTTTGGGCGGGTAGGCGAGACGCTCATCGTCATGCTCTCCCTCCCCTTCGCCCTGGTGGGCGGCGTGATCATCATGGCCTGGCTCGGCTTCAACTGGTCAGTGGCCACCGGGGTGGGATTCATCGCCCTGGCAGGCGTGGCTGCGGAAACGGGGGTGATCATGCTCCTGTACCTGAACCATTCGTGGGACGACCGCAAAGCCCGGGGCGAGGTGAGTCCGGAATCGCTCCACGACGCCGTCGTGCATGGAGCGGCCATGCGGGTCCGTCCCCTCATCATGACCGTTACCGCCATCATCGGCGGGCTGCTCCCCATCTTCTGGGGACATGGAGCCGGCGCCACGGTCATGCGGCGCATCGCGGCTCCCATGGTGGGTGGAATGGTCTCGGCGACCATCCTCACCCTCCTGGTCATTCCCGCCATCTATTCCCTGTGGCAGGAGGCGTTGCTGCGGAGAGACGCGCGCAGGGGAGGCCGGCCGCCCCACGCACCCGAGCCCGTCACGGCCGGCGCCGAGTAAAGGCGCCAGGCAAGGAGGTTGAATCATGAGTGAGTTGAGCGAGATCAAGGCCATTGTCCGGAAGGATTGTGTGCATCGTGTAGTGGAAGCACTCCGGGACGCCGGCGTCACCCACTTCTATGTGTGCCACGTGCATGTCCTGGGCGCGGGGGTGGATCCCAAGGACTTCAGGGTCTCCCTCGAGGAAGGTGAGGCGTATGCAGAGATGTCGAAAATCGAGTTTCTCTGCCTACAGGATCGGGTGGAGGAGCTGCTGGGCGTCATGCGCGCGGCCGCCGCGACGGGTCACGTAGGGGACGGGATCGCGGTGGTTTCGGAAGTGGTGGACGTAATGCGCATCTGGACCGGTGACCGGGGCTCCCTCGCCATCGTCTAACGGGAGGTGGAACCATGGAAAACGCAGTGGAATTGCCGGCGCAGATGCAGCAGATGCAGATGATGGGACCGTCTTGGCATCGCGGAGGCCTGTTCATGGGCATGCACTGGGCGTGGTGGCTTTTCTGGCTCGTGACGCTCGTGGTGCTGGTGTGGGCCTTTTGGAGGCTCTTCGCGGATCAGGCCAACCAGAGGAGGGCCGCCCGGGAGCTGGAACAGGCTGAGCAGGAGCTTCGCACCCGCTTCGCCCGGGGGGAGATCGACGAAGAGGAGTTCAGGAAGCGTCTGACCGTCCTGCGCAGCACGACCACCGGTAGGTAAGCTGGCGTTTCGCCGGAGAGGAGAGAGGAAAAATGAGAACCCCCGCACATATCGGTCGAGGGATCCTGTCGGTGACGCTGCCCGCGCTCCTCGTTCTTGCCGCATGCGGCGACAGCGCCACGGCCCCGGATGCGGAGGAGACGGCCGTTCTCCTCAGCGTGATTCCGGCAGGAGGAGCCACCAACGTGGATCCGAACCAACCTGTCACCCTGGAGTTCAACCACGCGCTCGGGGCGGGGATGAAAGACTACGTGGACCTCCACGAAGGCGATGTGACAGGTCCCGAGGTGGAGGGCCTGTGGACGGTGTCGGCCGATGGGAGGAAGCTCACGTTTCAGCCTGCCCAGCCCCTCAAGCCCGCCACCACCTACACCATCCACGTCGGCGGTGGTATGATGGACGAAGACGGTCATCTCATGAACCTCGAGGAGCACGGCTCGGCCATGGGAGGTATGTGGGCCACCGGGAGCATGATGACCGGCGGGGCGGGAATGGGGATGAATGGCGGGATGGTCTTTACCTTCACGACGGCCGGGTAGGCGAGTCCGACTGCGGCACCGCCGGGCAACCCCCCGTCGCTCACGCCATGTGGGTTTCCTCGGCGGTGGCGTGGATGGCGAACATGGCGCCCTGGGGGTCCAGGCAATGGGCGATCAAGTCTCCGCCGGGGACCTCCATGGGCCCGTTGATGACCTGCCCACCGGCCGCCTTGACCCGTTCCGCGGCCGAAGGCACGTCGGGAACGCGGGCGTAGAGGAGCCACATGGGAACCGGCATCATCTCCGGCTTGTTGAAGATGCCTCCCAGTGGATGCGCGCCCCGGTTGTACAGGCGATAGGTGCCCAGAGGGCCCATGTCCATGTCGTGCTCCACGGCCCACTCGAACAGCTCGGAGTAAAAGGCCCAGGCGGCCTCCCAGTCCGTGGTCGCCAGTTCATGCCAGGAAAATTCCCCTACCTGCGGCGGACCGTCGTGCCCCGGCGTAGTCGTCGCCGGTTGGTATGCCGCGAACACGGCACCCTGGGGGTCGGACAGCACCGAAATGGTACCCACTTCCGGAATCTCCGTGGGGCCCATGAGAACACCGGCGCCCAGCTCCCGGGCCCGGTGGGTGGTGGCGGCTACATCCGGCGTGGAAAGATACGGGAGCCAATGGGAGGGAGCGCCGGCGGAGACCGCTTGATCCGGCAAAAGTATCACCCCGCCGATGGGCTGACCCCCATTTACCCACATGGTGTACGGTTTCGTCCCGCCTTCCCACGTCTGGGTATCCCATCCGAATACGTCCGTATAAAAGGATGGTGCCGCGACAGGGTCTGTGGTCATAAGCTCGTACCAGCAGAACCTGCCTGTAGGCGTGTCGGACATGCGGCCTCCAGGGTTGAAGAAAGGGAAAACGCGGCCTAGGCAAGCTATACGAGGTCGCACCGCATCACTTACCGGTACCGGTCGTCCCCGCCGTCCTCCCTCGCACGTGCCGGAGGGTGGCGGCGGCAGTGGCGCCGATGATGGCCGCCAGCGCGTTCACCCCGACGTCCCGAACGTCGTACACGCGTTCGGGAAGGAAAGCCTGGACCGCCTCATCTCCCCATCCGAGGGTCGAAGTGACCGCCACAGCGAACAGGAAGGGATGCATCATGCGGGATCCGCCCCGGCGCCGCTCCGACGCGGCCTCGTAGAACAGAACGGAGAGGAGGCCGTATTCGAAGAGGTGAGTGCGCTCCACGGGGGTCAATCCCATGCGCACGACCACCATGACGAAAGCCGCCAGCACGCCGAGGACGATCCAGATCTCGCCCGGGGTAGGGCGCCGTCGAAGCCCTAGGGCCAGCACCACGAGGATGGTGGTAAGAAACGCCGCACCGAATGCGAAGGCTGGGAAGTCCAGAAGTCCGTGGCGCTGGAGTGTTTCCACCAGGATCCCGGCAAGCGGAATCGAGACGTACACCGCGATCACCGCGGTGCCGGCGGCTACCCAGAGACGGCGTTCACAGGACGAGGTGAAACGGGGATGCTTATCCGCCACCGGGACGCCGGTGGTGGGGCCGATCCCGTTCCCACATAAGGGGCTCGGCGCCGGGGGGGACGGGTGGCATCATCCCCATGGAACCTCCCCGCCAGTGGCGCATGGCTTCCCGCACGCGCTCGGCGGCTTCCATGGGAGAGTGGCCCATGCGCATGAGCTGACGTACGTCGGCCGGAATCCCCATCATCATCTCGTCCCGGGCGCGGCGCATCATGGCCTCGTGAACCAGGTCGAGAGCGCGGTCGGTGGGAACGCCGGTTTCCACCAGATCGGCCAGGACCAGAACGGCCATAGGGGAGGGCCGTTCGTCCCGAGCCAGGGTCCGGAGCGTCTTCATGTCGATTCCCCGGCGAAAGGCGTCCGCTCCCGCCATGAGGAGGGGAGTGTCGGCCCGGGGGCCCAGGGCCGTACGAGCCTCTCTGAGTCGCCTGGCGTAGTCGGTGACGGCGGGCATGAGACGATCCGGGGGAATGCGCTTCGCCGCCCCCTCGAGCGCTTTGTTGTAGAGGGGCTCGGACGGGACGCCCTCCCTTTCCATGCGCGTGGCGAGGGCATCCAGTTCGCTGACCACGGCGGGAGGCAGCACTTCCCGCGCCCGTTCCCGGGGGGATGCCTGGGCCCGTAGGCTCGCCGGGACGATCATCGCCACGGCCGCAGCAAGGAGCGCCATTCGTTGCAGTTGCCTGATCATCTTGTGCCTCCTTCTCCTGCCTCCACCACCAGCGTTGCGTTGCGTCGTCCCCATTCGTCGGCGACGGCGTCCAGCACGCCGTCGGGGAGGAACCAGGCACCATCCACAAGGAATCCGTAGTGGTATACGCCTGCCGGTATATCGAGTTCAAGGGACCACTCGGAGCCGGAGCGCTTCATCGCCCGTGGCTCCCATCCCGTGAAGTCACCCAGGATCCGAACGTCTCCTTTCCCTTCCCCGGCCGGGAGGGTAAAGCGAACCCGGGCACCCCGGGGCCCCAGGGATTCGATCTCATGCAGTGAGACGCGTCCCGTCTCGCGGGATGAGGGGCTCGTCAGCCGTTTCCCCACCAGGACGCCTCCGCTTCCGCCCCCCGGCTGGACGAGCGTAAGGGGATCGGGTTCGGATCGCCCCATGAATCCCCGGACGCTCCAGTCGCCCCCGACGGGCATCATGAAGGCCACTCCGCCCGTGGTTTCCGTTCCAAAGGGGGTGTCCCACACGTCCAGGCGCAACTCCACCAGAGGTTGGCTCCGTCCGCGGATGAGACGAACACCGCCGGAGCGGTAGGTGCCGCCGGGCGTGTGGTGGATGCCGCCGCCCACGCCCACCCACACCGGGGCGCCCTGCCAGAACACCTCCGATTCTCCGCCGTATCGCCACAGCTCATCGCGCACCGTCCGGGCCGGCGTCTGCATCGTCTCGGGAATGCGGATCTCCGAGCGCCCCCACCCAGCCACGCCCTTGACCCGGGCGAGCCAGCCTTTCGCCCGTATCCGCAGGGTAGGACCGCCTTCCACGCCGCCGGCTCGGTAGGGAAGGGGGTCTCCCACCACGAAACCGAAGACCCTGCCTTCTGCGCCGAGGCTGAGACCGGCGCGCACGGGTCGGTCCATGAAAAGATCGGCGTTGCCGTAGAGGAAGCTCCCGCCCGTGTTCCGGTCCAGACTCTCTCCACCCAGGAGGGAAAGCCCCATGCGCATCCCCGCCGGGAGGAAGTTTGAGCTCCGGATACCGCCCACCAGATAGCGGGCCGCGGCGCCCTCCACGCCTGCCGGAGGCTGCACCTGGGACAATCCGCCCTCCACCACCACCCCGGAAAGCTGGCCCTCGCCCGGGCTGGGAAGGAGTAGAAGGAAGCCGAGCACCGCGGCAGTGCGAAGGCCTTGCCCCCGATCCCCTGCACGCCTCTTCGCACCGTTCATGACTGCGCTCCGTCCGGAGGGGAGACGGCGAGGACGGCATTTCGATTTCCGAAGCCGTCGTCGGCATAGAGTTCGGCCTCGGGGTCGGTCACCCACTGGTTCTCGTCCACCACGAACATATAGGCGTGTACGCCGGGCCGTACCGGGATGCGCCCCGTCCACACCCCGTCTCCGTCGGGATCGCTCAGGGGCCTGCCCGTCCAGTTGTCGAAGTCGCCGGCCACGGCCACCGAGCGGGCGCCGGGGGCGGTGAGGCGGAACTCCACATAGATGACCGGTGTTGCCGCGGGGGGCTGGGTTCCCGCGGTGGACGGGCTCGCCGAGGGCTGCCCGCCGGCGCCCGGTCCCACCAGGCGCGTGCGTTCGGGTGCGCCGCCAACGCGAAGAATGAGAGCGGCCACCGCCGCCACGGCCAGTCCCGCCGTGAGGGGGGAGACGCGCACGGGCCGGGGACGCAAGAGCCACGCCCACGCCCGGCGCAGAACACCGGGTTGGGGAAGCGCTTCGATTTCCGCCATGATCCGGGTTTCCAGCCAGGGCGGGGCCTTCACCGCGGGGAGTTCCTCCCGGAATCCCTCCAGGAGACGCTCCCACGCTTCCGCCTCCCGGCGGGTGTCGTCATCCAGAAGCTCCCCGGGGAGCTCTCCGTCCAGATGGCGGTGGAGTTCCTCGTTCATCGATACGCCTCCAGAAGTCCTTGCAGCTCCAGCCGCGCTCGGCGGGCGCGCATCTTCAGGGCGGCCACCGGCGCCTCCAGCACCCGGGCCATCTCCTCGTAGGAACGTCCTTCCACGTGCTTGAGGAAGAACGCCTCTCTCTGTTCGGGCGTGAGACGTTGGAGCGCCTCCATGAGTCTGGCCCGGAACTCCCCCTTCGCCGTTTCCCGTTCGGGATCCTGGGCGCGGGAGGATGCATCGCGCGCCTCCTCCAGCCCCACGTGTCGCTTGCGGGACCGCTGCCTCAGGTAATCCTTGGCGCGATTGGCGGCGATGCGGAAGAGCCACGCTCCTACGCGCTCGGGATCGTCCAGGGACGCGAGCTTCCGGTACCCGGTCACGAAAGCCTCCTGGACGATGTCCGCTGCTTCGTCCTGATCACCCACCATACGGACGACGTGTCCGTAGAGGAGGTCGCCGTACCGGCGCACCAGGAGGCGGTAGGCATCCCTGTCACCTGACAGAACGCTCTGAACCACCTCCGCGTCACTGCGCTCGCGCGTCGCGTCCATTCGTAAAACATAACCGATCCCTCCGTGGCGGGGTGCCTCCTTCCTTCTGCTTTCCGACCCCGGACGCGGGAGGAGGAGGGACCCCGGGGACGCCGTTCGGCGTCCCCGGGCGGACGGCTCAACCCAGGAGCAGGGCGGCGATCACCGCCGCGTGCCAGGAAGGACTCACGGAGCGCAGGTTCCCCCAGCTCAGATGGTCCTCGGCCATGTCGATGAGGGCGTCGGCCTGGGCAAGGAGGTCGGCCTCCAGCTCCGTGGGCGTGTCTCCCACCGCCGCCCGGGCCCGCGCCAGGAGGTCCTGGGCCACGCCCAGCAGCCACGCAGCGTTCTCCTCGGTAATCGTTCCGGGCGGGAGCACCGCCAGGAGGGCGGCCCACCGGGCATGAGACGCGTTGTAGGCCGCCTCCGCAAGGCTTCCCTCGGCCAACGCCGCGGCGGCGGCGCCGGCGTAGTCGGCGGCCTGTTCGAGGTAAGCCGTCTGCGTGGAGTCGGGTGTCACGTCGCTCAGGAGATCCGTGGCCAGCGTCACGGCGGCAGAGGCCAGATTCACAGCCAACTCGGCATGCTCCGTCGGAGAGTCACCCCGGGCACCGGGTCCGTGCCTTCCGCCCATTCCGCCGTTCCACATTCCGCCCATTCCGCGATTCCATCCACCCCCCATGCCCATCCCGTGCTGCCACCCTCCGTTCCGACCGTCGCCCGTCCAGCCCATGGAGTATCCCGCACCGTCGCCGTAGCCCGCTCCCAGATGCTGGCGCGCCCTCTGCTCGGCGAGCACGCCCCACTGGCCCGCACCCTGCGTGTTCCCGGAGCCCAGGGCGGCGCGGGCGGTCTCGGCGAGCATGGCCATCTCCTGGGCCATCCAGGGCTGCGCGCCGGGGGTTCCGAAATCGGAACCAAGGGTTTCAGCCATGAAGTCCATGCGGGCGATCATGGATTGAATGGCCTCCCTGCCGCCCATGGCCGCCATCCCTTCCGCCACGGCAAGGCGGGCCTGGAGTGCCTCCTCCACCGCCTGAGATAAGGCACCGTCGTCGAGCATCTGGCGGGCCCGAGTGAAGTGCTCCCGGGCGCGGCCAGCGTAAATCTCCGTCGCCGGAGCTCCCGTCCATCCCATCCCGTTGTGCGCGGTCGCGGGGACCCGCACCAGGTCCAGGGCCGCCTGAATCGCGTCGTCGTCGGTGAGGACGTCGAGCGCGATCTGGTCTTCAGGGGTCAACTCGTCCAGAGCCGGTGCGGCCGGCTCAGAGACGTCACATGCCGCGAGGGACAATGCTCCCATGAGAGAGAGGACTCCCAGGATCCGTGTCCGCTTCATCGGTCGCCTCCATTAAAGGAAAGGGTCTCACTTCGAAAGCCTGTTTCGAAAGGAAGACGAGTCGACCGGCGAAAAAGTAACGCACCCCCGGAGCCGCCATGCCCCGGGGGCGCGCAAGGAGGAGCTCCTCCTTCCCTGATGACCGATCAGTGCCCCAGGGGAGAAGTGCGAACCAGGATGGCGGTGATGAAGATGACCACCTGGCCCAGGAGCGCTTCCAGCGAGGCGGCACGCCTCATGGCGGCGCACCCCTCCTCCTCCCCCAGGCGGGGCAGGAGCCTTCTCCAGTTCACCGCGCCCAGCAGGAGGACCAATCCCACGATGGCGAGCTTGAGGACCAGAAGGCGTCCATATCCGGTTTCCCAAAGCGCGGAAAGGCCTGGGAGATTGAGCCAGGCCGCAAAGGTTCCCGTGGCGACCAGCGTGGCGACGCTGACCATCGCCATGGGCGAAAAGACCGGAACCAGGTGGGGAAGACAACTTTCTACACCCTCTTCCCGGCGCTCCCTCCAGTTCCGTTCCATGAGGAGGAGCACGGCGAGCCCGCCCATCCACGTCCCCGCTGCCCACACGTGGAGCGTATCGGCGATGAGTGGGAGCGAGCCCAACTGCTCTGTCCCGGCGGCGTGTCCGATGGATCCGGGAAACGCGCCAAGAGGGAGGGTCGCCAGGGTCGCCATCCACCATCCCGCCCGTCGGTTGAAAGCGGCAAGGATGAAGCCGGCCGAGGCCACCACTGCCGCCCCGGTGGCCAGGAACCAGGTGGTCCCCCACTCCGTATCCATCAGGAGGAGCTTCAGGTCCTCTCCGAAGGGGTTGAAGGGGTCACGGAATTCCACAATCTGGCGGACCAGCACCAGAGCCATGGCGATGGGGAGGAGCGCCGCCGCCACCAGCCCGACACGGGCCGCCTGGCGACGGATCCAGTCGGATGTGGGCCCATGGCCTCCGTCGGCTCCGATGGGGAAGACCCACCGGGCGGCCACGGATCCCTCAGCGAGGATCAGGGCGAGAAAGAGAACCCACCCCGCTCCCGCGCTGAGCACCTGTGCGAACACGGTGCGCGATCAGCCTGAGACGACTTTGAAGGAGAACATCCCCTTCACGACGTGTCCGTCGTCTCCCATGGCACGCCAGCCCACCATGTAGTCGCCCGGAGTGAGGGGTTCGGCAAGGGTCACGAAGAAGACCGTGTCGTCTTCCTCACTCTGCTGGACTTCACTGGTGGGGATCATGGCCTCGCGGGCTTTCATCACGCGAATGGAAACCGTGTTCTCGGCAGGCGCTTCGCTGAATTCAAGCCGGACCTCCTTGACCGTAGTGACCTCGGCGTTGGCGGCCGGCGTGGATCCGGTCAAGGCGAAGTGGAACACGGGCTCGGCCATGGAAGGAGCGGGAGCCGAAGCGAAAACGCTCAGCACGAGAAAAGCTCCGGCAAGGATGATTCGACTCATGGTATTACCTATCTGGGCAGGAAACTGAACGAATAAGGGTAGGAAATATGAGGTGGGCCGGCTGAATCGCACATGAAGTGAGCGTGAAGAATTCTTCATGATGGCGGGTGCATTTTCCCGTAGATTGGCGTCCATGGATTCCGGAATGCGCTTGAAGGTCTCCCGGGCCCACCGTTGGCTCGGACTGCTGGCGACGCTCCCGTTGTTGGCGTGGATCCTGTCCTCTTTCGTGCTTCACGGTGTTGGGCTCGCCCTTCCCAATGGGTTGCAGGGTGTGTACGAACTGGCCCCCTACCGGAGCCAGGACGTTCGGCTGGAACGGACCGACATCCTCCGACCTACGGACATCCTTTCCCGCGTGGCTGCCGAGGGGCTGGATCGCGTGTACTGGCTTCGCCTCCAGGCCATGGGCGGGGAACCCGTGTACGTGGTCAAGCCCGGTCCCTTCGAGGCGGAGCGCGTCTACGACGCCCGCGCGGGGACGCGTCTCGACCCCCTTCCCGACTCCCTGCTCAGGGTGCTGGGGGATGAAGAGCTGGCGGACACGCGGGTCGCGGGGATGGAGGCCCATTCCGAGTTCAACCGCTACTATCTGCAGGACCGGGTTCCGGGAGTTCTCCTGAAGATGGAGGGACGCCAGCCCTCCCACCTTCTTCTTTCCACCGCGTCGGGGCGCACCCTGCGCCGCACGGATATCCCGGCGTCGTGGTTCAACCGCGCCTACCGGGCGGTGCACGTCTTTCAATGGGGCGACTCCCTCCTCCTCTTCACGGCGTTTCTCTACGGGCTGGCCGGACTGACCCTCCTGCTGGTGCTTCTGGGGTACGTCCTCTGGTATGACCGGCGCGGGGCCCGCAAACGCTGGTCCCGGCAGGTGCGCCCGGCGCGGAGACTTCACGCCCGCCTCGCTCCCTGGGCCGGTCTGGTTCTCGCCACCCAGATGCTGGTGGGCGCCTACCTCTGGTTCAATCTCGGACCCATCGAGGCACGCTTCCGCGGCCAGGGATCCTTCGCGGTGGAGTGGAGTGGAGGGATTCCGGTGACCGACTCCCTCCCCGACGCCACGGTTCTGGCTCGCGCGGCGGGACCGGAGGTCACCGAAGGAGACCGGCCCGTCCAGTCGTATGAATGGAGGAAGGCTGGATCGCGGCACATATGGGTCGTGTCGCCCCGCAAGGACCGGCCGGGGATCCTCTTCGATGCCGCTACCGGAGAGCGCCTCGACCGGCTGCCGGTGGAGATCGCCCGGGAGGCCGCCGAGACGGTGGTGCGCGGCCGGGCGGTGAGCTTTTCAGGGGAGCAGGACGAGTACTGGATGGAGCTGAACATGCGGGTCCCCACCTACCTCTTCCGCTTCGACGATCCCGACGCCACCGACGTCCACGTCTCCCAGCTCACCGGTGAAATTGTGCAACGCAGGCCCGCCATCTGGCGAGCCTTCTCGCCCTTCCTCCTCTATCACACCTTCGGCTTCACCGGCAACCCCTGGTTCGACACCCTCTTTCTTTCCTCTCTTCAGATCTCCATTCTCCTTATGGTGGTGAGCGGGTGGAGATTGGCGGGTGTGATTCCGGGAAAACGGCGCCGGTAGGGGGTGGAAATCGGCTCGCAAAGGGCTCGGGAGAGGCTGCGGGTCATGAAGAACTCCTCATGCAGGGTTCATCCTTTCTTCAACCCCTCCGGCCTAGCTTTTCACAGCATTCGAGGAAAGCCCGTCCGCGTTGGGGCGGGATGAATGGACACTCAGGTCCGGAAGTCCGGATAATTCTCAAGGAGGCAACGATGAAGCGCACACTCACACTACTCACGGCGATCGGATTCACGATGGCGGCACCGCTGGCCGCTCAGGACACGACCCAGCACCGGGGAATGCAGGGGCAAGGGATGATGCAGGGCGGCATGCAGGGTGGAATGATGGGCGGCATGATGCAGATGTGCCGGATGATGCAGGGGATGCAGGGCATGCATCAGCAGGGCGGCATGATGCAGGGCATGCATCAACAGGGCGGCATGATGCAGGGCGGCATGATGCAGGGGAAGGGGATGATGCAGGGGGGTATGCAGGGTCCCATGGTCAGCGCGCAGGGACTGCTCGCGGCGCGTGACGTCCTCAACCTGAATGACGATCAGGTCGCCGCGTTGGAGGAGCTGGCCGCTGAGTCCCCCAAGGGGATGGGGATGATGCAGGGCGGCATGATGCAGGGCGGCATGAAGGGGCAGATGGATCCGGAAAAGATGCAGGAGATGCGGGCCAAGATGATGGAGCGCATGCAGGAACGCCGGGCCGCCGCCCAGGCCGCCCTCGAAGTTCTCAATGAGGATCAGCGGGCCCAGCTCCAGACGAGCATGAAGCTCATGCACACCATGATGCGGTCCATGTGCTCCGGGATGACCGGCATGAACGGAATGGGCAACGGAGGCATGAACGGAATGGGCAACGGAGGCATGCACCGGTAACCCCCTCGCAAAGGAGGAACCCGTGGATCATCACCACGAAGAGTCGCATCGGAAGCACGACGGATCGCACCAACATCACGACGGATCGCACGAGCATCACGAAGCGCCTGTCGGGCATGATCACGGGCACGGTTCGGGACATGGCCACGAGGGGCATGAGGGCCATGAAGGGCACGACAAGCACGCGGGCCACAGCGTGGCCATGTTCCGAGACCGCTTCTGGGTTTCCTTCTGGCTCACCATTCCCACCCTGATCTGGAGTCCTTCGGTCCAGGAGTGGCTCAACTTCAACGCTCCGGCGGTGCCGTTGGCCCGGTTCATTCCGGCCATCTTCGGCTCCGCCGTTTTCCTTTACGGCGGACTTGTTTTCGTCCAGGGAGGCATCCGGGAACTCCGGGCTCGCTTGCCCGGAATGATGACCCTCATCTCCCTGGCCATCTCGGTGGCCTTCCTTTACAGCCTGGCCGTAACACTGGGGTGGGACGGACAGCCGCTGTGGTGGGAGCTGGCCACCCTGGTGACCATCATGCTCCTCGGCCACTGGATCGAGATGAAATCCATCTCCCAGGCCGAAGGCGCGCTGAAGGAGCTGGCGAAGCTGCTCCCGGACGCGGCGGTGCGGATCCGAGAAGACGGCGAGACGGAGGAGATCCCCGTCTCGGAGCTCCAGGAGGGTGATCTGGTCCTTGTCCGACCCGGCGCTTCGATTCCGGCGGACGGCGTGGTGGAAGAAGGCCGGAGTGACATCAACGAGTCCATGCTCACGGGTGAATCCAAGCCCGTGTCCAAGGCTTCCGGCGACGAAGTGGTGGCCGGAACCGTGAACGGTTCCGGCTCTCTCCGTGTCCGGGTGACGGGCACCGGAGAGAAGACCGCCCTGGCAGGCATCATGCGGCTGGTGGCCGATGCTCAGATGTCCAGGTCGCGGGCGCAGGCCCTGGCCGACCGGGCGGCGTACATCCTCACCCTGGTGGCCATCGGATCGGGTCTCATCACCGTCACGGTCTGGCTCGCCCTGGGAGGGGAGCCCAGCTTCGCCATCGAGCGACTGGTCACGGTGCTGGTCATCGCCTGTCCCCACGCTTTGGGGTTGGCCGTTCCTCTGGTGGTGGCCATCTCCACCACGCTCGGAGCGCGCAACGGCCTGCTTGTGCGTGACCGGCGGGGGTTGGAGGAGGCGCGCAACCTGAACGCCGTTGTCTTCGACAAGACGGGGACCCTGACGCTGGGCGCCTTCCGGGTGGTGACGTTGGCCACCGCCGGTGATCTCCCCGAGGACGAAGCCCTGCGTCTCGCGGCCGCGCTGGAAGGAGACTCGGAACACACTATCGCCCAGGGGATCGTCACCAGCGCTCAGGAGAAGGGGCTGGAGCTTCCCCGGGTGGAAGATTTCGAGGCGATTGCTGGAAAGGGTGCGAAAGGCACCGTGGAAGGGCGCCGACTCCATATCGGCGGACCGGCCCTTCTCCGCTCCCTGAAGGTGGAGCCCGCCGCGGACCTGGCCCGGATGGCGGCGGAGAGCGAGGCGCGAGGCCAGACCACCGTGTATCTGGTGGAGGACGGGCGGGTGCTGGCGGTTCTGGGCCTGGCCGACAAGGTCCGGGAGGAATCGCGGGAAGCCGTCAACGCCCTTCACAGGATGGGCGTCGAAGTGGTCATGCTCACGGGAGACGCCCAGGCCGTCGCCGACGCGGTGGCGGAAGACCTGGGAATCGACACGGTGTTCGCCGAAGTCCTTCCCGAGCAGAAGGTGGAGAAGGTTCGCGCACTTCAGGCCCAGGGCAAACGGGTCGCCATGGTGGGCGACGGCGTGAACGACGCTCCGGCCCTGGTGGCGGCGGATGTGGGTGTGGCCATCGGAGCCGGCACCGACGTGGCGGTGGAGGCGGGAGACATCGTTCTGGTGCGGAGCGATCCCCGGGACGTGCCGCGTATCGTTCGCCTGAGCCGCCACACGTATCGGAAGATGGTGCAGAACCTCTGGTGGGCCGCAGGATACAACATCGTGGCCATTCCACTGGCGGCGGGCATCCTGGCGCCGTGGGGATTCGTGCTGCATCCGGCCATCGGAGCGATCCTCATGTCTTTGAGCACCGTCATCGTAGCCATGAACGCCCAGCTTCTCAGGAGAATCAGACTGGACGAGGCCTAGGAGCCTGTCCGATTAATGCGGTGGGCCGCGTTGGGCGCACATGCGAGAGCAGGGGCGGCGCCGCGGTTCCCGGCCCCACCGGGCTTGAAAAGGCGATGGAGGAGATGAAAGAGAAAGGAGATCAAAATATGCGTGGGATTCTGAAATGGGCCTTAGGGGGGGCGGTCGTCGTGGTGGGCCTCCTGGCCGTCCGGAGCGCCAATTCCCCACCCGGGGCCCTCAGCGCCCAGAGCGCGCTCTATCCTGCGGGAGAGGGGCCGGAGATCCTGGTCTACAAGACACCGACCTGCGGGTGCTGCGGCAACTGGGTAGAGCATATGGAGAAAGCCGGCTTTCGGGTGACGGTAAGGGACACGCGCGACATCATGTCGGCGAAGAGAGAGGCCCGGGTGCCCACCTCCCTCCTATCCTGTCATACGGCTCTGGTGGACGGGTACGTGGTGGAGGGACATGTTCCGGCGGACGTGGTGAAGCGCATGCTGGATGAACGCCCGGAGGGCGCCGGAATCGCGGTTCCGGGAATGCCGGTGGGTTCGCCCGGCATGGAAGGCGGACGCCGCCAGCCCTACCAGGTGATCAAATTCGCTCGCAACGGCGCCACCGAGGTCTACGCCCAACGGTAGGGGGAAGAGGGGGCGGCGCGTGAAGAACTTCGCACTCGTGCTCGCTGGAGGTGGCGCGCGGGGCTTTGCCCACGCCGGGGTCCTGCGAGGCCTGGAGCGGCATGGATACAGGCCCAGCGGCATCGTCGGCGTCTCTATGGGAGCCATCATCGGCGTGACCTACGCTCTCCGGGAGGATTGGTATGAAGCGATCCTCTCCATGAGCCTGGACGCCTTTCCCACACCGCCGGGGCATGCTGAAAACGCCTCGGGCGGGGTGGTGGCCCCCATCCGCCGGGCCGTGGACATGGTTTATGCCGCATGGAATATGGTGGCGGGGTGGGGCGCTCCTCAGGCCACCATAGACGCCGGGCGGGAGCTTCTGGTCCACCTGTTCGGCGATCGGAAGCTGGAAGACGGGCGGATTCCCGCTATTGTTTCGGCGACCGACCTGCGCTCAGGGTCACGGGTGGCGTTTCGGAAGGGGTCAGCCGTAGATGCCGTCTATGCCAGCGCCGCGTTGGCGGGAGTCGTCCCTCCCGTGACCCGTGACGGTGAGATCCTGGCGGACGGCGCCTACGCCGACGTGGCGCCGGTGGATCTGGCCGGGGAGCTGGGGACCGATGCTGTGCTGGCGGTGGACCCCGGCCAGCTCCACGGGCCGGAGGAGGTAAGGAATGGGCTGCAAGCCATCATGAGAGCTATGGAGATCTGCCACCTCCGCCACGCAGAGCTGCGCTTTCAGGAGGCCGATCTGGTCTTCCGTCCCCCCTTCAGGCGGATCGTTGACACGCTGGAGCTCGATGCCCGCGCCGAATGCATGGCCGCCGGGCTTCGGGCCGTGCGCGCCGCCCGCGACGAGCTCCGGAGCGTGCTGGGAAATCCCTCGTGAAGGAGGGACTCCTCCGATCCGCTCCCCGAATGGCCCACGTTCTTGGGGTCTTGAGGCGCCACGGCTTCGCCGATCTTCTGCGAGGTGGAGGGCGGTGGCCGCCCCCCGAAAGAGTGCGGGCCACCCTGGAGGAGCTGGGGGTGGTGTACGTGAAGTTCGGTCAGATCCTCTCCACCCGGCGGGATCTCATCCCCGAGGAGTACATCGAGGCGCTGGAGGGGCTGCAGGACCGGATGGAGGCACTCCCGCCGACCACCGTGGCCGAGATCATCCAGGAGGAGCTGGGAGAAGGTCCGGAAGACCTCTTCGCCACCTTCGACGAGAAGCCGCTGGCCACGGCCAGCATCGCCCAGGTACACGCGGCCACGCTGAAGGAAGGCCGCGACGTGGTGGTCAAGGTGCAGCGTCCGGGCCTGCAAGAGCGCGTGGCCGAAGACATGCTGGTGTTGGGCCAGATCGCCGGGGGGCTGGACGCCCTTTCGTCCCGGGCGCGA
Source organism: Gemmatimonadota bacterium (assembly GCA_046756305.1). Classification (GTDB taxonomy): domain Bacteria; phylum Gemmatimonadota; class Gemmatimonadetes; order Longimicrobiales; family Gaopeijiaceae; genus JBHHWB01. The sequence goes on from JBHHWB010000003.1 coordinate 59,138, forward strand.
ATGTTCGACCTGCCTCAACTCGTTCGGGAATTCCGGACTTCCCTCCTGGCCGAATTGGATTTTCGGAACGAGGCCTGGAACATCCGGCGGTTCGAGGCCTCTCTGGCTCGTGACCCCACTGTCTGGATTCCGCCGGTGGTGGAGGAGTTCACCACCTCCCGGGTGCTGGTTATGGAGCGCTCCCGCGGCGTGCGTCTGGACCGATATCTCCAGCAAGAGCCGGAGATGGGCACGGAGCTGGCCCGGCGGCTGGGTCACCTCTTCATCGGCCAGGTTTTTCGGGATGGACTTTTTCACGCCGATCCCCACCCCGGCAATTTTTTCGTTCTGGAAGAAGGCGTGCTCTGCCTCCACGACTTCGGGATGGTGGGGGAGCTGGATGAGAAGATGCGGGAGGCGCTGGTGGACCTTCTGGAAGCCACCGTCGCCGGAGACGCCCGCAGAGCCACCCACGCCTATCTGGACCTGGGCCTCGTTCCCGGAAACGTAGACCGGGGGGCGTTGGAGGCGGAGATCGGGCGTCTGGTTGCCGACGTGCGGAGCCGCCCGCTCAAGGAGGTCTCGGTGGGCCGGGCCCTGGAGGCCCTGGCGCGCATCGGGGGGCGACACCGGGTGCCCACACCGGGAACGTTCATGCTCCTCTCCCGGGCGTTTGTCACGCTGGAAGGAGTGATGGCGCGTCTCGATCCCGAGCTGAGCTTCATCGAGATCTTTGGAAAGGCCATGGACGAGGTGGTAGGGATCCACTTTACGCCCGACCGCATCCAGCGGGACGGGATCGCCTTGGCCCGCTCCCTGGACCACTTCCTGCGGGAGTCGCCGGAAGATCTGCGCAGGGTGCTGCGAAGCTGGGCCGACGGCCGGGTGGGTCAGGTCACCGTGCAGTGGGACCAAGAGGAGGCGGAGGCCCGGCGGAGGACTCATGCAGCCGTGCGCCGCCTCGCCGCCGCCGGATTCCTGGCCCTGGCGGGGGGCGTGCTGAGCCTGCACTCGGGAGGGTGGGGAGACGTGGGCGCGGGACTGGCGGCCGTGGGCGTTCTGGTGCTCCTCCGGTACCTGATCCGGCCGTGACGGCGGTGGGCGGTCCGCGACGCGAACGCGCCGCCGGCACACCCTTCGCGCTCCTCCGCCGCATGCCCGAACTTCGCCTGGCCGGACTGGCTTTCGTGGTGGAGCTCCTGTGGGAACTGCTCCAGTCGCCCTTTTATGCCGATACCTTCACCGAGGCTCCCGCCACGGTGCTCTGGTACCGGGTCCACTGCACCGGCGGCGATGTGCTCATCCTTCTGGGGGCCTGGGGCGTGGCCGCCCTGGTGGCCCGTTCCCGGCGGTGGTACCGGACGCCGTCGCCGCCGGCCCTTGCCGCGTTCGTGCTGGTGGGGGTGGCGTATACCGCCTTTTCCGAATGGCGGGCGGTGTACGTGACCCACGGATGGGACTACGCGCCGACCATGCCCACTCTGGGCGGGATCGGAGTCGTCCCCCTGGTCCAGTGGGTCCTCCTCCCTCCGCTCTTGCTGGTTCTGATGCGCAGGTGGGAGGCTCCTAGGCGCCGCTCGCCCGCTGCAGGTACTCCACGATCTGACGGGCCTCGTCGTCGGTGATGGGCTCGGCGCCCATGGTCTCCATGTTGCGCCGCATGCGCGCGACGACGTCGGGCCACTCCGCGGGCGTGTGCTGCTGCGGATCGGGAAGGGCGTGACACCTGGAGCAGCTCGCCGCGAAAAGACCCGCTCCCGGGTCCGTCGCCGTGTCGGGGGGTGGGGCGGGTGCCGCCTTGAGGGCGTATTCCTGGAGGTAGGCGAGAATCGTTCCCAGCTCGACCCGGGTGGGGGACTCCGCCCCCATCATCCCCATGGGCATCCGCCCTCGCCAGCGACCCATCATGCCCCGGCCGCCCATCATACCGCGGCTGCCCATCATTCGGCCCATGCGCCCCGAGTGCTCCATGCGCATGGCCATGCGCCGTACCGTGGCCGGCCACTCCTGGGCGCTGTGCATTCCCGGGGAGGGGATGCCGTGGCATTGGGAGCAGTACCGGGCTGTCAGGCGGGCGCCCTCCGAGTCGGGGTCGGGAAGCGCATCCGCCGCGACCCCCACGGGAAGCTGAAGCGCTTCCTCCCACTGGCGAGCCGACTCCATGTCTCCGTCCGTCCGGCAGGCCACCGCGGTGAGCGGGAGAAGGATGGAGAGGGCCGGAAGGAGCCCGGTCGCCGAGCGAAGCATCTCGGAGGCACCCAGGTCACGACCGCGCCTATTACGCGACCGCGTCCACCGCCCGCATCAGCTTCTCCCGGACTTGACCGGCGATGGGCTCCAGGTCGGGGTTCTCAACGGCCTGCATGGAGGCCACGGGATCCACGGCGGAGATCTCCGTCTCGGTGGGGCCGCGCTCCTGCACGATGACGTTGCAGGGGAGCATGGTCCCGATCTTGTCTTCGGCCTGCAGCGCCTGGTAGGCAAAGGGAGGATTGCAGGCGCCCAGGATGCGGTAGGCGGGGACGTCCACGTCCAGCTTCTTCTTGAGTGTCGCCTGCACGTCAATATCGCTGAGGATGCCGAAACCTTCCTCCTTGAGCGTCTCGGTGACGCGCTCTACGGCCTCGTCGAAGGGGAGGTTCACCGTCTTGGAATGGTAGTAAGGCATGGCTGTACCTTCAGGTCAGGTGTGAACGTTGCATCGTCCGCTTGAGTCCTGATTACTACCCGTTCCTCTTTCCCCGGGTCCTCCATGGAGGCGGCGGACGGCCCGGGACCCGGCCGGGAGGAGCCGGGCCCCGAACCTCGCCGGTCACTTCAGCGTTGCCAGGTAGGCGATGAGTGCCCGGATCTCGTCGGGCGAGAGGCCCAGGTTGGGCATGAGCGTTCCCGGGTTGTTGAACGCCGGATTGGCCAGCTTCCGCGCCACGAACTCGGCCCCCTTGGTTGCGACGACCCCGTTGAGTTTGGGCCCGATCTGGCCGCCGCCGCCGCCGATGACGTGGCACCCGACGCAACCCTTGGCGGCGGTGAGGGTCTGGCCCTTCGCCACGTCGCCGGGGTCGGTCGAGATCTCGGCCGAAACACCCGCCTCGGCCGAAATCGAAGCGGGACGTGCGAGGCCGCCGGCCGCCGCCACCAGGGACTCTTCCACGTGATTGGAAGCCTGCAGGAACGCCAGAATGTCACGGACCTGCTGGCCCGTGAGCCCCGCCCGGGCCCGCATGTGGTTGATGATGACCACCCAGTCCCGATCGGAGCGCTCCACGGGGGAGCGGGGATTGTGGCAACGTCCGCAGGTATTGCCGTAGGCTTTGGCGCCGGCGGCCACGTCTCCCTGCTGGGCCGCAGTGTCGGCGGGGAAGAGGAAGAGTCCTCCACCGACCGCCACGGCCAGAAGTGTTCTCGAAATCGTGTTCATCGTCGTCACCTCTTAGAAGCCGAAGGCCAGGTGAATGTTCAGGCGGTTGTTGTCCAGCGTCGGGCCGTCTTCCTGGTTGAACTCGTAGGAAGCCATAACCGCCACGGAGGGGGAGATCCAGTAGTCCAGCCCCACGGACGTCTGCCAGGCGGCCGGGTTGAGCACCTCGTTTTCCACCTCGTCGGCGTTGACGCGGGTAAAACGGACTACCGGCTCCCAGGGGCCGTTCCCACGGTAGGAGAGCTGCGTGTAGAAGCCGCTGCGCTCCAGGTCCGCGATGCCGCCGTCGTGCTCCTCGAACTGCTGCGTGGTCTGCAGGTACTCCCCGCGGAGCTCGAAGCCGCTGTGGCGGGCCTCCCACGCCACATTCCAGGCGGACATGGTCAGCTCGTCGTGCTCGTCGTACTTTCCCGTGAAGGCCGAGAAGTTCACCTCGGCCCAGGGAGGCAGCGCGATATCAAGGCGACCTCCAACCATCTTGTTATTGGTGATGTCTTCGCTGGATCCGGGGATTCCGATCCCGGGAATCTCCCCTTCCTCCCCGCCGCCGGCGGGATTGGAATAGATGGGGAAGTTGCCCGCCACCGCCGACGCGTGGGTCTCTTCCGCTCCGCCGTGCTCTTCGGCCTGGAATCCCTGGGTCACGTATCCGTTCAGCCCGATCTGGAAGGGTCCCGAATTCAGGGCAACCTTGGCCATGGCGCCTACGTCCGAGAGGATGGGCAGAACGGGTTCGGCGGCGAGAGCCGACCCGTGGTGTCCGTAAATCGGCGGCATGGTGGCCATCTTGTTGATCCACGTCGGGTGGAGGCGCTCCCCGAAGACCCCGAAGGGGAGGAGGAATTTCCCCGTGGAGAGGATCAGGTTGTCGGTGGCCATGATGTCCAGAGTGGCGTACTCGAGGCCGGTTGCCGTGACACCCTCTTCCAGTTCGAACTCCAACTCGGCTTCGAAGAGGATCCGGTCCTGGAACTGAAAGAGGAAGATGGGATTGAATCCTGCCTGAAAGGCTCCCGGCGTCGTACCCGCTCCGTCGGAGGGGATGTAGCTGTAGCCGGTGGTCCCGTAGCCGGAGATGACGACGGCGTTGGTGGGAACGATCCGGTTGGGCCCTCGCTCCTGCGCCGCGAGGGGCGCGGCGCCGAGAAGCCCGAGGAGGACCGCCGCCGCCGTCCACCTGGTTTCGAATTTCATGAGGTTCTCCCGTTGTGGTGGTCCTCAGTGATGTTCCTCAGCGAGGTCGCACCCGCATGGGAGCAAGGGGCGTGCCGTCCGGTGAGGACGGCGCAAGTTCAAGGGGTACAACGAGTTGGCAGGATGGTCGCTGCGTCGGATTTGCGGAGTCGGGTCTAATGCCCCACTTTTTCCTGTGTTACGCTGGCGGGATTGGGTGTTTTACCCCATTTATGGGTGCTCTGACGCACTGGTGGGTGCGTCGGACCTGGAGACGGCCGTGCGCCAAAAGCGGCGCCCCGTGGGGCTGCACGGGCCCCGCCGGGGGGGAGCGGCGGGGGTGGCAGAGGCGCCGGAGCGCGGGTGGCGCAGGCCTTGCACCGCAATGACGCCAGGGATTCGAGATGAGCTCGGCACGGGCCCGCGACGTCGAGAGGGGGAGGAGTTGAGACCCGACGGGGATGTCCAGGATGACGAAGGATAACGTTCGCCGTGCCCGGAGGGGCCGTGGAGGTCTGCGGCGGCGCCTGCTGATCTCCTTTCTTCTCCTCTCTCTGATCCCCCTCTTTGCGTCCAACGCCATCGGGTACGGACGGAGCCGGGAGATCCTGGAGGACCTGGTGGGCCGCTACCTGGAGGGCGTTGCCGACCTGCAGGCCGCGGAGGTCGGTCGGCGCGTCCTCCAGGAGCTGCAGTATCTGAGCGCCGTGGCCGAAGGGAACCGCTTTCTGGAGGCCGCGCTGGAGCGGAGCCGCGGCGAGGCGCTCCACCCCATCATGAGCGCCGAGGCCACGCCCCGGGCCGTCGCCGCCTATCTGGAGCGCAAGCGCACGGAGACGGCCCACTTCGCCGTTCTGCGGCTGTATGCGTTCGACGGCTCGCTTGTGGCAACCACCAAGGGGAAGGCGGTGGCCCCCCCGGCGGGGCCAATCGCCGTCGAGGACTCCCTTTCTCTGATTCCCGCCGGCACGCCGGATGCTCCTCCGGTGCTCAGGGTCCTGGCGCCGGTGAAGAACCCGGCGGGCGAAACGCTCGGGTTCCTGGCGGGATTCGTTCTCCTGGGGGGAGGACACGGGTTCCTCGACTTTCCGGAGCACGTGGCAGGCGCCATCGAATCCTTCGTTCTGGACGCTGAGGGTCGGCTGGTCTTCGTGTCCCACCCCCACGGGCACCTGAACTATCAGGCCCGCTTTGCCAGTCCCCTCATGGCCGAGGCGGGAGTCGCCGGGCGCCGGGGTCGCTATGTGAACCGAGAGGGGGTTGGGGTCCTGGCGGTCCGGACTCCCGTGGGCGTGCTCGGATGGACCCTTCTCACCGAAGTTCCCGATGACGATGCCCTGGGCGCCCTGCGCCGCCTCCGCCGCCTGTCCCTCCCCCTGGCCGCGCTCTTCAGCGGTCTCGTGCTTCTGGGCGCGTGGCTTCTGGCGGGGCAGATCGTGGCGCCGGTGGAGCATCTGGTAAAGGGGACGCGCAGGATTGCCGCCGGAGATCTCGGTGTGCGGGTGCCCGTGCCGGGCGACGACGAGTTGGGTGATCTGGCCACGGCCTTCAACGAGATGGCCGCGGAGCTGGAGCGAAGCCGGGAGCGCATCCGCCGTCTGCATCAGCAGGAGATCGAGCGCGCCGAGCAGCTCGCCACCGTCGGGGAGCTGGCCAGCGGTGTCGCCCACGAGATCAAGAACCCGGTGGTGGGCATCTCCAATGGAATGGACCTGGTGCTGCGTCGTGTCGGCGACGACCCGGAGCTTCAGCCCATCGCCCGGGAGATGCAGCGGGAGTTGAAGAGGATCCAGGCGGCCGTGCGCGACCTACTCGCCTTTGCCCGGCCTCCGGAACCGTCGCCCGTCCCCACCGACCTCAACGAGGTTGTGGAGCGGGCCGGCACCCTTCTGGAGCCGGTGGCGCGGCAGGCCTCGGTGCACCTGGAGTTCGACTTCGCCGACGGGCTGCCCCGTGTGGAGGTGGACCCGGATCTCATGGCGCAGGCGGTGGTGAACCTGGCCATGAACGCCATCCAGTTCTCCCCGGAGGGAGGGAGGGTTCGGGTGAAGACGGAGGTGGAGGACGACGTCCTTCGCATCGTGGTGCGCGACGAGGGCGAAGGCGTGAGCAACGACGTGCGGGCGCAGCTCTTCAAACCCTTCTTCACTACGCGCCACAGCGGGACGGGGCTCGGTCTCGCCATCACCTGGGGGATCGTGGACCGCCACGGAGGCCGTATCGAGGTGGAGAACGATCCCGCAGGAGGGGCAGTGTTCACCATCGTCTTTCCCCGGAAGGATGACGGGACGGATGACGGGACGGATGACGGCGAGCGTGCGGGGGCGAGAGCCGGCGAGGACGGGAGTGAGGCTGAGAGCTCATGAGCAAGGGAAGGATCGCCGTCTGTGACGACGAGATGCTCATCCGCCTCTGGCTGGAGGAGCACCTGGAGGAGGCCGGCTTCGACGTGGTCACCTACGAAACCGCCGGGGACCTCATCGCTTCCTCCCAGGAGACGCCCCCGGATCTGGTCCTCCTCGACCTCAAGCTTCCCGACGGCTCGGGAATCGACGCCATCCCCCACATCAAGGAGATTTCGCCCGACATCCCCATCATCATGATGACGGCGTACGGAGAGGTGGAGACGGCGGTGCGGGCCGTGCGGGCGGGGGCGCACCACTTCCTGGAAAAGCCCATCGAGCTGGAGGAGCTGGTGCTCCTCATCGAGCAGGCGCTGGAGGCGCGCCGCCTCCTCACCGAGGTGAACCTCTACCGGGAGGGCAATCGCTGGCAGTTCTCCGACGTGGCGCTGGTGGGACGCTCCTTCGCTCTGCGCCGCATCGCCGAGGTCATCACGCGCCTCGCCCTCCGGGGCAGCCCCGCCAATGTGCTCATCCGGGGGGAAAGCGGGGTGGGCAAGGACGTGGTGGCCCGGGCCATCCACGCCCGCGGGCCCCGGCAGGGGCGGCCCTTCATCCCGGTCAATTGCACCGCCCTGCCCGATTCCCTGGTGGAGAGCGAGCTCTTCGGTCACGAGGCCGGCGCCTTCACCGACGCCCGGGAGGCGAAGCGGGGTCTCCTGGAGCTGGCCGACGGCGGGACCCTTTTCTTGGACGAAGTGGGGGACATGCCTCTGGCCGCCCAGGCGAAGCTCCTTCACGTCCTGGAGACCCGCACCATGAGGCGCATCGGAGGCGTGCGCGACCTGGCCGTGGACGTACACGTCATCGCCGCCACCCACCGGGATCTGGAAAAAGCCGTGGAGGCGGGGACGTTTCGCGAGGACTTGTTTTACCGCCTGAACGTGGTGCCCATCGAGGTGCCGCCCATGAGGGAGCGGCCGGAAGACATCATGCCCCTGGCGCTCCACTTTCTGGACCGCATGGCCAAGGAGTTGCGGATTCCCGAGCGCCACATCCATCCCGATGCCATCGCAGCAATCGAGCGGTACTCCTGGCCGGGCAACGCGCGTGAGCTGCGCAATGTTCTTGAGCGAATTCTCCTCCTGGAGGACGAAGAGACGATCTGCCTCCACCACCTCCCTCCCGAGATCCGGGCGCTGGGGGAGTCGTCGTCCGAGGGTGGAGACGCGGAACGTCCCATGGCCGCCGCGGCCCACGGCGGCGCCTTCCTCGTTCTCCCCCCCGGGGGACTGAATCTCGAAGAGCTGGAGCGGGACCTCCTTCGCCAGGCGCTGGAGCGCACCGGAGGCAACAAGACGCAGGCGGCCCGACTCCTGGGTCTGAGCCGCGACACCTTCCGGTACCGCGTGGAGAAGTACGCCCTGGAGGACTGAGGGCGGAGGCGGTGAGCGCCTCCCGGGTTCAACCTTTTTTTTCGGCTCAGCGGTTTTCGTTGTAGTGCCGAGGGAATGGCGGTATCTTGCTCAGGCTGTGGGATTCTCTTCGTCGCAATCGCCCCCCCTTCGGGGACGAGGCCTTTGGCAAGGTATCCCCTTCGGATCCCCCTCCTGCGGCCGGCCGGCGTTCGCGTCTCCTCAGGGACACCTGCCGTCTCGGCGTGGCTGAGGGCGGATCGCGGGGGTTCCCGGGACGGGACGGGCACGACGCTTTGCGGGACGGGGGGTGCATGTTGAGCACGGCAGGCGGTGACATCGGACGCATTCGGGTGCTGTCCGTTGGTCTGGGCGAGGACGAAGCGGCGGACGTGGCGAGGCTTCTGCGCGAGGCGGGGTGCGAGGCCGATCTGCACCGGGTGGCGTCGGAGAGAGCGTTTGAAGAGGAGTTCGCCTCAGGCTCCTTCCACGCCGTCTTCATCGCCCTGGATAGGGAAGAAGACGTTGACGCTCTCGACATCGCCGGACGGATCGGTGACGTCCGCCGTCGAGCCCCTCACTTGCCCGTCGTCCTCTTCCTGGGCGAGGTGGACGAGTCCGTTGCGATAGGCCTGCTGCGAGCGGGCGCGGACGACTACGTGTGGAAGCGGCGTCCGGAGCGCCTGGGCCCCGCGGTCACGCAGGCTCTGGAGAGGCGGCGGGCCCTCGCCGAATCCGCGAGCCTCCTTCGGATTCTCGACCACGGGCTCCACGAGATCTACGTCGCCGACGCCGCGGACCTGCGGTTCCTGTGGGCGAACGCGGCGGCGTGTGAGAATCTGGGACGCTCCCTGGAGGAGCTGCGCGAACTCACGCCCCTGGACATCACCGCTCCCGAGGTGCGGGAACGGATCCGGCCTAGGTTGAAGGAGCTGACCGACGCCGCTTCCATCGGCCTGACCTTGCGCAACGAGCACGTACGCAAGGACGGCACCACCTACCCGGTCGAGGTCCACATTGACCGCGCCTCCTTCGCGGGACGGGACGCCGTGGTGGGGCTCGTTCTGGACCTCACGGAGCGGAGGGTGCTGGAAAGTGAGCTGGATCTCCGGGCCCGTCGCTTCCAGGCGGTGGTGGAGACCACTGGCGACGCGCTCCTTATCACGGATGCCGAGGGCGGCATTCTGCAGTGCAACAGGGCCGCGGAGGAGGTCTTTCGGGCGCGCCAGGAGGCGCTCTGCGGGGCGAACGTTCTCGACCTGATGCCGGAGTCGGCGCGGGAGCGCTTCGAAGAGGTGCTTCGTGCGTGGTCCCGATCCCGTCGGGAGGGCAGAGTGTTTGCCGGAGAAGTCGGGGCGATACGCAGGGACGGCAGCGAGTTCCCCGCGGATGTGACGGTGGGCGTGTGGCTGGAAGATGGAGCGCCGGTGTTCGCCTTCGCCGTGCGCGACCTCTCGGATCGGGAGAAAGGGGAAGCGGAACGAAGACTGTGGGCGGCAGCGGCAGAGCAGGGCGACGGCATCGTCATGGTCACGGACGCGGATGCGAACCTGACCTATGTGAACCCGGCCTTCACGCGCGTCACGGGCTACGCGCCCGAGGAGGTGCTGAGCCGCAACCCGCGCCTTCTCAAGAGCGGACACCATCCGCCCTCCTTTTATGAGGAGATGTGGGCGACCCTGCTTCGGGGCGAGACCTGGAACTGCACCTTCGTCAATCGCAGAAAGGACGGCAGCCTCTTTCACTTTCGCACCGCGGTGCTCCCCATCCGGGACCAGCGGGGGCGAACCCTCCGCTACATGGCCGTGGGGCGGGACGTAACCCAGGAGCTCAAGGCACAGGAGCTCGCGGAGCGGGCGGAGAAGATGGCCCTGGTGGAAGCGCTGAGCGCCGGGATCGCCCACGATTTCAAGAACATCCTCGCGGCCGCCCGGAACAACGTGCGCATGGCCTGGTTCGAGGCGGGGAGGGGGGGAGGGGAAGCGCGCGATATCCTCCGCGACGCATGGGATGCTCTGGAGCGGGGCGAGGCGCTGGCGCGCAGGCTCCTGGCGTTCGCGCGGGAGGGGGAACTATCTCTTTCGCCGGCCAGGCTCTCCCGGGTCGCCAGGGACGCCCTGCCCCTCCTGAAGAGCATACTCAAGCCCGGAATCACGCTGGATCTTCAGGTCGCCGGCGAAGAAGTTGCGGTGCGGGCCGACGCCGACGTGGTGATGCAGATCCTTCTCAATCTGGTGGCCAATGCTCGTGACGCCCTGCCCCGCGGGGGCAGGATCGAGCTGGTTGTGACGGGGCCGGAGGATCGCGTGCTCGAGGGCGAACGCGGTGTGGGCCGTGCGCAGACCTACGTTCGCCTCGATGTGCGGGACACCGGTGTGGGGATGGATGAGGAAACGCTTCGCCGCATCTTCGATCCCTTCTTCACCACGAAAGAGGAGGGCGTGGGAACGGGGCTGGGCATGACCATGGTGCACACGCTCATGGAGCGGCACGGCGGCTTCGTCGAGGTGGAAAGCGCGGTGGGAGAAGGCACCACCGTCTCGCTGTACTTCCCGGCCGTTTCCGAGCCCGGCGCGTCGGACTCGTCGCCCGCTTCGGCCGGGGCCGCCGACTCGGCCGTGGCTGCCGACTCGCCTGCCGCGCCTCTGGACCTGCTCCGAGTCGAGTTCGCCGAGGAGAACCGCGGGCCCGTGGTGCTCATCGTCGACGACGAGCCCACGCTGCTGCGGGTATCCGAGCGGGTCCTGCGGAGAACCGGATTCTCGGTGCTCACCGCGGGCGACGGCGGTGAGGCGCTGGATCATCTCGGCCGGACCGGTGGCTCGGTGGACGTTCTTCTGGTAGACTTCACTCTTCCGGACATGAGCGGAGTGGAGCTGCTGGAAAAGATGAGGCAGAACGGATTTCGCGGACCATGCGTCCTCACCAGCGGTCACGAGATCGAGGCTTCCGAGTTGCCGCAGCGCGCCATCTTCCTGGCCAAGCCGTGGGACGTCGAGGATCTGGCCCGGGTGGTCGCGGGTACTCTGAATGCGGAGTCCTGAGGTGACTGGGATGCGCTCTGAAGGCGCGGCGCCGGGGGTTGCCGCGCCCGGAAGGGGGCGCAGGGCCGAGACCCCTTTGGCGTCTCGCCATCCCGGAGTCATCCTCGTGGTGGATGACGACTCCGCGGCCCGATCGGCGCTCCGCCGCAGCATGGAGGCCATGGGGCACGAGGTTCTTGAGGCCGTAGACGGGATGGACGGGCTTTCCAAGCTGACGGGCGATGTGGATCTCGTTCTGGTTGACCAGGTCATGCCCCAGCTCGACGGGTTCGGGTTCGTGGAGCGCATGCGCAGGATTCGCGAATTCGACGCCACGCCCGTCATCATGGTCACCGGGCACGACTCCCGGGATGAGCGCCTTCAGGCCGTGGCGACCGGGATCAACGACTTCATCGCCAAGCCCTTTGACCTCCTCGAGCTCAGGCTCCGCTCCGAAGCGCAGCTCAAGCTCAAGGCCGCCCGGGACGCGGTGCAGGCGCAGCGCGACTCGCTTGAGCGGGAAGTCATGCGCCGCACGGCGGCGCTACGCCTCGCCCTGGAGGAGGTGAAGGAGGCGGGGAGGCGTGAGCGCCGGGCCCACCTCGCCACCATCCGAGCCCTTGTGCTCGCAGCGGAATATAAGGATGACGACACGGCCGCCCACATCTCCCGCATCGCTGCGTATTCCGAGATCATCGCCCGGGGCGCCGGCCTGCCCGAGGGGGAATCGAAACTCATCGGACTCGCGAGCCCCCTGCACGACGTGGGCAAGATCGGAATCCCCGACTCCATCCTCCTCAAGCCCGGCCCTCTCACTGAACCCGAATGGGAGGTCATGCGCCGCCATCCCGAGATCGGCGCACGCATTCTCGAGACCGCGGAGGGGGACGTTCTGCGCCTGGGACGGGTGATCGCCCTGACCCATCACGAACGGTGGGACGGGTCCGGATACCCCCGGAATCTGGCTGGGGATGCGATTCCGGTGGAGGGACGCATCTGCGCCATCGCCGATGTTTTTGACGCCCTCACGTCCGACAGGAAATACCGGTCGGCCATGCCGAACGGCGAGGTCTACGACCTCATGCGGGATGAGGCGGGACAGCACTTCGACCCCGATCTCCTGAGTGTGTTCTTCGACCAGATCGAGAGCATCGAGGAGACGCAGCGGCGCTTCCGGCCCCGCTGATCCCCTCGAGGTCCACGAATCCCAGGACGGGGTGGGTTCAGGTCCGGGTGCCTTCCGGCGGCAGGAGGCTTCGCAGGAGGTATGTCAGGGCGGCGACCTCGAATGGCTTCTCGAGAAAGATCTCTCCGTCGGCGATGAGATCGGCGACGAAGGACTCGTGCTGAGTATACCCGGAGGTGTACACGATCCTCACCCGGGGGTGATGCGCCAGAATGACGTTGGCGGCTTCGCGTCCATCCAGCCCCGGGAGCACCAGGTCGCAGAGCACGATGACCCGGTCGGGGTCGAGATCCTCCAGGAGCGCCAGGGCTTCCCGCGCATCGACCGCGGTTCGGACGCGGTAGCCTGCACGCTTGAGAACTCCTTCGACGGAGGCGCGAAAGGCCGGATCATCGTCCAGCACGAGCACCGTCGCCTGGCCGCCGCGCTCATGAAAGGCTGATTCGGGCGTCATGACCACCTCATGAAAGGAGTTCCAAGGGAGGAGCTGTCTCAAGAATAGGGTTCAATGTTGCTTCCAGAGTGTCAACCTCGAAGGGCTTTTCCAGAAACCCAGCGGCCGCGCCGGGGATCCCGGGAAGTCGGACCTCTCCCCGCAGGTACCCGGACATGTAGATCACGCGCACCACGTGACCGCGCGCGTGCAGCGTTTCCACGAGAGTCAGCCCGTTCATGTCGGGCATGATGATATCGGTGATGAGCAGTTCGATCCGATCACCGAAATGGCCGAAGAGTTCCAGCACGTGGCCGGCGTCGCGAGCGTCCAACGCGGAGTGCCCGAGCCGTGTCAGCATGTCCACCAGAGACCGCTGCACGTCCCGGTCATCGTCGAGGACGATGATGAGAGGGGGGCCTTTTCGATTTCCACCCGCTTGCGGGACCAACCGAGCGCGTGAAGGCGCCACATCGGGTACGGCCACCGCTCCGGACCAGCCCGGCGACCGGGGATCGCCGGTGTCGGCCAGGAAGATTCTATCCCGCCCCTGCCGCTTGGCTTGGTAAAGGGCGCGGTCGGCGTTGGCGATGAGCAGGTCCGGCGATCCGGTTCCCTCCACGTAGACCGAAATGCCCGCGCTGAGGGTAAACGGGCCACACGGGAGATCCAACTCTGCGACTTTGCGGCGGACACGCTGCCCGAATTCCAGGGCGTCGTATGCAGTGGCGCCCGTGAGAATGGTGAGGAATTCTTCCCCCCCGAACCGGGCGGACAGATCCATCTTCCGGGTCGTGCCCTTCAAGATCTCTCCCAGGGCCTGCAGCACACGGTCTCCCATGGCGTGGCCGTGGGTGTCGTTGATCTTCTTGAAGTGGTCCACGTCGAAGAGGATCACGGCCAAGGCGTCGCCCCGGTCGGCTCGGGCGAAGGCTCGCCACAGGTCGTCCATGGCGCGGCGGCGGTTGGGGAGGCCGGTGAGGGCGTCGGTGAAGGCGAGCGTCTCCGCCCTGCGGCGAGCCCGGTGCAGAAGCTCCGCCAGCGCCGCGATGGCGTGGGCGAAGAGCAGATAAGTGAGTACCAGCCCCAGCATGAGTCCCCATCCCGGAGCCGAAGCGCCGGTCATCAGGATGACGACGTGAGCCATCGTGAGGGCGGCCATCCCTCCGGCCAGGGCTACCGCGGTGCCCCGCCACCCGCGGTAGTAGGCCAGCAGGAACGCGGGGAGAAGCGGGGTCATCCAGATGAGCAGGCCCTGGTCCGAGGCCAGCCACTCGGGCGCCAGAAGCGCCGTGCCGACGGGCACCAGCAGAGCCGCCCCCGCAAGTACAAGGACCCGGGCAGGGACGGTGCGCCGAGGTGTCACGCGGATTCTTCCATCGGTTCCAGGGCGCCTCGAACGGCTGCCAGCAGCTCGAAGACGGACCACGGCTTGAAGAGGAGGCTCACACGGCCGTCTTTCAACACCGCGGGGGGGAGGCCCTCCTCATGGCTGTGGCCGCTGGATACGACCACGGGGACGTGGAACCCCGAGGCGCGCATCCTGCGGATCAGCTCGTCCCCCCGCACGCGAGGCATGACCAGGTCGGTCACGACCAGATCCACCGCGTTCCGATGCTCCTGGAGGAGCGCGAAGGCGGCGGCGCCGTCCGTGGCGGAGAGGACCGTGTAGCCTCCTCGGGTCAGGATTCTCCGAGCGGCCTGGAGGACCGCCTCGTCGTCTTCGGCGAGGAGGATCGTCTCCGTGCCTCCGGCTCCCCTGCGGACGGACGCCCTCTCCCGAGGGTGATCGGGTGCGGACGCCGCCGCAGTGTCGGAGACCGCCGCGGGGCTGGAGATCGCCGGGAAGAAGAGACGTACCGTTGTCCCGACGCCTGGTTCGGAGGAGATGTCGATCTCGCCGCCGTGTTCCTGGACCAGATGCCGGACCATGGACATGCCAAGCCCGGTCCCCTCCCCGAGCGGCTTGGTGGTGAAGAAGGGTTCGAACACCCGGGGCAACGTCGCCTCGTCCATCCCGCTTCCTTCATCGGAGATCTCAAGGCAAACGAAACCCTCTTCCGGTCGGGGTCGGTGGGCGGCGGGACTCGAGTCGGGCGGATCACGTCTGGTAAGCGAAACCGTAACCTCGCCCCGTCCGTCCAGGGCATCCCGGGCGTTGGTGAGGAGGTTCATGATGACCTGTTCCACCGAGCCTTCGTCTGCCATGACGAGCGGGATGGCGTCGCCGGCCTCGACCCGGATCCGAATCTCCTCGGAGAGGAGGGAACCGAACGTGGTGACCGTATTGCGGGCGGTGGCCGCCAGGTCCAGCGGCGCCGGCGCGAAGGGAGACTTGCGGCTGAAGCCCAGGAAGCGCTGAACCATCTGGGTGCCCTTTCGACCAGCCCTTCGGATCTCCGTAAGCTCCGAAGGCTCCTCCATCCCTTTCTCCCGGAGTTCCATCGCGAGGAGCTCCGCGTTGGCGAGGACCACGTTGAGGAGGTTGTTGAAGTCGTGCACCACCCCGCCGGTGAGTTCGCCCAGGAGCTCCATCTTCTGAGTATGGCGGAGTTGTTCGGCGGTGCGGAGCTGCTCGGTGACGTCCTCCACGATGGATTCGATCTCCATGAGGCTTCCCGAGCGGTCCCGTATGCCTTTCTTCGTGAGCCTCACCGAGATCGGCGAACCGTCGCGCCGCCTCCACTCGGCGACGGCGTGGGTGAGCGTACCATCGGCCAATTCCTTGACGAGGCGGTTCCGCGCTTCCGGGTCCACGTACAGGTTCTG
The DNA here is from genome assembly GCA_046756305.1 of Gemmatimonadota bacterium. Classification (GTDB taxonomy): domain Bacteria; phylum Gemmatimonadota; class Gemmatimonadetes; order Longimicrobiales; family Gaopeijiaceae; genus JBHHWB01. The sequence continues at coordinate 74,879 of JBHHWB010000003.1, forward strand.
CGAAAGATCCATCTTTTCCAGCTCTTCGGCGGAGTCGTAAGCCAGAAGCTCGACGGGCGCGGGTTTGCATGCCAGGACCTCTCCTGCGGGGGTGGTGCGCAGAATGCCCAGGGGCGCGTCCTCCATGAAGGCCCGGAACCGTTCTTCGGATGCACGCAGTCTCGCCTCACTCCGCACCCGTCCGGTGACCTCTTGGTGGGCAACGGCGGTGTATCGCTCCCCCGCGTGTGAAAAACCCGCGAGGTGCATCTCGAACCAATGACTCTCCCCCGCGCCCCGGCCGGGGCATTCGTACCGCAGGGTGAACCCCTTCTTCTTCCCGGACTGTACGGCACGGAGGCCGTCCAGTGCGTCCCGCGGGTAGGCCTCCGGGAATCGGGCCGAGGCGTGCGTGAGCTTTTGCGGGTAGTTGTCCCCGACCTCGCCCCGGATCACCTCGTCGTCGTGGGCCGCCTGAAAATCCTGCCACGCTTGGTTGACGGCGACAATGCACCCGCGGGCGTCCAGGACCGCTACCTGCTGCGGGAGCGCGTCCATCACACTGTCAAAAAGGTGTGCGTGCCCGCTCGCCGGGGGATCGGAAGATGGGGTGCTGTACAACATGGTGTATGGCGGATCTTGTTAAGCTGCGACCAAACGCGGGGATCACTCGAGGAAGGCTTGAGACCGCTCCTTCACGATGGTGAGGAGCTTCGCAAAATCCTGCGCTTTCGAAAGAAGGTGGGTCACCCCCAAATCCAGGCAGTGTCGCCGCGCTTCGGGGTACGGATAGTCGGTGAAGACGACGATCTCGCATTCCGGCGCCACCTGTCGCAGCTCGGGAATGGCGTGGAGGCCGCTCCTTCCCGGCATGATCAGGTCCAGCGTTACAAGATGCGGCTGCTCGGCGGCCGCCAGGGCGATTCCGTCGTCGGCGGTTGCGGCGGCTCCCACGACTTCGGCGGCGGGGATGGAGGACATTGCGGATATCAAACGGGTGCGGACTGCTTCTGAATCGTCGATCACGAGGACGCGGTACGGCATGCTGTGAGCCTCTGCCCCGCATCGTAAAAGAAGGGGCTCGACGGGCTACGTGCAGGGTGCGTCGCTCGAAGTGAAAGTGTTGCCTCCTCACAAAGGATGCGCTCTTCGAGGGGCGGGGTACAGTCGGGCGGGGCGCCGGCGGAGTTGCGAATTTCCCTGCGGGGTGTAGGGTTCTGCCTACACGGAGGCGCTGCGGTTCAATCCCGGTCCAGACCTTCCCCGAGGGCGTAGCGGAGCAGTTCGGCCTGGGAGGCGAACCCGAGCTTCTCCCGCACGCGCGCGCGATAGGTGCTCACCGTCTTCGGGCTGATTCCCAGAAGGGCGGCGATCCTTTTCGTGCTTGCGCCTTTTGCGGTCAAGCGCAGCACCTCGAATTCGCGTGGGGAGAGGCGTCGGTGAGCGGGGCCTTCTTCACCGCGGAGCGCTTCGGCGAGGCGTTCCCCGACGGAGGGCGTGATGTAGCGTCTCCCCTGGCTCGCCCACCGGACGGCCTGGAGGAGTTCCCCCGGAGCCGATTCCTTGGGAAGGAAGGCATACGCACCAGCCTCCAGCATGCGGGCGGCGTAGGTTTTCTCGTCCTGCGCCGTCACGATCACCGCGTGGGCGCCGGGATAGGTGGAAGCCAGAGTTTCCATGATGGAGAGGCAGGTCGGGCCCGGCATGTGCAGGTCCAGCACGACCACATCGACGCTTTCCTTCTCGAGGAAGGAGAGCACCTCCTCTCCGCACTCGGCCTCCCCGGCCAGGACCATGTCGGGAGCGCCGGCAATAACTCTCTTCAAGCCTTCCCGCACGATGGGATGGTCGTCGGCGACCAGCACGCGGATCATGGCGCCTCCACTTCCGGAGCCTCGATGCCGTTGGTGGGAGCAAGAGGAAGGGTGGTGACGAGGCGGAAGCCTCTCTCCGGTTCGGTATCGATTTCCAGTGTTCCACCGAGAAGGACAACGCGCTCGCGCATTCCGAGGAGGCCGTAGCCCCTGGCCAGGTCGGCGGGCGCCGCACCCCTGCCGTCGTCCTCCACGGTGATGCGCACTCCATCGGGTACGGCTTCCAGATGCACCGACACGTGGGTGGCTCCGGCGTGCCGCCTCACGTTGGTGAGGGCTTCCTGGACGACGCGAAACGCGACCACCGATACGTCGGAAACCGGTTCGGGAACCGCGCCTGAAGTCCTGAAGTCATACCGCACGTCCGAGGCCTCCCTCGCCTGGTCGCAGAGCCATTCGATGGCGGCCACCAGCCCCAATTCGTTCAGGGGCCCCGGGCGCAGGCGCCGCACCACGCGATGCACTTCCTCGAGGGAATCGTGGACGAGTTCGGAGAGACGATCTGCGACGGCGAGGGCCTCCGGATCCGCTTCCAACTCCTTCAGGAGGGCGAGATCCATGCCTGCCGCCGAAAGCGTCTGGCTCAGGGCATCGTGGAGATCCCGGGCCAGGGCGGCGCGTTCTTCTTCCCTCGCCCTCTCCTGAGCTCCGGCGAGTTGACGAAGGCGGTTGATGAGACGGCGCTGCTCGCTCAGATCGCGAACCAGTACAACTCGCGTCCTGGCGCCGCCGAAGATCGTGGCGTAGAGCTCTACTTCGGCGGGGTAGGTCGAGCCGTCCTTCCGCCGGGCGCGCGTGGGGATGCGCGCGTGGGCGGGAAGCGCCGATGTGGACCCCTGCAGTCTTTCCTCCAGCTCGGCGGCGTCGAGATCAGGGAAGACGTCGAAGAAGTCCAGGGACTCCATCTCCTCGAGACCGTATCCCAGGTTCTCCAGAGCTCCTCGGGTGGCTTCCCGGAATCTCCACCCCTCCTCGTGGAGGATCAGGATCTGCTGACCCGTCTCCTCCAGCAGGGCCCAGTGTTCGGCAGCTCGTTGGAGGGCCTCCGTTATGTCGGTGACGTCCATCACCGTGCCGACCATGCGCAGCGCTCGGCCTTCCGCGTCCCGTACAACCCGGGCACGCTCTTCCACCCACCTTCGGGTGCCGTCGGGCCGGACGATGCGGTGGCGGACCCGGTAAGGGGCCCCTCGATGGAGGGCGGCGTCCACCGCCTCCAGGACGTGATCTCGGTCCTCGGGGCAGATGGTCGCGGCGAAATCCTCGAGCCGGCCTTTGAACACGTCCGGGGAAAGGCAGAAGATCTCGTACGTCTCCCGGGACCACTCCATCCGGTCCGCCTCGATGTCCCATTCCCAGAGTCCCAGGGCTGCGATGCGCTGCACTTCTCGAAGACGTCGGGCTGCGCCGTGGCGGTCGCCGGCGGGGCCCATTTCCGCCTTCCGGACCGCGGGGAGCCATACGCCGAGACCCAGAAGGGCCAGCAGAATCCCGCCGGAGAGAAGCACCTCTTCAAGGCGAGACACCTCTCGGAGGCGGACGACAGGGATCCACTCCGGCAGGAAGGAATGCAGAAAAGGCGACTGGGAAGCCGAGCCCAGGAGGTCTGCCAGAGAGCCCGCGAGCAGGAAGAGGGTCCCTGCCGCGAGAAGAATGGCGGCCAGCCTGGGTCGGAGAGAACCGGACGCGGCGCGGAGCCGCCGAAGAACGATGGCGCTTAGCCCGAGGATCCCGAGGTCGACGAGGGGGTGTAGCAATCCCATGCTTCAGTTTATCAGTTTATAGGTGTTGGGTGTGGAAGTGTTCCGCGAGGGGGGGGGGGCGGCTAATGAATCTTGTTTGCCGCTCCGATTCTGGAAAGAGCCCCGTTCCCCCCTTATCTCCCACGGAAAGGGGTGATAGCTTCTCTAGAGAGCTGCCGGAGCCGGTGGCGCACATTGGGGTAAGGGGGAGATCGGCCGACGTTATGACGGATGAGAGGATTCGCGGGACGTTTCCCGGAGGCCCCCGCCGCCGGCAGGAAGGCGGGCGTCCTGAAGGTCCGCCGCGCCTTCGCCGGGTGGAGGAAATTGAGGAGCGGATCGCGCGAAGGAGTCTGAGACTCATGCGCCGGGCGCGCCGCCGCCGGGTTATCGTTGGTGGCTTCGTCGTGGTCCTTCTGGCCCTGGGCCTGGGGCTGGTTCTCGGGATTGCAAGCCACCGGACTGCCCAGGAGGTGGTGGAGGCTCAGCGAGCCCAGAGGCGGAAGGATTTCGACATCTCCCGCGAGGTGAACCGCACGCTCCTGGAGCTCTGGAAGATGGAGGATGTAGAGGCCGCCCGCAGCCGGATCCCTAGGCCGCGGTGAACGAAAGGGTGTAGAGGACTTCATGGGAAAGAGACTGGGCTGGAAGGACATCCTGGCGCGGGCGCCGAGCCGCGCCCGTGTTCTGGTCGTGGACGATGAGCTCGAGGTGCGGCGCGGATTGAGCCGTCTCGTCACCCGCTTCGGCTACGACGTACGCACCGCAGCCTCCGCCGAGGAAGCGGACCAGTGGCTGAGCCAGGAGCGTTTCGACGTCTGTCTTCTGGATATCGATCTGCCTAGGATGAAGGGTCCTGAGTTCCTGACCTGGGCGCAGGGGCGGGACCCGGAGATGGCGATCATCATGCTCACCGGCCTGGACCTCCCCGAACTGGCCGTCGAGTGCATCGAGAGCGGAGCGCGCACCTACCTCCTGAAGCCGGTGGAGGCTGAGTTTCTTCGCCTCGCCCTCCAGGACGCCGTGGCGCTCCGAAGGCTGCTCGTGGAGCGCAACGATCTGGCCGAGGGCGGCACCCCGTAGTGGGTCGGTGAGGGCCTGGGTTCAGCCGCCCTCGACCACCGCGACTCCCCTTTCCTGCCCGTTGTAAAAGTTTGTACTTGACCCTATAGTTGGCGCAGGTTGGCCAGCGCACTCGGGCATGGCCCGGGGGAATGCTGACGGCCGTGGACTCCTGCGATCCCGCCCCCCTGATCGTTTTCCCTCCAAGCGAGCGACCCAGGAGCGTGCCCATGTGGACGTTGAGCCACGACCCGGCGTTGCAGGTGCCGAACGATGGACCGCGGCGATTACCCGTGCGTGCCGCCCTGCTGTCCGTCGCGGCGTTGCTCGTGCCGGCGGCCATCGTGTGGCTGAGGCCCGGCTGGATGAGCCACGAAAACGGGCCGTTGCTGTGGATCATGCCGCTCCTGCCCGGGTTTCTTCTGGCGTACTACAAAGGGTGGCGGGGTGCGGCTCTCGCCCTGGCGGCGGGAATGGCAGGCCTCGCCGCAGCGCACGCCGCCTTCCTCCTGACCGGCGCCGAGCCCCCGGCATGGCCCTGGATGTTGGGTGTGGTGGTCACTTACCTTCTCATCGCCTGCGGCATCGCGTTGCTTGCCGAACTCCTCCACCGCGAACGCGTCGATGCGGAGGAACAGGCGCGCACGGATCATCTGACCGGACTTCCCAACCGGCGCGAGGCCGACCTGCATGTGGATCGCATGTTTGCGGCCGCGGTGCGGGGGCGGCCCCTCGCAGTGGTCCTTTTTGACGTGGACCATTTCAAGCGCTTTAATGATCGCCACGGCCACGCGGCCGGGGACGAAGTGCTGCGGGCCTTTGCCGGCGTTCTGAGGCGCGAGACGCGGCGCATGGATCTGGCGGCGCGGTATGGAGGGGAGGAGTTCCTCACGGTTCTTTCACCATGCGCGCTGGACGACGCGGTGGCCTACGCGGAGCGGGTGCGCAGGGCGCTGCAGGATCTGGAGCTGACGTGGGGAAGGGTCACGGTCAGCGCGGGGGTGGCGGAATTCAGAGAGGGCATGGGGTCGCCCGACTTTCTGATTGCGGCCGCCGACCACGCCCTGTACAAGGCCAAGGAGTCGGGGCGGAATCGGGTCGAGGCTTTCGGGCGACCGGCTGCTGCGTTGGATCCGGATCCCCCGGCGAAGGGACGAGCCGGGGAGGCGAAGGACACGGTGCGCTCCGTGGACCGGGGGCGCACCGCTGCGCTCATCGTCCTGGTCGACGACGATCAAAGTGTGGAGCATTCACTGACGCGGTCGTTGTCGCGCATGGGACATAACGTGCTGGACGCCCGAAATGCGCGGCACGTGCTGGACCTCTTTGCAGAATTCGGGGATCGCATTGACCTCCTCATCACCGATGTGGTGATGCCGGATATGAACGGGCTGACCTTGGTGTCCAGGATCGCAGAGCTGGGATACCGGGTGCCTGTCATCTATATATCGGGGTTTCTTCAGGGAGAGGTTCGGCTTCCCGGTGTGGACGGTACACGCGCCGGGTTCGTGGAGAAACCGGTTGGGATCGACAAGCTGAAACGGGAGGTTGAGCGTGTCCTGGACCAGGGTGAGTAGGGGCCGCCCGGCGTCGGCACGTATGCTGCGCCATACTGCTTGGCGATACGCACTGTCGGGGTTCGCGCTCGGGTGCGTGTTTCCTATAGCGGCCATGGTTCTGGATGTCATCCTCGACGGCGTACCGCTGACGCCGGGGTCGCTGCTCCGGCTTCAGGCTACGGAGCCTCTCTACTGGATCATTGACTCCGCTCCTCTGGTTCTGACTGCCGCGGGCTTTCTCCTGGGGAGACGCCGCGCCGCGCTGCGACTGATGGAGAAGCGCATCCCCGGAGAAGTGCAGCTCCTGGTCAACGAGCTGCTGGACTCAGTTCTCAGTGCGGTGGTGATCATAGACGAGGACGGCGTGATTGAGTTCGCCAATGCCG
>JBHHWB010000004.1:0-79874 GCA_046756305.1 Gemmatimonadota bacterium
CGCAAGACCCGGGTACCCGTGACGGAGTCACGGGTGGCGCGGCCCACTGCATTACCCGGACAGGCTCCTGGGGGCTGAAACGAAGGATCGCTAAGCGTTGAACGGAGCCAGAAGTTGCCGGACCGCCTTCGCCGGATCCGGCGCGGCCATGACTGCGCCTACCACGGCGATTCCCGCCACGCCGGTCGCCGCCACCTCCGACGCGCGCTCGGGCGTGATGCCCCCGATGGCCACCACCGGAACGGGTACGGACTCTCCGACTCGACGCAGCCCCTCCAGCCCCACCACATCGCCGGCGTCGGCCTTGGTCGTGGTGGGATAGACCGTTCCACACCCGATGTAATCTGCGCCGTCGGCCACGGCGGCTCGCGCAACTTCGGGGTCATCCGCGGAACATCCGATGAGGAATCCCGGAGGGGCCGCCGAACGGGCTGCGGCCAGGGGGAGATCGTGCGGACCCAGGTGGATACCATCCGCGTCCAGGGCGAGGGCCACGTCCAAGCGATCGTTCACGAAGAAGAGGGCGTCGGCCTCCCGGGTGAGGGCCCGCAGGTCGCGCCCTACGGACAGGAGCTCCCTCGCCGAATCTCCTTTGTTTCGGAGTTGCACCGCCGGTGCTCCCGCAGCGAGAGCATGCGATACGACCGTGGTGACATCCGCCGGCGCGGCGAGCTTTCGATCGGTGAGGACGATGAGCCGAAGCCTGCGGGCCAGATCACCGTTGTCCATCAGTGAGCCCTCCACCGGCGCCGGTGGCCCGCAGCGAGTCGAACTCCCGCCTGGCCCTGGCTTTGGCCCGGTTGTGCTCCGCCAGGGTGCGGGTGAAGACATGGTGCCCGCCGGGGCGGGCGACGAAATACATATAGTTGGTTTCCGCGGGATGGAGGGCTGCGTCGATGGCTTTCTCGCCGGGACTGCCGATGGGCCCCGGGGGTAGCCCCGGCTGGGTGTAGGTGTTGTAGGGGTTGTCCTTCACCGAGTCGATGGCGGCGTAGAGGAGACGCTCCCGCGGGCCCCCCAGCGCATACAGCACCGTGGGGTCCGCCTGGAGAAGCCAGCCCCTGCGTAGGCGGTTGTGATACACGCTGGAAATGAGGGGCATCTCGGCGGTCCTGCGCGCTTCGGCCTGGATGATGGACGCCAGGGTCACGATCTCCCGTTCCGACATCCCCAGGGAATCGAGGCGCGCCCTTCTCCCGGGTGTCCACACCTGATGGTACCGGTCCACCATGGTGCGGATCATGCTCCGGGGGGACACGCCGCGGGCGAAGTGATAGGTGTCGGGAAAGAGGTACCCCTCCAGCCCCGGACCCGGCACGCCGTAGACCGAGTCGGCTCCCGGCGCGGCCAGAATCTTCATGACCGAATCCACCGACACACCGCTCACCTCGGCAATGCGCGGCGCGATCTGGGTCAGGCGGAGGCCTTCGGGTATGGTGAGAGGTACGGTGGCTACCCGCCCCGTGGTGAGGATGTGAAGAAGCTGTCCCCAGGACGCCTGCGGGGGGATGAGGTAGTGTCCCGCCTTCACCTTCCCGTCCACACCCCGCAGCCGGGCGTACACCGCGAAGGTGCGCGGGCGGTTGATGAGCCCGTGGGCCGCCAGCGTATCGGCTACGGCCTGAAAGGTGGCTCCGTCGGGGATGACGATGTCCACCGCTTCGGTGTCCTCGGAGGGCGGGGAGGGGGCGCATGCCCCCGTGCCTGCCGCGACGGCCAGGAGGGCGAGGAGCGCGGCGCGCCGCCGCCGGCGAATTTCCCTCACGACTTCTTCCCGCCGTCGAGCCAGGCCTGAAGGATGAGGGCGGCGGCGGCGGCGTCCACGCGGCCCTTTTCTTCCCGGGCCGACTTTTTCAGGCCGATTCCGCGCACGGCCCGCTCGGCGCGCTTCGAGGTCATGCGCTCATCCACGTAGGTCACGGGAACCCCGAGCCGGCGTGCCAGGCCATCGCCGACTTCGCGTACTCGGGCGCACCATTCGTTTTCCTCTCCGGAGAGGTCCAGGGGGAGTCCCACGACCAGATGCTCCACCTCGTGGTTCCGGGCGATTTCCTCCATCCGCGCCAGTGGCCATCGTTTTCCGGCGCGCCGGGTGATGGTTTCCAGAGGCGTGGCAATGGTCCCCGTGGGATCGCTCACGGCCAGCCCGATGCGTCGTTCTCCCACATCCACACCGAGGGCCCGCACAACCTGGATCCGCGCGACTCAGAGGGCCGCGAGAGCGGCGGGGAGCTCCTGTCCGTCCAGAAGCTGGCCGTACAGTTCGTGGATGGCCGCCTCCGATCCGAAGGCAAAGGCGCAGGCGTCGTCCCCCCGGCCCTTGCAGGCGACTTCGAGGACGGCGATGGGGCCGCCGGCGATGGTGGTGAGGAGCCCGGAAAGGAAGCCGGTGGTGAAGGAGCACGTAGCGTCCGGCTGGGTCTCGCTCCCTTCCGACTCCACCCAGTCCCGGCTCTCCAGGAGCCCCACGGCGTCGTGGAGGTCGCTGTGGGACAGCGAACCCCAACCCCGCCGGGATGTGAATTGAGAGAGGGAACTCCAGAACCTCCGTTCCGAGAGTCCGGCCAGGGCTTCCGGCCCCGAGGCCGCCAGGCTTTGGGCGGCGTCCACTCCCGCCTGGTAACCGGCCGCGTGCATGGCATGGATGGCCGGCAGCTCCCCCGCCTCTTCCGCCAGCTTGCTCCGGAGCACGGCGAAAATGGACACGGGGACCGCAACGTCACGGGTGGGTCGTTCGGGGCCGTTCATTCCTCCTCCTGTCTCGTCTCCCTGAGGGTACTGCGCTAATATAGAGTGATGGGAGTGTTGTGCCGAACGGGCGGGCTGATTCTGAGATGGAGGGGACCATGGAATACGATCATGAGACGCAGGTGCTGAACTTCCTGTCGGGCCTGATCCTGGGTGCGGCGATCGGCGCGGGCGTGGCCCTCCTCACCGCTCCCCAGCCCGGGCGCAAGACCCGGAAGCGGCTCCGCCGGGCTGCGGGAGATTTTCGGGACACGGCCACCGAGCGCTGGGATGAGATCGCCGATGAGGTAAAGGGGCGGGTGGACGACGCCCTCCAGGGGGCCCGCGAGCGCTTCGTTCGTTAGCTTCTTTGCCGCTCCCTGAGCACGCAACCCGAGGAAGGGCCGCACGCCAGCAGGCAGATCGCCGGCCCCGTTGACCGGACCAGGTCGAAAGGGCCGGATATGATTCCGACGCAGACCATCGAGAAAAAGCGTGACGGCCGGTCCCTGGAGCCGGGGGAGTTTCGCGCCTTTCTACGGGCGTACCTGGAGGACGAGATCCAGGACTACCACATGGCCGCCTTCCTCATGGCCACCTATTTCCGGGGCCTGGACGACGCGGAGACGGCCACCCTGGTGGAGGCCATGCTGAAGTCGGGATCGGTCCTGGACCTCTCCTACCTGGACGGTCCCCGCATTGACAAGCACTCCACCGGCGGGGTAGGGGACAAGGTCTCCCTGGTGCTGGCGCCCCTGGCGGCCGCACTGGGAATGTACGTGCCCATGATGTCGGGGCGGGGACTGGGCCACACGACGGGAACGCTGGACAAGCTGGAATCCATTCCCGGTTTCCGCACCGGCCTCACCCTGGCCGAGTTCGAGAACGTTCTCCGCCGGGTGGGGTGTGCCATGATCGGACAGACGGCGGAGATCGCCCCCCTGGACCGCCGGCTCTACGCCCTGCGCGACGTGACGGCCACCGTGCCCGTCATCCCCCTCATCGCCGCCAGCATCATGAGCAAGAAACTGGCGGAAGGGCTCACCGGGCTTGTCCTGGACGTGAAGGTTGGCTCGGGCGCCTTCATTCCCGAGGAGGACCGGGCCCTGGAGCTGGCGCGCACCATGGTGGCCGCCGGGACCGGGCGCGGCCTGCCCACGGTAGCGCTCCTCACCGCCATGGACCGCCCCCTGGGCTGGGCGGTGGGGAACGCCCTGGAGACACGGGAGGCCATCGCCTGCCTCCGGGGGGAAGGCCCCCCCGACCTGCGCGAGTTGGTCCTCAGGGAGGTGGCGGAGATGATGGAGCTGGCGTGGCCCGAGGGCGACGACGGCCTGGGGCGTCTGCGGGCCCGCGCCGAGGCCGCGCTGGACGGAGGCGACGCGCTGGAGCGCATGGCGGGCCTCGTCGAGGCCCAGGGGGGAGACCCCACCGTGCTGGACGACCCGAGCCGCCTCCCGGCGGCTCCCGTGGTACGAGAGGTGACGGCCCCCCGCTCCGGCGAGGTAACGGCCCTCGACCCCCGTCCGTTGGGCGAGGGCGTGGTGCGATTGGGTGGAGGGCGCGTCCGCATGGATCAGGAGATCGACCTGGCGGTGGGTTTCGAACTCGCCGTGCGCCCTGGAGACAAGGTGGAGGAGGGCCGGCCTCTGGGCCGCGTGCACGCCCGGGATGAGGACGGCGCCGAGGCGGGTGCGCGTATCCTGGAGGGTGCCGTCACCATCGCCGAGGTCCCCAACGCCGCCGCCGCTGCCGGTAGGGGCGCGGACGACTCCGACGGCCCGAGCGGCACGGTGAGCGCGGTGGCGCTCCGTCCCCTGGTCTCCCATCGGGTGACGGTGGAGGGCGTGGAGGCGTTTTAGGCCGGCGCCCCTCCGGTTCCGGCTAACGCCGGATGCGGGGGATTCGGAAACGCCGTGAACCGGAGCGGTCGCAGTACTCGGTGGGCTCGGTGCCCGGGATGTAGTACTCCACGTACTGGTCCTTGGGGTCGCACCAGCGCGAGGCGAGCTTACCCGTCTTTCGGTCTACCAGAACCGCCTTCAGGCCCGGAAGGAGCGGCCACGGGGCCGGAACGGGGAGGAGGGCGGGAGTACCTTCATCCCCGTCTTGGGTGGCTTCCCACCCGTAATAGACCCGTTTCATGAAACGACCCCAGACGGGTGCAGCCAGGCCGCCCCCCGTCGCCTGCCGCTTCCCGGGGCCCAGGGCAAAGATGGGCACCGGCGTGTCCATGCCGAACCAGACGGTGGCCAGAAGGTTGGGGGTGAAGCCGGTGAACCAGACATCGGTTCCGTCGTTGGTGGTGCCCGTCTTTCCCGCCGCAGGAACCTCCGGAGGCAGGCCGGCCACGCGTCGGATGGCGTTGTACCCCGTTCCCCGGGTGACCACGTCCTCCAGCATGGAGATCATGATGCGGGCTACCAGCGAGTCCAGGACCTGGGTCCGTTCCGGCTGGGGCTCCCAGAGGACGTTGCCGTCGGCGTCCTCCACGCGAAGGATGGGGAAAGGCCGCACCTTGGTGCCCATGGTAGGGAAGGAGGAGTAAGCTTCCGCCACCTGAATGGGAATCACCTCGGCGGCGCCGATGGTGGTGGAGGGAAAGCGCTCGATCTCCGTCTGGATTCCCATGCGCCGCGCCGTCTGGGCCACCGTTTCGATGCCCACCTCCTCCCAGCCCAGCTTGATGGCGATCATGTTGGTGGAGGTGTAGAGCCCTTCGCGGATGGTCATGGGCCCTTTGAACTCCTCGGTGAAGTTGGACGGGCGCCAATCCTCTCCACTCACCTGGCTGTAAACCACCGGCGCGTCCACCACGATGTGGGACGCCGGAATGCCGCTGGCGATGGCCGCCGTGTAGACGAAGGGCTTGAAAGAGGATCCGGCCTGGCGCTTGGCAAGCCGCGCCCGGTCAAATTTGGACTGCTGGTAGTTGCGCCCGCCGATGAGCGCCTTCACGTGTCCCGTGACGGGATCCAGGGCGATGAAGGCGCCCTGCAGGTAAGGCGTCGATCCGGGAAAGCTGCGAACCGTGTCGAACTCTTCGTACAGGGGGTGCTCGAAGTTGGGGTCCGCTTCGATGGCGGCCCACCCGGCTTCCATGACCCCCTGGGCCGCCTTCTGCATCTCCACGTCGAGGGTGGTGTAGACCCGCAGTCCCTTGCGGTAGACAGCGTCGCCGAAGCGCGAATCCAGGATCTGGCGCACCCATTCCTGGAAGTAGGGTGCCAGTTCCTGCGTTCCGCCTTCCGGCTCCTTTTCGGGGAGGGGCCACTTCTTCCAGCGCTCGGCTTCCTCCTCGGTCAGGTAGCCTTCCTGGGCCATACGGGTAAGGACCAGATTTCTTCGCCGCAGAGCGTTCTCCGGGTGGCGGAAGGGATCGTAGCGCGCCGGAACGTTGAGGATGGCCGCCAGGAGCGCCGCTTCCGCCGGATTCACCTCGGTGACGTCCTTGCCCAGGTAGTTCCGTGCCGCGTTCTGGAAGCCGTACCCCCGGCCCATGTAGATCTCGTTGAGGTAGGCCTCCAGGATCTGGTCCTTGGTGTAGGAGCGCTCCAGGTCCAGCGCCACCTGGACCTCCTTCAGCTTGCGCGTGATGCGGCGCTCGAAGCCGATCTGGTCGAACATGTTCCGCGCAAGCTGCTGCGTGATGGTGCTTCCTCCGCCCAGGTTGCGCCCTGTGAGGACGCCGAAGGCGGCGCGGGCGATGCCCCGGGGATCGAAACCGTGATGACGATAGAAGCGGTTGTCTTCGATGGCGATGACCGCCTGGGGCACATAGTCGGGAAGAGCGTGAATGGAAACCGGGGTACGGCGCTCGTATCCGATTTCGGCGATGAGGCGGCCGTCGTGGCTCAGCAGCTTGCTGGTCTGCTCCGGCTCCCACGTCTTGATCTGGGCGATGGACGGGCAGCGGTCTCCGGCGCACAGGTTCCGCCAGCTTCCCCAGGCGCCCCCGGCTCCGGCGGCGAGGAGAAAAACCAGGGGAAGGATGAAGACTCGGGGGCGCAGGATCCTCCCGAACCGGGATCCCTTTTTCGCACCGACTTGTTGCGGTCTGCTGGGTCGCGCTCTCGCCATCTTGATCCGGATCGGTTTTCCAGGGGGAGGGCGGGGAGGGAGGCATGCCTCCTCCGCCGTTTCATCTTCGGTGGCCAATGGAGCAAGCTGCGTGCCAGCACTTGTTACCCGTATGCCGTTGCGGCGGTCCACGCCGGGGTGGGGACGGAACGGGGCGCAGCTCCGCAGGCTCCTGGCGGAAGGGGATTAGGCGCGCCGCTTGTTAGCCTGAAAACCCACGTGTCAAGGGGCGTGCGACCCTTGACACGAACGTGACAAAGGCGTCATAGTCCAGGGTCGGCCAGGGGGCCGATACCCGGCTGCTCCCGGAGGGTTCGAGGGAGCGCCGATCCCGCTAGGTGTGGGGTGGCGGAGGGGCATGGGAGGGACGACTGCCGGGGTACGCCACGTCTGCGGGAGAAGGGTTTGGAGCCACACCTCGTTCGCTTTCCCTACAAGACATTTCTCTCCGATCGGCTTCCGCATCCCATCCATGGGGCGCGGAGGTTTCCGGTCGCGGTGTCCGTGGTACGTCAGCATGGACGCCTCTCTCGACGTGCGCGGCTTGACCACCGCGTACGATTCCGTTCCAACCCCCAAGGAGGCACCCGATGAAGCTTTGGGGTAAGTGTGTACCGATTCTGGCTGGGGCGGCGCTGGTCTTCGCCGCTCACGCCGCGCCCGCGGCGGCCCAGGCTACCGGAACCATTACCGGTACCGTGGTCGACGCAACAAGTGGGCGCACGCTGGAATCGGCCCAGGTCTTTATTCCCGCTCTGAACATGGGCGGGCTGACCAATCAGCAGGGTCGATTCCTCATCCTCAATGTTCCGGTGGGTACCCACCAGCTTCGCGTGGAGCTCATCGGATACACCCCCGCAGAGGAGACCGTTACGGTCTCGGCGGGACAGACCACCACCGTCGAGCTGCGCGTCAACTCCACGGCGCTGAAGCTGCAGGAACTCGTGGTCACCGGCGTGGCCGGTGAGACGCCGCGGGTGAAGCTGCCCTTCACCGTGGAAAAGGTGGACGTGGCCGACATGCCCGTACCTTCGCCTTCGGCGGACGGGCTCATTCAGGGCAAGATGGCCGGCGTGAAGGTCGTTCGCGGATCCGGGAAGCCCGGGGACGAGGCGTCCATCATGCTGCGCGGCCCGACAACCATCACCGGATCTCAGGCGCCGCTCATCATCGTGGACGGCGTCATCACCGACAACACTCTGGCCGACATTGAGGCCCTGGACGTGGAGTCGGTGGAGGTGGTGAAGGGCGCCGCGGCGTCTTCCCTGTACGGATCGCGGGCGGCCAACGGCGTCGTCCAGATCCAAACCAAGCGCGGCTCGGGCCTCAGCGTGGATCAGTCCCGGGTGACGGTGCGGAACGAGTACGGCTCCCAGGACCTGGAAGGCCGCATCGGCCTCTCCAACGCCCACCCGTACAAGATCAACGCCAGCGGGTCCGCCTACGTGGCCTGCGACGGCACCGAGTTCTCCTGGGACCAGATCGGGCAGGGCGTGACGGTCTGTCTGGACGGCTTCGACGGCAGCCAGGACCCGGCTCGGACCTTCCAGGACAACCCGTATATCGGCCCGACGTACGATCAGCTCAGCGTGCTGTTCAACGGCGGAAACTTCTACTCCAACTACGTCGCCGTGGAGGGCCGCAGCGGGAGCAGCAACTACCGGGCTTCCTTCACCAACGATCGGGAAGAAGGCATTCTGACGGGCAACGACGGCTTCAAGCGCCGCAACTTCCGTCTCAACATCGATCATCAGGTGTGGGACAACCTGGACATCTCGCTCAACACCTACTACGCCCAGTCCATTCAGGACGAGGTGGGATCGGGTCCCTTCTTTTCGGCCACCTTCCTTCCGCCCAACGTTGACCTGACTGCGCTGGACGAGGATGGCACCCTCCGCATCGCTGCGGACCCGCTTTCCCTCGAGGAGAATCCTCTCTACGAGATCGAGAACCGCCAGACCACGGACAAGCGCGACCGCTTCATGGGGTCCGCCTTCGTGCGCTACTCGCCGGCGTCCTGGTTCGACGTGGAGGGGAACTTCTCCATCGACCGGTATGACTTCAACCGGACGGACCTGTACCCCAAGGGCTACAAGCAGCTCGAGGCGGACCCCCTCGGGGGATCCCTCTTCAAGAATGACGCCCTCTCCAACGACATCAACGCGTCGCTGACGGCGTCCATCAACTACGCCTTCGGTGACCTGACCACGCGGACCAAGCTGCGCTACCTCCTGGAGGACCAGCATACCGAGACCTTCTCGGCCGAGGGTCAGGACTTCGCCGTGGCCGACGTTCCCTCTCTGGGGAACCTGCAGAACGGGAAGAACGTCAATTCGTCCATTCAGGACATCACGGCCGAGGGGTACTTCTTCATCACCGCCTTCGACTACCAGGGTAAGTACGTGGGTGACGTCATGGTCCGCCGTGACGGTTCCTCCCTCTTTGGTCCCGAGGAGCGGTGGCAGACCTACTACCGCGCATCGGGAGCGTGGCGTATCGCCCAGGAGGACTTCTGGCCCTTCGACGCCATCGACGAGTTCAAGATTCGCTACTCCTACGGCACCGCCGGTGACCGGCCGCGGTTCAGCGCCCAGTACGAGACCTACTCCGTCTCTCAGGGTCAGATTCTTCCCGTCACATTGGGGAACAAGAAGCTGAAGCCCGCCTTTGCCCAGGAGCAGGAATTCGGCCTGGACCTGGTGTTCCTGAGCCGATACTCCCTGAGCCTGGCCTACGCCGACACCAAGGTGACGGACCAGATCCTCCAGGTGCCGCTGCCCGGCTTCGCCGGCTTCCAGAGCCAGTGGCGGAACGCGGGAACGCTGGAGAGCACGGCCTTCGAAGCAAGCCTGGAGGCGTCTCTCATCGAGTCGGCGGATATGAGCTGGTCGGCCCGGGTCAACTTCGACCGGATTCGCCAGACCATCACGAAGCTCGACGTGCCGCCCTACCGGTCCAGCTTCTTCTGGATCCGGGAAGGTGAGCCCCTGGGCGCTTTCTACGGCCACCGCTTCGCGTCGAGCTGCAATGACCTGCCCAGCGGGGTG
Organism: Gemmatimonadota bacterium; assembly: GCA_046756305.1. Taxonomy (GTDB): domain Bacteria; phylum Gemmatimonadota; class Gemmatimonadetes; order Longimicrobiales; family Gaopeijiaceae; genus JBHHWB01. The sequence goes on from JBHHWB010000004.1 coordinate 9,855, forward strand.
GACTGCTCCCAGTTCCAGGTGAACGACGACGGTTACCTCGTGTTCGTGGGTGCGGGCAACAGCTACACCGACGGGCTCTCCAAGCAGCTCTGGGGGACCAGCGGTGAGTCGGGCGGCAACAGCTACGACTGGGGTATGCCCTTCTACGCTGTGGACGCCGACGGCAACAACTTCCTGCCGCTGGGCAACACGACGCCCGACTTCACGCTGTCGTGGTCCAGCAACTTCCGGTACAAGAACCTGAGTCTGTATGCCCTCTTCGACATGGAGCAGGGCGCGGACATCTACAACCAGACGGCCCAGTGGGCCCTGCGGGAATGGCGCGGCGAGATGGCCGACCAGACCGGCAAGCCCGACGAACTGAAGAAGCCGGTTGCGTACTACTCGGTCCTCTACGACGTGAACGACTTCAGCAGCGCCTTCGTGGAAGACGGGAGCTATCTCAAGCTCCGCGAGCTCTCGCTCCGGTACACCTTTGACTCAGACCAACTCGCGCGCTTCTTCGGTGGCAGCACGCTGGGTCTGGAGAGCGCGACCCTGAACCTCATCGGGCGCAACCTCAAGACCTGGACGGACTTCACCGGATACGACCCCGAAGTGGGTCAGGCCTCGGGTGGCTCGGATGCCATCGGTCGGATCGACAACTATTCGTATCCGAACTTCCGGACCATCACCGCGAGCCTGGAGCTGATTTTCTGACGCTGTGTGCCTCCTTGGGTGGACCCGGCCGGAGCTTCCGGCCGGGTCCGATACCCCCGGGAACACACTCAGCTGAACAGGACATGAACGGAGACAAACCATGAAGAGAGTTCGCATGCTTGCCCTGGTCGGCGTGGCTCTCCTGGGAACCGCCTGTGCGGATCTCGCTGTGGAGAACCTGAACGCGCCGGACCGTGAGCGTGCCATTTCAACGCCTGGGGACGTGGAGAGCCTGATTTCGGGCGCCTTCCTCAGCGCGTGGCGTGGCATGCACGAATGGGCACCTGGACCCGCCCTCAGCACGGCCGCCGACGAGCACACGGCCTCCTGGGGCAACTTTATGATGAAGGACATCTCGTCCGAGCCGAGACAGGCCATCAACAATGACCCGTCGTATTCCTATTCCTACGTGATTGAGGACCCCTGGTTCTTCAGCTACTCGGCGCTCGCCGCCATCCGCGACGGCCTCCTGGCCATCCAGGGCGGGGTGGAGATCGGCACCAACGGCGCCGACACCCATCGCGCTGAGACCTTCGCCCGGTTCGTACAGGGGTGGGCCCTCGGTCACCTGGCCCTGATCTACGACAAGGCCTTCATTTTGGACGAGACCACCGATCTCGAGACGGCGGAGATGCAGCCCTACACCGAGGTCATGAACGCTGCACTGGGCTATCTGGACCAGGCCATCAGCATGTCCGGCCAGTCCTTCACCATCCCGTCGAGCTGGATGGCCAACGTGGAGGTGACCAACACCGAGTTGGCCGGAATCGCCCACGCCTACAAGGCCCGCTTCATGGCCTCGGTGGGGCGTACCAAGGCCGAGCGAGACGCCGCCAACTGGAGCGCCATCAAGAGCGAGGCGCAGCAGGGAATCGAGTTCATTCCCGTGGGGGATGGATTCCCCTGGTTCGGGGGCGTCTGGTTCGATGTGTTGAAGACCTACGGGGGCACCCGTCCGGGCTGGTCCCGTGTGGACCTGGCCATGCTGGGACCGGCGGACCAGTCGGGCGCCTGGCAGCAGTGGGAGGCGTTCAACGCCGCCGGCCAGTACAGCAAGCAGGAGCCCTTCGACATCGACACGGATGACGCCCGCTATCCCGACAACGTGGGAGGCTCCAGCACCCCGTATTATCTGTACGAGGGACCGTCGCCCTTCCGCCCCGAGCGTGGTATCTACCACTTCTCGCCCTACGGGGACAACCGGTGGAAGGCGTTCAACGCCAACAACGCCATCGGCAACATGGATGAGATCATCCAGGAGGAGCTCGATCTCCTCGTCGCCGAGGCGGAGCTGCGCGCCGGCAACACCCAGGCGGCGGTGGATCTCATCAACAAGACCCGTGTGGCCAACGGCGGACTCCCCGCCCTGACCACGTCGGGGACATCGGGTGCGCGCTGCACGCCGCGCAAGGCCAACGGCTCCTGCGGCGACGTGTGGGACGCACTGAAGTACGAGAAGCGCCACGAGGTGTGGCACACGGGAACCGGCATCGCTTTCTTCGATGACCGAGGATGGGAGGACCTGCGTCCCAACACGCCCATCCAGTTCCCTGTGCCCGGCAAGGAGCTGCTGGTGCTCCTGCAGGACATCTACACCTTCGGCGGTGGTGGTGAGGGCTCGGCGCCCGATATCATCAGCGACGTGGACTTCGACTTCAACAAGATCGCCGAGCGTGCCAAGATCTTTGAAAAGATCAACCACGCCAATACGGCGGCGCCCGCGGCCTGGATGCACTGATCCGCGGCGTTGTAAAGGGCTTTCCGCCGAAAGCCCCGCGAGCCGCCGGGGGAGCTCGCTCCCCCGGCGGTTTCTTTTTGTGGACCGGCGCCCGCCTGCCGCGCGTTCAGAGGGGGGAGGACGGGGGAGGGGAGATTCGCGAGCGCAAGGAGGGGTGTGGATGGCTGGTCTGCGGAGATGGACGTCTATGGGGGGCGCCCTCGGGATCGTGGTGAGCGGGGCGTGCGGGGGCGACGACCTCACCTCCGCCGGGGTGGCGCTGGACACGGGTCCGTTCTGTACCGTCAACCAGGCGCTCTTCTACAATGGAGGCGTGCCAAAAGACGGCATTCCCGCCCTTACCGATCCCGAGTTCGTGGATCCGGACGATCCGTCGGCCTCGTATCTGGATCCCTCCTCACGCATCATCGGTCTGGAAATGGAAGGGCAGGTTCTCGCCATTCCCCACAACATCCTGTGGTGGCACGAGATCGTGAACCTCAATGTGGGAGAGGAGCCTATCGTGGTCACCTACTGTCCCCTCACCGGATCTTCCGTCGCCTTCGACCGGGCGCCGGTGGAGGGCGCCGAGTTCGGCGTCTCCGGGCTTCTCTTTTTGAACAACCTGGTCATGTACGACCGGCGCGACCTCGAATCCCTCTGGCCTCAGCTGGCCGCCGGGGCGGTATGCGGACCCAAGAAGAACACGCCCCTTCCTCAGGTGGCCGTGCGGGAGTTCACGTGGGGCCGGTGGCTGGAGCTGTACCCGGAGACACGGGTGCTTTCGAGCCGGACGGGGTTCGACCGCAACTACCGTCAGTATCCCTATGGGAGTTACGAGGATCTCTATGAGAAGCCTTTCGTTCCCATCGGAGGAGATCCCGACCCGCGCCGCCCTCCTAAGGAACGTGTGCTTGGGCTCGTGGGCCCCGAAGGCCAGGCGATCGCCTTTCCCTTCCTGGCTCTGGATGCCAAAGGCCCCGTCTGGGCCGAAAACGTATCCCTCGGCGAGGAGCGCTATGTCGTCTTCTGGGATCGAGCTGGTGAGACTGCCGTGGGCTACGGATCGGAGCTCATCTCTCCCATCGACTCACCGGTGGGCCCATCGGGTCCCCTGACCTTCGAGATGCGGAACGGTGAAATCGTTGACGTGGAGACAGGGAGTGTGTGGAACGTGAAGGGCGGGGTGGTGAGGGGCGCTCTGGAGGGATCGCGCCTGGAGCCGGCGGAGACGGCGGTCGTGTCCTTCTGGTTCGCCTGGGCCGCCTTCCACCCCCAGACCGTCCTCTGGGAAGGGTGAGAACACCGGCCTGCGCTTCCGGCGGGGAAGATCCACACCTTGCGCAGCATTCCCGGGGCGGGGATACTTCCTGAAGGCATTCATAACGTCCGTTTTGGGGGCGCCGGCTCCACGCGTGTTCCGGCAGCTCCCACCCGCCGGGGAGGTTCTGAGGATGAAGGCTAAGAGAGTCGTGCTTGTCCTGTTTGGAATTCTGGCGTTTTCAGCCTGCGCCTCGGCCGGAGGTGGCGTGGGGAACACGGACCCCACCCGCTTCACCGCCAATCTCGGGCGTGTCAGCTACAGCACCCTCAGCGAGGGTGTGGACAAGATCTTCCGCAAGTACGCCATTCCCATTTATCGGCGGAATGAGCAGTACGCCACCATCAACATCGAGAGTGAATGGGTCGTCCAGGACCCTCAGCCCGACGAGCGGGAGCAGGGGATCACCCGGACGCGTACGCGTTTCATCCTGGACGGGCGCCGCAGCGGCAGCGTTTTCCGGATCTCCCTCACCGTGGAGCACCAGGTGCGCACCGAACGAACCCGGGAGTGGCAGGAGCTTCCCCTGACGCCCGACTTCCGCAAGTGGGTCCAGCGTGTGGTGCAGGATCTGGAGGCTGAAATCCGCACCGGAGTCCGCTGAGGCCGTTTCCGGACCAGTTCGGTGCACCGGAGCGGGATCTGACCCCTCAGGGGGGTACGGCTGAGCGGGGGGAAGCGCGACTTTCCTCCCCTGCGCCCAACGCGGCCCGCTGCATTACCCGGATAGGCTCCTAGCGCACGATCTCGATGGGAATGGAGCGCTCCGCAACCTGGCCCGATTGCAGGTCCGTCGCCCGCACACGAACGCGGGCGGTGCCCAGCGGCAGCGCCGAGATGTCGATGTCGAAGACGTCCCGCGCCGTGGGGCCCCGGTATTCCAGATCCATGGATAGGGTCACGGAGCGGGCGCCGGGCGGCGCCGGGTCGCCCTCCGAGACGGGCTCGATGGTGAACTCGTAACGGTAGCGGGCGACACGGACCTCGTCCGTGGCCAGATGGTACAGCTCCACGTAAAGCCGGACCGGGTCTTCACGCCAGATGGTTCGGCTGGGGATGACGGGGAAGGGGAGTCCGGGATAGGACTCGTCGGGCCCGGGAGCCACGCCGGTGAGCACGTCGCTCATGACCAGCCTGCCGGGGTCCGTTTCCAGGGGCGGGGGCACCTCGAAAGAGGTGCGCGCGGGAAGCTGGCTCGTCTCCAGACGGGCCTCTTCCGCGTCGCGCTCCACCTCTACGATGAAGGAGTAGAGGAGGCGCTGCGGCACGTGGCGCAGGACGAACACCGACATGTCGCCGTCCTCGGGCGTGACCGTCTCCGCCACCCGGCCGATTTCTCGGAATTCACGGTCCCGGATCACCAGGGTGTGGGTGGCCCGGTACTCGGGATCGGAGAGGACGATATCCCGCCTGCGGATGCGCCCCGATGTGGATTCGACCCGGGTCTTGGGTCCCGAGAGTGCCACGATGTAGAGCTGGGGCTCGTCGTCGGGGCTCAGGACCCGGAAGGGCTCCACCACCAGCTCCACCGCCCGGCTTCCGTCGTCGTAGAAGGAAAAGTCGGGGTGGACCGGCTTGTCGGTCCTGTGATAGCGATCCTCCAGGAGGTAGCGTTGGTCGAAGGCCTCCAGGTCTCCCTCGGGCGGCGGCCGTGCGCCCTGACCGCGGGAAATGCCTCGGCTTTCCCACGTTCCCCAGAGGTGCTCCAGCTCGGAAAAGCGGTCGGCGTAGGGTCCGCCGATGGCGGCCAGGTCCGAATAGTAGAAGAACTCCAGATAGTAGGCGATCTTGATGCCACCGGGAGCGACCCGGCGGCTGGCGGCGCTCCAGGCGGCGTCGGAGATGAGGTCGCGGGGCGTATCAAGAAGCTGAAACCTCCCGCTCCCGTCCAGATTCCCAAAGAGGAAGTAGACGAACTCCCTCGGGTTGAGGCGGTCATACACCCAGATCTCGAACTGAGGGCTGCTGTCGTAGCGCCGCAGGACTTCCCGGACCAGCGGATCGCGGATCCAGATGCGCAGCTCGTCTTCCCTGGCTCCCAGTGTGCCGCCCGTCTTCTTGTCGGGTTCACCGAATTTCACGTAGATGGTGCCCCGGTCGTCGGTTCCGTAGGGGGTGTACCTGCCCCGTACGTACCTGTCCCTGGCGAAGGCGATGCGTTCCCAGTGTTCCAGCAGCCGCTCGTTCTTCGGCGTGTTCGGGGTGGGGTCCTTCTGCATCCAGAAGAGGCGGATTTCCCGGAGCACCTCCGGGTCTTCGGCATCCATGAGCGCCTGCAGGCGCCGGGCGGCCTCCGGGGTCATGATGGGAAGGGTACGGGCCACCTCCTCACGAACCTCATCCATGTAGGGCGCCAACTCATGCCCCGAAAAGCCCCAGCCAAAGATCTCCGAAGCCGTCTCGTACTCCCCCCGAAGCTCCTCCCGGGCGACGAGTTCCACGTAAGCCAGGCCGATACGCGGATCGTGGATTCCCGCCGACGAGAGACTGTCCCATGCCTCGTACCACACATCGAGGGCGCCCTGGACATCCCCGCGGTCCAGTCGCTCCAGGCCCAGCGAATACCACCGTTCCGCCTGCGCCGAATCGTCTGCTCCGGGCTGGGCCGGGGCCCCGCCCTGCGGCGGCAGGGTCGCCTGGGCCGCCAGATCCTCCGGGAGAGGCGCCAGTAGCGTCGAAAGGATGAGGAGGAAGCTCAGAGGGTACCGCATACGTCCGTCGTCACATCATGCAGACCGTCGGGGGATCAGCGCGAGAATACCGGGACCGAGAGGCCGACCGTCGCCAGGAGATCGTTCTGGGATTCACCCCGTGACCTGGGCCCCGACGACTGGAAGGTTCCGAAGAGCGCCTGGAGCTCCACCATCAGCTTCACCTTTCCCGTCCCCAGGTGGGCGCCCACTCCCACCTGCAGGCTGGGCCGGAACTGATTGGAAAGGAAGGTTCCGATGGCTTCGCAGGTAAGCGCTTCGGCGCTGCACTGGGTGTCGGTGAAGCGATAGGAGCGCAGGGCGGCGCCGAAGAGGAAGTAGGGCCGCACCGGCGTATCTTTCCCCTCTTTTCTCTGCACCGTCATTCCGGCGCTGAAGGAGAGGATCCTGGCCTCCTCTTCCCCTTCGTTGAAGGCGCTGCAGTCGTAGGATCCGTCGCACAGCGAAGGGATGTTCCGAACCTGGACCGGGGTGTAGGTCACCGCCAGGCGCACCGTGCTCCGCCCGTTGGGGAGGGGGACCATGATGCCCCCGCCCAGCGTGGGAGCCGTACGCAGCTTGTGGGTGTACTGCACCTGGCTCACGGCGTCACCCACGGTGATGACGCCCAGATCCCGGGTCGGGATGCTGAGCCCGCCGAAGGTGAAGATGTCCACGCGCCGCGTTCCTTCCTGGGCCTGAGCAACCCCGGGCAGGGCAAACAGGGGCGCCAGCATCAGCGCGGCAAGGGCGAAAACGGAAACACGCTGGGTCGCGGGCAACGGGTCCTCCCGGTTGAGTTGTGGCAGCGTGGCTTCCGCTCCGCCGCCCAATGTTGTAGATACTTATTCCTACCCCGTTCCCCCGGGAAGGTGGCGGAGCGGGGAGTCCCTACCCACGCATATACGCGGCCGGGCGTCGGGGGTTTCCGGCCCCGTCGCTGCGCTGCGGCTGCGGTGGGAGCCGGAGTCCAAATCGCGCCGCGCATCCATCACCCCATGCTCGAAGAAGTCTCCTCACTCCCGAGAAAGCCACTGCCATGAAGCGTCCCGTCCGCCGTGTGGAAAAACCATGGGGATACGAACTCATCTGGGCCGAAACCGATCTCTACGTGGGCAAGATCCTTCATGTAAACGCAGGAGAAGCCCTTTCGGTTCAGATGCATGAGATCAAGGATGAGACACTCTACCTCCTCCACGGCTCCATTCATCTCCACGCCGGTCCCTCCACCGAGGCGCTGGAGGAGGTGAGGCTGGGTCCGGGAGACTCCTTTCGCGTCCACCCCGGCACCGTACACTTCATCGAAGCGGTGACGGATGCGGATATCCTGGAGGCGTCCACGCCCCACCTGGATGATGTGGTGCGCTTCAAGGACCGCTACGGACGAACGTGATGTCGCCAATTGCCGGGAGCGTGCCCGTCGCCTTCGGGTTGGGCTCCAACCTGGGGGATTCCCTCGCCCAGGTCCGCCGGGGGGTGGAGGCCCTGCGCGACTTCGTGGACGGGGTGCGTGCATCGTCGGCGTACCGAGGTCCCCCGGAGGGCGGCGCCGACCAGCCCGACTACGTCAATGTGGTGGCGGTGGGGGAGACGCGGCTGAAGCCCATGGAGGTTCTTGCGCGCATGCGAGAGGTGGAGCGGGCCGCCGGGCGCACACGGCCCTTCCCCGGTGCGCCTCGCATCCTGGACGTGGATCTGCTCTTTTACGGCCGCGAGATTCTTCGGGGTGAGGACCTCACCGTGCCCCATCCCCGCTGGGAAGGAAGGCCTTTCGTGGTGATCCCCCTGGCCGAGGTCGCACCCGAGTGGGAGGATCCGGTCTCCGGGCGGTCCGCCCGGGAAGTGGCGGCGGCGAAGGGCTGGGGCGGACCCGGGGGCGCAGGGGCTGCAGGACTCAGGAAAGTGGAGACCCCATGACACGTTGGATGAGCGTCTGGTCCGTCGTCGCGGCGTTGTCGATCACGGTGTGCGGCGGCGACGCCCAGGAGCGCGGCGAGGCGGCGGTGCGGTCCTCGGACGCGGATCTCGCCGCCCTGGCCGAAGCGCTCCTCCCCGATCTGGCGGCACGCTCCGGGCTTGAACTGCATGCGCCGGTGCGGGTCGAACGGCGCACCCGGGAGGAGCTGGTGCGTTACCTGCGGTCTAAACTGGATGAGGAGCTTCCTGCGGAGGAAGCCCGCAGAAAGGTGCGCGCGTACGCCTTCCTGGGTATGGTCCCGGATTCCCTCGACCTCAGGGACGTGCTCCTCGACGTCTATACCGAGCAGGTGGCGGGCTTCTATGATCCCGACTCCACGGCGCTCTTCGTGCTTGACGATCAACCCGCCCAGGCGCTGCAGGGACTCCTGGTGCATGAGTTGGTACACGCCGTTCAGGATCAGAACGCGAACCTGGATTCCCTCACCAACCCCGAACGGGGCAATGACGAGGCCACGGCCGCCCAGGCCGCCATCGAGGGTCACGCCACGCTGGTGATGTTGGAATTCCTCACCGAGAAGGCGCGCGGGGTCCGGGTGGATCTCGCTCAGATGCCCGATTTCGCTTCCCGGCTGCGCCCGGTGCTCCAGGGGATGGACCGTCAGTATCCCCGCCTGGCCGGGGCCCCCCGGGTCGTTCGTGAATCCCTCCTCTTGCCCTACGTGGAGGGCGCGGCGTACGTGCAGGATCTATGGGTGAAGGAGAATCGGGCTGCCCCCTTCGGCCCGTTCCTCCCCCGCTCCACGGAACAGGTCCTCACTCACGACCGGGTGGACCGGCCCGTTCTCTTCGCCCTGGACGTCCCCGGCGTGGAGATCCTGGACCAGGATGACCTGGGGCGCCTGGAGCTCGGCATCTTCCTGGAAGAGCACCTGGGCTCGGGGACCGCCGCCCTGGCCACGGGTTGGGGCGGGGACCACTACGCCCTCATAAGGGATGCGGACGGTGCCGAGGGGCTGGTGTTGGCGGTGGTGTGGGACGATGCAGAGGCCCGCGACGCCTTCGCCGAGGCGCTGGCACCGGCGGTGCGGGAATTCCCCGTCGGGGGAGAACTGCGCGTGGAGGACGGGGAGTGGGGTCCAGCGGTGTGGATTCATGTGGGTTCGGCGGTGGGGCGAGCCGCCTCCATGCGCTCCAGGATCCTACGGTGAGCGACGCAGAGGTCCCCGTCGAGGCGGGGGGGAAGCGTTATCCGGTCGTGGTGTCGCCGGGAATCCTGGGGCGCCTTCCGGAGCTCCTCCGCCGCTACGTCGCGGCCCACCGCTACGCCGTCATCTCGGATGAAAGGGTGGCGGGCCTTTACGGCGGCGCCGTACACGCCGCCTGCGCCGAAGCGGGTATGGATGCCCGCCTCTTCACCTTTCCGCCCGGCGAAGCGTCCAAGACCCGGGCCGAGTGGGCCCGCCTCACGGACGAGCTCCTGGCCTGGGGGATGGGCCGCGACGGGGCGGTGGTGGCCGTGGGTGGTGGGGTGACGGGGGACCTGGCGGGGTTCGTGGCGGCCACCTACATGCGCGGCGTGCCGGTGGCGCAGGTCCCCACCAGCCTGGTCGCCATGATCGACGCCTCCGTGGGCGGAAAGTCGGGTGTGGACGTTCCCGCGGGGAAGAACCTGGTCGGCGCCTTTCACGCGCCCCGCGTCGTCGTCGCGGACCCCGAAGTCCTGGCGACGCTTCCCCGGGCCGAGCGGGCTCAGGGCCTGGCCGAGGCAGTGAAGCACGGCGCCATTCTCGATGAAGCATATCTGATGCTTCTCGAGGGGGACGCCGCTGCGCTCCTGGACGCCGAGCCCGAACCGCTGCGCCGGGCTGTGATGCGCTCCGTGGAACTCAAAGCCGGGGTGGTGAGTGAAGACGAGCGAGAGCACGGCCTGCGTCAGATCCTCAACTTCGGCCACACCCTGGGACACGCCATAGAGGCTGCCGCAGGCTACCGCGTAGGGCACGGAAGCGCCGTCGCAGTGGGGATGATCTGGGAAGCGCGCCTGGGGGAGCGGGTGGGTATCACGCAGGAGGGTACGGCGGAGACGCTCAGCCGGATTCTCGGGACGTTCGCCCTGGGAGGTCTGGCCTCGAGTTCCCTGGACGCAGAGGATGTCCTCTCCTTTCTCGGGACCGATAAGAAGACCCGGGGGGGGCGTCCGCGCTTCGTGCTGCTGCGCCGCCCGGGAGAGGTGCACGGCGAGGGAGGGTGGAGCCGCACAGTCCCCGACGAAGCCGTCGCCGAGGTGGTGAGACGGGGCCTGGAAGAGTTCCGCTAAAAGGGTCTGCATATTCAGGGCGGACCTTCCCCGGGCAGGCCCGCCCGAGTCCGCGGGGAGGGCGCGTGAGTCGGGAAGGGCACCCCCGGGCAGCCTGGGCTCGGATTCGTTGCTCCGAGGCTCGCATGGGCGGGCCGCCAACCCTATCTTTGCGTTCCGTTCTCTCGTTGATGGAGGGTCCATGGCGCTCCTCGAGCGCACAAAGGAGCTTACGGTGGCGTCGGCGCTCACCACCCGCGCCACCCTTGATCCCCAGGGCGTTTTTCTCCGCTCCGCGGCGGGGGACATCACCTTCGGAGAAGTGGACTCCAGCTCCGACGCCATGGCGGCGGCTCTGTCCGGCCTGGGCATGGAGGCCGGGGACCGGGTGGCCATCATCCTTCCTCCCTGTCCCGAGTTCGTGGTCTCCCTCTTCGCTCTCGCCAAGCTGGGTGCCGTGGCCGTGCCCCTGGATCCCGGTCTCCGGTCCATGGAGATCCAGTACATGCTGCGCCACTCGGAGACGGTGTGCGCCGTGACGGCGGAGCGGGCGGGCGACGTGGACTACCTGGAGCTCTTCGAAGAGCTGGCGCCGACCCTTCCCGAGCTGCAGTACCTGGTCACGGCGGGAGAGGAAGACCTCTGGTACGACGACCGGGTGTTCCAGTTCGAAGATCTCCTGTCCGCCGGCATGGGCCGGGATTACGCCCCCATCGACAGGGAGGGCGCCGAGAGCTGCTTCGCCCTCGTCTACACCGCCGGCACCACCGGAAAGCCCAAGGGTGTGGAGTTGAGCCATCGCAGTCTCGTCGCAGTGGCTTCCGGGACCGCCGAAGCGTTGGAGCTTTCGGCCGACGACCGGATCGTGGGCGTATCGGCTCTCTTTCACGTATGGGGTCTGGGACCCGGACTCCTGTCGAGCGTGGTGTCCGGGGCCTCCCTCGTCCTGCAGCCGGAGCCCGATGCGGCGACCACGGTGTCTCTGGCGGAGGCGCACCGGGCCACCGTACACCACGGGGTGCCCACCCTCTTCATCGAGGTCCTGGAGGAGCAGGAGCGGCGCGCGCGGGATCTTTCCGCTCTGCGGCTGGCCGTCCTGGCGGGAGCCCCCGTGGAAGAGTCCCTCCTGCGCCGGGTGGAATCCTCCCTGTGCCCCACGGCGGTGGCCGCCTATTCCATCACCGAGGCCGGGTCCACCGTCTCTCTGGCCCGTCCCTCGGATCCTCCCACCGTACGATACCAGACGGTGGGACGGCCCATCCCGGAAACGGAGGTGCGCATCGTAGGCGAGGACGGTGCAGACCTGCCTGTGGAGAGCGTCGGCGAGATTCTCGTACGGGGTCCCGGCGTGATGCTGGGGTACCATCGCCAGCCGGGAGAGACGCGCCGAGTCCTGGATGAAGAGGGCTTTCTGCACACCGGCGACCTGGGTCTGGTGGACGAAGAGGGGCACCTCCACCTGGTTGGCCGACGAAAAGAGGTTATTATTAGATCTGGCTTCAATGTATACCCCCGGGAAGTTGAGTCGCGCGTCAGCGCGCATCCGGCGGTGCATGAGGTCGCGGTCATCGGGGTCCCCGATCCGCGTCTTGGAGAAGCCATCTGTGCCTGCGTCGTGCCCGAGGAGGGCGCCATCGTCACGGAGGACGAGATCGTCCGCTGGTGCCGCGAAGTTCTGGCGGCGCACAAGATTCCGGACGCCGTTCGCTTCGTTGACGCTTTTCCACGGACCGGCACGGGCAAGATCCGCCGGGTAGAGCTGGCTCGCGCCGTCGAGTCTTCTTCACACCCGGCGTAAGGGTTCAGGAGGATTTCACGCCCGAGGATCGGGCCTGGCCGCCTGACGCCCGCCGCAGGTACCGGACGAGCCGGTGCCGAACCAGGCTTCCCCGACCCCTGCGGCGCCCTTCACGGCGCCGTGGCGGTGGGGAGGTCTCGCGGCTGCACAGCAACAGCGAGCGAGAAGAATCATGCCGTATCATCGTGCCCCCCATCAGGGGGGAGCGGTCCCCGGTGTACCCGAGGGATCTCACGCAGCGCTCCTCATCGACTTCGACAACGTCACCATGGGGATGCGCAGCGATCTTTCCAAGGAGCTGAAGAACCTCCTTGCATCCGATGTCATCAAGGGGAAGGTGAGCGTCCAGCGCGCCTATGCCGACTGGAGACGCTATCCCCAGTACATCGTTCCCCTTTCCGAAGCCTCCGTCGATCTCATCTTCGCTCCGGCCTACGGGAGCAACAAGAAGAACGCCACCGACATCCGCATGGCCATCGACGCCCTGGAACTGGTGTTCGTACGCCCGGAGATCGGGACCTTCATCCTCCTCACCGGAGATTCGGACTTCTCAAGCCTGGTGCTCAAGCTCAAGGAATACGGGAAGTACGTCATCGGCGTGGGGATCCAGGAGTCCACCTCGGACATCCTGGTTCAGAACTGCGACGAGTACTACTCGTACACGAGTCTCACCGGGCTGCGGAAGACGACCGAGGCGGACCAGCGATCCCAGGACCCCTGGGTGCTGGTATCCCGCGCGCTGCAGCGCATGGTGGAACGGCGCGACGTGATGCGCTCCGACCGTCTCAAGCAGGTCATGCAGGAGCTGGATTCCTCCTTCGACGAGGGCTCCTTCGGGTTCAGCAAGTTCTCCCGCTTCCTGGCCGAAGCCTCGTCCAGGGGCCTGGTCCGTCTGCGGAAGATGGACAACGGCCAGTACGAGGTAGCGCCGCCCAAGGGGGGCAAGGGCCGCGGCGAAGGAACGTCGGAGGGGAGTGGACGGGAGCGGTCCCGGGGTCGCCGGGAACGCAACGGCGGCCGGGGCCGGAGCAGTCGCGAGCGCGAGTCCGAGGCCGACCGCCGTCCCGAAGGCGATCCCCTCCAGGAGACGTACGATCTCCTGACCCGCGCTCTGAAGTGGTTCGCCGAGAAGGGCCGGACCGAGATCCGGGATTCGGACCTGAAACGGAAACTCCTGGAGCTTCTGCCCACCTTCGACGAGACGGAGCTGGGCTTTCCCAAGTTCAGCCGCTTCCTTTCTCAGGCCGCGGATGACGGGGTGGTCCGCCTGGGCCGCACCCCCACGGGCAACTTCCAGGTGAGTCTGCCCGAGGGAGCGGCTGCGGTGGAGAAGGGAGGGGCAGCCGCCGAGCGAGGCGCTGCCGGAACGGAGCCGACCGCGGACGGCGCGGAGCGGTCCGAGGGCGGAGAAGAGGGCGCGGCCGGCCGGGAGGGTGGCCGCGGCCGCGGCCGGTCTCGCAGCCGGAAAAAGGCCGGCGCTGGCGAAGAGGCTGCCGACTCCCGACCGGAGGGCGCCGGTGCCTCCAGGGCGTCTGAGGACCGGACGGAGGCTCCAGCGCGCGAGGCCGGCTCCACGCCGTCCGTCGGCGGAGGGGAGGTCATGGAGATCCGGCCGTCCGAATTGGGCGACACCGGATTGCGTCTCGGACCGCGGCGGGGTTCGACACGGAGGAGGGGCGCCGAAGCGGAGCCCGTGCTCCTGGAAGGCCAGGTGCTTGCGCCCCGAAAGGAGGATGTCGGGGAGAGGACAGCCGCCCCGGCTGAGGGCGGTTTGGACGCCGCGGCGCTGGGCCTGCCCACCGATCCCCCAGCCATCATCCGCTACATGGCGCATCGCTACCGCGGGGTAGGCGAAAAGACCGCCGAGACGCTGGTGAATCATTTCGGCACCGACGTGTTCCGGGTGCTTCGTGATGATCCCGAAGCCGTGGCCAGGGCGGTGACACCCAAGCGGGCGGAGCAGGTCCTGGAGGCGTGGAACGCCGACTTCCAGCGCAGGACCCAACGGCGCAGCGGCCGCTGATCCTCCGTGGCGGAGCTTCCTTCCCGGGCGCTGCCCTGGAGGGCGGGAATCGCCCCTGACGGGCGGGATCCCCTGGAGGTGGTGCGGCGCCCCGTCGCCGAAGCGGCTCGACTTCTCCTGGGCGCTCGCCTCATCTCCACCGTGGGAGGGAAGCGCACCGGAGGGGTCATCGTGGAGACGGAGGCGTACGGAGGCGGGGACGACCCCGCCTCCCACGCGGCCACCCTCCGGGGACGAACCCGACGCAATCGGGCCATGTTCGGACCCCCCGGGCGCGCCTACGTCTACCACATCTACGGAATGCACTGGTGCGTGAACGTGGTGACGGGCCTGGAGGGGGAAGCCCAGGCCGTGCTGATCCGGGGGTTGGATCCCCTGGAGGGTGAGGAGGTCATGATGCGGAGGCGGGGCGGCCGGCATCCCCTCACCGCCGGCCCGGCCCGCCTCTGCCAGGCTCTGGCCATCGATGACGGCCTGTATGGTCATGACCTGGCCCGGCCGCCTCTGCGCCTCCTTCCCGGATGGGACGTGTCCCACGTCCAGGTCGGGGTTTCCGGCCGCATCGGGATCCGGGAGGCGGCGGATCGCCCGTTGAGGTTCTATGTTCGGGGCGCCCCGGGAGTGTCCCGGAGGCCACACGCTTCCGCCATGAAAGGGAAGAGGGGATGACGGATCCGGGATGGATTTCCATTCTGCCGCCGGTTCTGGCCATTGTGCTCGCCGTGTGGACGCGGCAGGTGTACCTGTCATTGGCCGGCGGCCTCGTTCTGGGATGGACGATCCTGGAGGGATGGAATCCGCTGAAAGGCGTGGCGGCCGCCATCGACGCCGTGGTCAACGTCTTCCAGAGCCCGGGGGACACCCGCGCCATCCTCTTCACTCTGGTCATCGGGGCGGTGATCGCCACCATCGAAGCGTCGGGAGGCGTCCGTGGCTTCGTGGATTGGCTGGAGCAGAGGCGGTGGGTGAATTCGGCGAAGCGCGCCCAGCTTCTCGCCTGGGCGACGGGCGTTGTGGTCTTCATTGAATCCAACATCACGGTCCTGGTCGCCGGATCGGTGGCTCGTCCCCTCTGTGACCGCTACAAGTGCTCCCGGGAAAAGCTCGCCTACATCATCGACTCCACATCGGCGCCCATCTGCATCCTCATCCCCATGAACGCGTGGGGTGCCTACAACCTGGGAATCCTCGAGGGACTCGGTGTCCAGAATGCCCTCACCGTGTTCCTGGAGGCGGTGCTGATGAATTTCTACGCCATCATCGCCGTGCTCCTCACCCTTTTCGTCATCCTCACCGATTGGAATTTTGGGCCCATGGGGAAGGCGGAAGAGCGTACGCGCAGAGGTGAGCTTCTCTGGCCCGACGCCACGCCCATGATCGACGAGGAGGTCCTCTCCCCGCCGCCCAACCCCAAACTGAAGCCGCGGGCCCTGAACATGTTCCTGCCCATCGTTTCCATGGTTCTTTTCATGCCCGTGGGTCTGTACATCACGGGAGGGGGGGACATCATGGCCGGGTCGGGATCCACCAGCGTGCTCTGGTCGGTCCTGGTGGCCCTGGGCGTGGCGTGGATCCTCCTTCTGGCTCAGCGAGCCTATGATCAGGACGAGCTTGTGCGCATCGGCCTCAAGGGAGCCGGCGGCCTCATCCCGTTGGCGCTCATCCTTCTGCTGGCCATCGCCCTGGGCAATGTGGCCGAGGAGCTGGGCACGGGTGCCTACGTGGCCCGGGTCACTTCCGGCGTCTTGCCTCCCTTCCTTTTCCTGCCGGTGGTGTTCCTGGTGGCGGCGGGGATCGCCTTCTCCACGGGAACGAGCTGGGGAACGTTTGCCATCATGCTCCCCATCGCGGTGCCGGCAGCCCAGTCCCTGGGCCTGCCTCTGGCACCCTTCGTCGCGGCATCGCTGGCGGGGGGCGTGTTCGGGGACCACTGCTCGCCCATCAGTGACACGACCATCATCTCTTCCATGGCCGCCGCCACGGACCACATCGACCACGTGCGGACGCAGCTCCCGTACGCCCTCCTGGGCGGTACCCTCGCCACCATCTGCTTCATGATCCTGGGCGCGACGCTGTAGAGAAGGCCTGCGTGGGCGGGGCAGGCCGTGTAGGGGAGGCGGGCCGGCGCCGGGAGCGGTGCGCCCGGTCCACGGCGCGCAACGTTGGGGCCTCCGCCCCACGCCCGCACCACAGGGGCCGGCACCTGCAGTGCGCCGGGCCCCACGGCGCGCCTTCGAGGTGGACGAAGGCGCAAAAATGGCGAAATTCCAGAGAGCCCTTTGGCGGCTTCCGCCCGGAGGGATTCCGGGAAGACCGTGCCGCAGCCCCGCAGGGGTGCGGCGGGCGTTTCCGATCCAAATCGCACGAGGAGTTCGACCTTGGACGTCATCGTTTGCGTGAAACGCGTACCCGACACCGAGACCCGCATCCGTATCGGTGAAGACGGGAAATCCATCGACCCTACAGGGGTCAAGTTCATCATCAGCCCCTACGACGAGTACGCCGTCGAGGCCGCCCTCCGCACGGTGGAGCGCGCCGGGGAGGGAGAAGTCACCCTGGTGAGCCTGGGCGACGACGCGGTCCAGGAGACGCTGCGGGCCGGCCTGGCCATGGGTGCCCACAAGGCGGTCCTCCTCACGGGGGAGGTGACCATGGACGGCCTCGCCACCGCCAAGGCCCTGGCGGCGGAGCTGGAGGGGGCCGAGGCGCCCCTCATCCTCCTGGGGATCAAGGCGGCCGACGACGATCAGCAGCAGGTGGGGCCCATGCTGGCGTCGCTCCTGGGCCGGCCCTGCGTCACCGGGGTCACCTCCTTCGAGGTGGGAGACGGCGTGCTCACCTGCCGGAGGGAGGTGGAAGGGGGTGTGGAGGTGGTGGAGGCCGACCTTCCCGCGGTGGTCACCATCACCAAGGGGACCTACGAGCCGCGCTATGCCTCCCTGAAGGGAATCATG
Source organism: Gemmatimonadota bacterium (assembly GCA_046756305.1). Classification (GTDB taxonomy): domain Bacteria; phylum Gemmatimonadota; class Gemmatimonadetes; order Longimicrobiales; family Gaopeijiaceae; genus JBHHWB01. The sequence goes on from JBHHWB010000004.1 coordinate 27,273, forward strand.
GCGGCCAAGAGAAAGCCCCTGGAGGTCAAGGAGGCGACCCCGGCCGAGTCGCGCATCTCCGTGGAGAAGTTGAGTTATCCGCCGGAGCGGGCGGCGGGCAAGATCGTGGGGGAGGGGCCGGACGCCGTTCCGGAGCTCGTACGTCTGCTTCGCGAAGAAGCCAACGTCATCTGACCGGCGGCTTTGCCGCGGACACGAAACGGATCCAACTACCAACGTGGAGGAACAACCCATGGCGGACGTACTCGCCTTTGCGGAACAGCGGGACGGAGAGCTGCGCGGGGTCGCACGGGAGACGGCGGATGTTGCGGCCGGCCTGGCGCAGGGCTTCGGCGGAACGGCCCGGGCCCTGGTGCTCGGGGCTCCGGGAATCGAGACGGCCGCGGCGGAGCTGGGCAGGTTCGGCGTGGCCGAGGTGGAGGCGGGGGTGCACGAGACGCTGGGATCCTATACACCCGATGCGTACGCCGGGATCGTAGCGGAGCGGATCCGGAGCGGCGCATACGGGGCGGTGGTCTTTCCCGCCACCATCCTGGGGAAGGACCTGGCTCCCAGGGTGGCCGCCCTCCTGGACGTTCCCCTCGCCGGCGACGTGACCGAGGTGGCGGCGGAGGGCGGCGCTTTGCGGGTGGTGCGCCCCGTCTACGCCGGGAAAGCCTTTGCGCACGTGACCCTTCAGGCCGCGCCGGCCCTCATCTCCATCCGACCCAACGTCTTCCAGGTGGAAGAGGGAGAGGGCTCGGCATCCGTGAGCGTCTTCACTCCCGAGGTGGATGCCGGAAGCTTCGGCACCCGGGTGGTGGAGCGGCGGGCCGCCGAGGGGGGTGCCTTGGACGTGTCGGAAGCGACCATCATCGTCTCGGGAGGGCGGGGGATGAAGGGGCCGGAGAACTGGGCACTCCTGAAGGAGCTGAAGGACGCCCTGGGGCCCGGAACCGCTCTGGGAGCGTCCCGCGCCGTGGTCGACGCCGGATGGCGGCCTCATGGCGAGCAGGTAGGCCAGACCGGGAAGACCGTTTCTCCTTCGCTCTACATTGCGGTAGGGATCTCGGGGGCGATCCAGCATCTGGCCGGCATGCGCACGTCCAAGACCATCGTAGCCATCAACAAGGATCCCGACGCGCCTATTTTCAACGTGGCCGATTACGGAATCGTCGGGGATCTTTTCGAGGTGGTGCCCCGCCTCAGCGAAGAGGTGCGCGCGCTGAAGGCCCAGGGCTGACGGAGGCGGCCCCGACGCGGGTTTGTCAGTGACCCGGTCGTCCTCCCAGGAGGGGGGCCGGGTCCACCTCCCGCCCCCACCGCCAGACCTCGAAGTGGAGGTGGGGCGCCGTCACGTCGCCGGAGCTCCCCGTCAGGCCGATGACCTCTCCGGCGCGCACGCGCCGGCCGGGCTGCACGCGAATCTCGGACAGGTGGGCGTACACGCTGAGCACCGACCCGCCGTGGTCCAGCCAGATGACCTTTCCGTATCCTCGCATGGTGCCGGCGAAACGGACGCGTCCCGCCGCCATGGCGTGAACCGGCGTGCCGCTGGGGGCGGCCAGGTCCACGCCGCGGTGAATCTCAGGCCGGATGCCCCGGAAGCGGAGGCCGAAGGGTGACGTCATGGGCGTGTCTACCGGCCAGCGGGGCAGACCACACCCGGCCAGAGCTACCAGAAGGAGGAGCCCGCCGGCGGATCGCATGGCCCTGGCTTCACCTCGATGCCGTCGGCGGCGGCGCCTCGGCGTCGAGAAGGAGGACCTCTACCTCTTCACCCTTCCGGATCACCGGCACCTCTTCCGGAATCCTGGCCAGCCCGTCGGCGATGCCCAGACCGCGCACGAGGCCAGAGCCCTGAGGACCGGTGAGGCGCGCAACCCGGAGGGCGCCGTCTTTTCCGCCTTCCTCCGAGAGGGTGACGCGCAGGAAGAAGGTGCGGGCCTTCGGGCCCCTGAGGTCCTCTCCGGCCACGGCACGCACCGTGCGCCGGAAGATCCATTCCTGTCCGGCGAGGCGTCGGAGAAAGGGCCGGACGAAGACCTCGAAGGTGACGAAGGCCGAGGAGGGATTGCCCGGCAGGCCGAATATGGGGACACGGCGGGGAGCGGCTCTGGACGTTTCGGCCTCCAGGTCTGCTCCGGAATGGACGCGCCCGGGCACCGGCTCTCCGTCGGGCCGGGGAAGGGTCCCCATCCCGAAGGGCGTGCCGGGCCGCATGCGCACGCGCCAGAAGCCTGCCGCGTATCCCATGGTGTCCAGAACCCGCTTCACCAGGTCCGCCTCTCCCATGGAGGCGCCTCCGATGGTGAGGATCACGTCGTGCCGTGTGGCCTCCTCCAGGGCCGCGCGGAGGGCGTCGGCATCGTCGGGAATCGTCGCCCGCATTCCCATCACGGCTCCGGCGGCGTCCACGGCAGCGGCGATCATGGGTCCGTTGGATTCGGGAATCCCGAGGCCGGCGCGCACGTCGTCGTACCGGTCCGGGCCGCGCAGCTCATTTCCCGTGGAGATCACGGCCACGCTGGGGCGGCGGTGAACCGGGACGCGACGGTGGCCCAGGGCGGCGAGGACGCCGATGGTTCCCGGGCGAATGAGCCGGCCCCGGTGCAGGACTACGTCTCCGGGAGCCATGTCCTGGCCTCCCGGACGGATGTTTCCGCACGCGTCCCGGGCATCGAAGATCCGCACCCGCCCCGGGGTTTCCTCCGCGTCGGTGTCCTCGACACGCACGACGGAGTCGGCGCCCGGGGGAATCGGAGCGCCGGTCATGATGCGGACGGCGGTTCCCCGCTCCACCTCCTCAGCCGGAATCTCCCCGGCGTGCACGACTCCCGTGACACGCAGCGCAACAGGGTTTTCCGGCGAAGCCCGGGCGATGTCCTCGGCGAGGACCGCGTAGCCGTCCATGGCCGAGTTGTCCCAGGGGGGCAGGCGAACTTCTGCGCGCAAGTCCTGTGCGAGAGCCCGGCCCGGGGCCTCGGCAAGGGAGACGGTCTCGGGAGGAAGGGGGCGGGCCCGGGCCAGAATGAAGGAGCGAGCCTCTTCGAAGCTCAGCCAGTCGGGGGTCCGAGCCTCGAATTCGGGGGACGCCACCGGGATTCCCTCCCGCTCAGAAGCGGATGAGGCCGGAGAGGGTGAAGCTTACCCCCTGCACCCACTCGCCTTTTTCCACGTTCACGAAGCCTCGATCCGGATCGCTGAAGCCCGGCGGCGTGTCCAGCTTGTTGAGGGAGAAGGTGGATTCGAGGCGCAGGGAGAATCCGCTGCTCACGTCCACGCGGGTTCCGCCGGAGAAGGTGCCGAGGAACCCCGTCCCGAAGTTGAAGCGGTCTCCCGGTTGGAGTTTCTCGTCTGCGGGATCGCTCCCGGCCAGGTCGAAGACCATCCCTCCGCCCGCTGAGATGAAGGGGGCGAGATCGTGCCAGGTGCGATCTCCGGTGAAGGTGAAGGAGAGGCGTGCATCGATGAGTCCGAGAAGGACGTCGGCCTCGTCGATGACACGATCCCCCTCGACCCGCCCCGGATCCACCACGTCACGTTTGCCCCGGACGGTGGAGGCTACCGTCTCGAAGGAGAGCGGTCCCGAGAGGCGCACTCCCCACCGGGCCCCGAAGAGGGCGCCGCCTTTGGGCCCGTAGCCGAACCGTCCCGTGCCGAAGGAAACGTACCCTGCCATGGGCCCGGCCTCCTGCTTGGTCTCCACGTATTTGAAGGGGGAGGGGATCTCCTGGGCGTTCAACGCGGGCACCGCCGCAACACCCACGAGGAGAGCGGTGTAGACCGGGGTCAGCCAGGAAGCAAAGCCAAGGGCGCGCATGAACTCAGAGAACTCCCGGGTCCGGATTCTGATTGACGCTCGAGGGTGGCCCGGTCAGATTCGGGCCACACGGTGACGCCAATCTAACACCCTTGGAGCCGGATCGTTTCAGGCACAATGACTTTCTCACCCTCTTCCCGCAGGCGGCACATTCTGTTCCTGGCCGTGCTGGCTATGGGGGAGGCGACCCTCCTTCTCTCCGCGCCCCTGACGGTGGGGGGCCAGGAGGGGTCCCGACCGGCGGCGGGCGGCGCGCACGTGGTCCAGGAGGCGCAGGAGGCGGGGCGCGCGCGGGTGGCCGTGGAAGAGAATGTTCGCCGGGTGCCCAACGGACAGGTCCTCGGGCGGCTGGGCCCCGGCGCACCCCTTCGGGTCTTCGGCCGTGACGGGGAATGGCTCGAGGTGGAGATGGAGGGCTGGGTATGGATGCGTTCGCTGCAGGTGACCGACCGGGAAGGTCTGGACCTGGTTGTGGCGCAGGAGGGAGGTGAGAATCTGCGTGCGGAGCCTTCCGGCGCCATTCTCGGACGCTTGGACCGGGGAACGCTCCTCAAGGAGGTGGAGCGGCGGCCGGGATGGGTCCACGTCCTACGGCGGGCGTGGATCTGGGGGCCGTCGGTGACGGTAGAGGAGCCCGAGGGGGCGGCGGTGCAGGCCGGGCCCGTCCCGGCAGGTGCACCGGGCGCCGCAGGCCTCGCCGGATCCCCCACCGCCACCGCACCGCCCGCCGGACCGGGGACGAGGGAGCCTGCGGGCCTTTTCGAGGTGGGGGAGGGAGGGGGCGCTCTTCTTGCGGCCCCCGACGGGGACACCCTGGCCCTGGTCCTCGGGGGGACGCAGCTTCCCTCCGTCACGCGGCGGGGATCGTGGGTGCGTGTACGCGTCGAGGGGTGGATGTGGGACCCCTTCCCCGTTTCCGAAGGGGAGGCCAACGCCGACTCGGCAGTCTCCTCGGTCCTCGGGCCCGAAGCGGTGAAGTCTGAACCCGACCGCTACCGCGGCCGTGTCGTCGCCTGGGTGCTCCAGTACATCTCCCTGGAGCGGGCTGAGCGGGTGCGCACCGACTTCTATGACGGGGAGCCCTTCCTCCTGGCCCGCTTCGGCGATGAACATGGACCTTTCGTCTATGTCGCCGTTCCCCCCGAGCGGATGTCGGAGGTGGAGGGTCTGGTTCCCCTGGAGTACATCACGGTGACCGGGCGGATACGGACCGGCGCGTCGGCCCTCACCGGCACCCCGATTCTGGACCTCATCTCCCTGGACCGAAGCGGGACGGACCGTTGAAGCGGATTCCTGAGGAGAGGGGTTCTGCGGTCGTTCCCCTTCTCTTGCTCCTCCTCCTGTACCCCGGATGCGGGGGCGAGCCCACCCGTCCCCCCCTGCCCGACCTCGAGGTGCGTGCGGCGGAAGGAGACGGCGCCTTCGGCGTGCCGGGAGATACCAAGTCCCTGAGCGCGGTGGTGGTGCGCCGAGACAACGGAAAGCCCCAGGCCGACGTGCGTGTGGAATGGGCGGTGGCGTCGGGGGATGCCCAACTCCTTCCCGGGGCCGACGGCGCCTCCGACGACGAGGGCGTGGTGGCCGCCGAGGTGCGTTTCGGAGAGGTCAGAGGCCCCGTGACCGTTCGCGTGTCGGTGGTGGAGCAGCCTTCGGCGTCGGCGACGTTCAACCTCACGGTGGTGGATCGACCCGATCTCGTCTCCCTGTCGCCGACGGCCGCTGGCGCCGGAGGTACCGTGGTGGTGCGGGGGCGCGGGTTCCTCGCCGACGGCGCACAGGACGTGGTGCTCTTTTCGGGGATTCGCGGAGAGGTGCTCTCTGCCGCCTCCGACTCCCTCGTGGTGCGGGTGCCGCCCTGCTTGCCCGTCCGCCAGGTGGAGGTGACGGTGCAGTTGGGTGAACTGGTGAGCAACGCCCTTTCCCTCGCCGTGGACTCTGCGGGGGCAATTGCCCCCTTTCCGGCGGAATCATGGGTGGATCTCGACGACCCTGCGGCACCGGGCTGCCTGCTCCTTCCCGGGGCGTTCCATAGCCGGTACCTCATGGTGGCGGCCTCCGCCAGCACCGTGGGCGCGGGACGGTGGGGGTCCACGGTGCGAGGACTCTGGAAGAGCGTGGGGACGCCGGCTCCCGGGCGGATAGGGCCCCCGAGGCGGGGATTGGAGGCCGCCGCCCCACCGCCTCCGCCCGTGCAGGGGCGGGAAGCTCGGAGTTGGGAGGCGTACGTGAGGGCCTGGGAGCGGGAGGCACTCGGTGGCGCGGCGAGTCCCGGGGGAACCGCCGTGCGGCCGGCTGCGCCGGGGCGCGCGTTGCGTACGGGGCCGCCCGAGGGTGCTCCCCGTCCCGTTCCTCAGGTGGGGGAGGAACGTACCTTCAACGTCCTGAACGCGGAGAAGAAGTTCGACCGGGTGACGGCGGTGGCGCGGTACGTGGGGAGCCACGCCGCCGTCTACGTAGATAAGACGGCGCCCGCAGGGGGCTTCGACGATGACGACCTGGCCGCATTCGCCCAGGGCTTCGATTCCATCATCCATCCCACTGTCACCGAGGAGTTTGGAGGCGAATCGGACCTGGACGGAAACGGGCGGGTGGTGATTCTCTTCACGCCCACGGTGAACCGCCTTACGCCGTGTGGATCCGAAGGATTCGTCGGCGGATTCTTCTTCGGTCTGGATCTCCTCCCCGACCGGGAGGGGAGCAACAAGGGTGAGATCTTCTACGCGTTGGTGCCCGATCCTGAGGGGAGCTTTTCCGACCCCCGGCCCAAGGATCAGGTCCTCAACCTCACGCCGGGAGTTCTGGCCCATGAGTTCCAGCACATGGTGCATTTCAACCAGCGTGTCCTCATCGGCGGAGCCGAGACGACGGAGGCGCTCTGGCTCTCCGAGGGAATGGCCCAGATGGCCGAGTACCTGGTCGGGGAGGTGTACGCCGCATCGAGAGACTCGGCGCGCGCCGACCTCTTCGAGGCGGGGAACCGGGGACGTGCCCGCCGCTATCTGCAGGGCACCGACACGGTCAGCCTCATCGTGGTCACGGGGCAGGGCTCCCTGGCGGAGCGGGGGGCGGGCTGGCTCTTCACCCTTTATCTGTGGGATCGCTTCCGGGACGGGATCCTTGGGCGGCTTACCCGCTCCACCCTATCCGGCGTCGACAACGTGACCACCCAGGCCGGTACGGCATGGGACGATCTACTCCTGGATTGGTGGTCCGCCCTCTATGTGGAAGGCCTGGGGAGCAGGGTGGCAGACTCCTTTTCCTTCAGCTATCCGAGGGTGGACCTGGGAACGTTCCTTTCCACGCCCACGGTGTCGTACCCCCTGAGGCCGCCCGTACTGGGCGGTGCCGATTTTTCCCTTTCCCGGACGCTGTGGTCGTCCTCCGCGGCGCTCTTCGCTTTTGCTCCCGGAGAGGGAGCGGCCGCCATCGTGCGATTTGCGGGAGAGGCGGGAGGGGCCCCGCCCCCGGAGAGCGCGCTGCGCCTGCGCCTGCTGCGCATCTTTTGAGGCGGCCCCTCTCGGGCCTGCAGAATGTGAATCTTCCGCCGAAATTTCACGTATGGGTAGGGGTCACGACCGTTTTTCCGCCTTCCTAGACGCCACGCGAGACCCATGCGGTGTTCCACATGCGGTGAGACGCTCCAGCCGGGAGCCGTTCGATGTCCGACCTGCGGGACGGGTACGCCCGTGGGCCGCGCCATGCTCCGTCCTCCGGGGGTTCGCCAGTGCCCGCGCTGTGGATACCAGGGCGAGGGCATTCCCTACTTCAAGCGTCCCGGCCACATCGGTCTCCTGGTGGGCGTAAGCCTCTTCACCTACGGATTCGGCGGTTTGGTTTACTGGTTCGCGCGGCGGCGGCACCTCGTGTGTCCCCGCTGCGGCATGGGGTGGGAGCACGCTTCCCGAGCCCTGGCCGTGACCGTGCCGGCGGGAAACCGGGATGCCGGCGGCGGAAACGCAACGTCCGAGGTGCCGCTTCCCGGCTCGGGAGTGAAGCGGCGGATCGCGGGGGTCGTTCTCCTGTTGCTGGCTTCTCTCCTCGTGTTGATCGGCGTCAGCGGGATGGAAATCGCCACGGTGGCCGTGGGCGCCGTTCTCGGGGCCGGCGGGTCCGCCACCTTCTACTGGGGTTGGCGGGCCCTGCAGAGCCGCCGGGAGGCCCTGCTCCAGGGGCTGCAGCGCCAGGTGCTCAAGCTGGCTCAGGCCCGCGGCGGCACGCTCACCGTCACCGAGGTGGCCGCCGACATGAACCTCTCCCTTCCAGCGGCGGAGAAGGTTCTCATGGCCATGGACGACGGCTTCAGGGTGCGTTCGGAGATCTCCAAGGACGGGGTCCTCTACTATGAGTTTCCCGAGGTCCTGCATCGCGAGGAACTGGGGCCCGGCGCGTAGGCTCGGATCGCGACTGTTGTCCCGGCGCCGTTTCCCGGTGTACCTTGGAAGCAGCCCCCATGAGCTTTGACCCACTCTTATATGTCCACAGTCAACGTGGTGCGCCTCGACGACTATCGTGACCGCCGTTGTCAGCGCAGCCGCCTCGCCCAGTGTCTCCAGGGCGCGGTCCGGGAGAAAAGATCGCTGATTCAGGCTCTGGCCGCCGTCACCGAGGTGATGGGGGCCGACCGCGCGGCCCTGGTCTGGATCGATGAGTACGGGCCCGGCCTCGTCCATCCCCACGTCGTTCTCGACCTGATCTCGGATCGGCCGCGGCGTGCCTTCCCCGTCGAGGTCTTTCGCAAGGCGTGGGAGGCGGGGGTTCCCGGCCTCTACGAGACGGGGACGGCCGCATGGGGGCGCCTACGGGGCCCCGACGCCCCCGGATGGGGAATGGCGGTTGCTCTGGGAAGCGACGGCACCCGGGCGTGGTTCATGGTGGCCGATGCGGTGGGGTCGCGTCCGAGCCTCACCCCGGAGCAGCGAGGCCAGGTCATGTTCCTGGCGGGGGAGTGCACCGGCATCGTCCTGCATCGCGATCTCGACTCGGGGACGGGGGGAGGCGTGCCCTCGGGGACCAAGGGCGGGCACGCCGCCGTGCCGCGTTTCGCGGGCTGGCATATCCTCCAGGACCTGGAGGGCCGGGAAGACGGCGATGAAGACGGCAAGCGCATCGCACTGCGCTTCATCGTGGCTCGACTGCCCCGCCTCCTGGCCGAGGAGGACTTTGCCGTGGCGGAGGACCGCCGGCGGGAGCAGGTGGCCCACGCCCTGGGAGAATTGGAGGCGGACGGCGGGGAGTACGGGCGGGAGGGGATCCTCTGGCGCCGGGTGCTCGACGCCTATGCCCGGGGAGATCTTGCCGTACTTGCCAGAGCTCTGGTGGATCTGGGGGAAGAGGTGGAGGCTCTGGGTCACTACTTCGGCGCCACCGAGCTTCATCGCACCGCCTATGAAGTCGCCGTGGCCGAAGGGGACGTGGCGTGCGGAATTGACGCGGCCCGCTCCGCAGGGCGGGCGCTGCGCAGGCAGGCGCAGTGGGATGACGCCAACCACTGGTACAATCTGGCCCTCCAGGTGGCCGACGCCGCCGGCATGGAAGCCGGTGCCGCCCTCGCCATGAGCGGACTTGCCATCATCCACCGGGAGCGGGGCAACCTGCCGGCGGCCCGCGGGGTCCTGACCCGGGGCCTCGAACGGGCGCAGAAGTCGGGGAGCGCGCTGGCGCTGGGACGTATCCACCACGACTTCATGTCGCTGGACCACGCTGCCGGGCGGCTTCCCGCGGCGCTGGAGCACGGATGGACGGCGGTGCAGAGATACGAGGGCGGCGCCGATCGAACCCGGGCGCTGGCGGGCCTGGCCGGTGTGCTGGAGAGCATGGGGGATCTGGATGCGGCGGAGGATGCGTGGACGCTGGTGGCCCACCTCACCGACGAGACCTACTACCGCTTCTACGCCCTGGACGCCCTCGCCTACCTGTCGGCCCTGCGTGGGGAGAAGGCGCGCTTCGCCCGCTTTGCCGCGGAAGCCGACCTGCTGGACCGCAGCGTGGGGTCCAGGTTTGCGCGGGCCGAGAAGCTTCTTTACCGCGCGCTGAGCTACCGGGCGCTGGGCATGATCAACGAGGCGCGGCGGTGGGCGCGCAAGGCCCGGACTTACGCCGCGGAGCACGACTTCCACCAGATCGCCCACAGGGCGGAAGAAACCCTGGAGTCGCTGGACACATCGCCGGCGACCCCAGGGCCCCTTCCCGACCCGGCTCCGGAGACGGGGTCCGGAGCGAAGTCGTCTTCTTCGTCCCCCTCCGCGTCAAGCGGCGCCGTGCGCAGGGTGAAGAGCGAGCTTCACGCCATGCGGGTTGACGTTGTAGGGGTGTCCTCCTGAGGAGGACGACCGGTCAGCTGCCCGAGTCGGGGTTGTGACTGCCGGAATCGGGGTTATGGCTGCCGGAATCAGGATTGTGGCTGCCGGAATCGGGGTTGTGGCAGACAGCCGGATCGGTGCAGTCAGGCCCCAGGATGGAGGAGGTTCCACAGGCGGTGGCCGCCAGGGAGAGCAGGGCCAGGAACATAGTGCGGCGGATGATCTTCATGGTGGCCTCTTTCAGGCTTGAGGTGTAGCGGGGGCTGACCGAACCGAACAATTTCGAAGATCGGGTTCCCACAGCGACGGCATCACATCATTTTGCGTATGTCCTATATCTTTTTCGAAGATCATGCCTCTGATCGCCGCCCTGAGTAGGGATTTCGTCGTGCCGACGGACCCCGGCTGGGCCGCAGGCGGGCGCTTCTCGCAGGCTTCCACGGGATCCCTGGACCGGCTCTTTCGCCTGGTGCGGGAGCGTCCGGTGAGCGCCGTGGCACTGGAATACGCGCTCCTTGCCCGGGATCGCGATCCCGCCGGGGCCGTCGTGGAGCTCAGGAAGCGTTTTCCCAGCGTAGGTCTCGTCCTCCTGGCCGAGGCGAGGAGCGATCCTCAGGCCCTTTTCCGCATGGGAAAGGTGGGTATCGACGCTCTGGTTCCTGCGCCCTGGGACCGGGCGCAGCAGGAGCTTTTCGCTGCGCTGGCCCGGGCGCTGCGGAGGTCCGCCCCGGCCCTGGTAACCCGTGCGGTGAGCCCCTATCTTCCCCGCCGGGAGGTGGAGGCGTTGCGGTGGGCTCTGGACGCCCCCTCCCATGGGTGGCGGACCGAGCGTTTTGCCCAGGCCGTCGGGCTGACCCGGGCGCACCTGAGCGTCCGTCTCAAGGAGGTCGGTCTTCCCTCGGCGGGCCACCTCCTGGTCTGGAGCCGGATGCTCCACGCCGGGTTGTGGCTTACGGATCCGGGGCGAAGCGGGGAGAGTATTTCACGGCAGTTGGAATATTCCAGCGGCGCCGCCTTCCGCCGGGCCCTGCGAAGCTATGTGGGGACGACACCGACGGGCGTCGCCGCCGGGGGAGGCTTCTCCTTCGTCCTCAGCCGGTTCCTTCGGGCCTGTGCCCTGGGAGGCCGGGGGGCGGGACGGTCCGCGGCCTGAGCGGGAGCCACGCGGCCGGAGGCGGCCGTGTGTGGGACTGGAGGGGCGAAACATACGCAACGGGAGTGAGATGAGATCCTTTACCGACGAAGACGGAAGGATGTGGACCGCCGCCGTGGCGGAGGACCCCGAGGCCGGGTACAAAGGACGGTACTACCTGGTCTTCCGCACGGAAGACGGCGAGATGGAGGCGCCCCTTGGCGAGGTGCGCTGGAACAGCGTGCGAAGCGGGGAGCGCACGCTGGCGACCATGTCGGAGTGGGAGCTGCGCCGCCGCCTCCACCAGGCTGTGGGACGGCTTCAGGTTCCGGTTCCCGGTTGATGTCTGTCGGGGGAGGCCCGGCGAAATGAGCGCCGGGTGACGGACCGGCGCCCCACGCCCGTCGCGGCGGTCCGAGAGAGGGAGTACCGGGCCGATCCGCGCTTCGTGTTCTTCAATGCGGCAAGCTGGGGGCTCGTACCGCGGAGCTCCGCCGAGGAAAGCGGGGATCTGACGCTGCGCCGCAATCGGCCCGACGGCTTCACCCTCGGGGAGCTGGGCGACGTCCAGCGCCGGTGCCGTACCGCCGTGGCCCGCCTTCTCGACGTCCAGAGCGAGGAGATCGCTCTGGTGCCCAACACCTCCCACGGGGTGAATCTGGCCGCGGCCATGGTGGGCCGGGGAGAACCGGGCACCATCCTGGTAAGCCACGGTGAGTTTCCCGCAAACGTCTTTCCGTGGAAGGCCCTGGAGCCCCGGGGCTTTCGCGTAGAACTCGTTCCCACCGACGAACTGGGGCGCCCCCGGGAAGAGGAGATCCTGGCGCGCCTCGGCCGGGACGACGTGCGGGCCCTGGCCCTTTCCGCCGTCCAGTACGCCACCGGGTATCGGGCGGACCTGGAAGCGCTGGGGACGGCGTGCCGGGAGCGGGACATTTTCTACTGCATCGATGCCATCCAGGCCGTGGGCGCCGTTCCTTTCCGGCCCCGCGAGGTCCACGCGGACCTGGTGGCGTGCGGCGCCCAGAAGTGGCTGTGCGCCCCGTGGGGATCGGGCTTCGCGTGGATCCCCCGGGAGCGTCAGGGGTCCTTCGATCCTCCGATGGTGAGCTGGTTCTCCATGAAGGGGGCCACCAACTTCGAAGATCTCCTCCACTACCGCATGGAGTGGGCGGAGGATGCCCGCAAGTTCGAACTGGCCACTCTGGGCCTGCAGGACTATCTGGGGTTGGCCCGCTCCGCGGAGATCTTCCTTGAGATGGGAATCGAGGCGGTTTTCCGCCACATCCTGGAGGTGCACGAACCGCTGGAGCGATGGATTTCGGGGCGCCCGGAGGTGGTTGCGGTAACCCCCATGGAGCCGGCTCACCGGGGAGGTATCGTTTCCTTTCGTGTTCCCGATCCGAAGGGGACGGCGGCGGCGCTGGAGGAAGGTGGCGTCATCTTCGCGGTCCGGGAGGGTGCCGTCCGCCTGGCGCCCCACTTCTACAACACGGTGGAGGAGATGGAACGGGTGGTGGCGATCCTGGACCGGGTGATGTAGGGGATCAACTCCCGGCGGGAATCCGAATCCAACTGCCGGCCTGGAGGCGGCGGGGCTCGATGCGGGGGTTGGCTCGCAGGAGCTCGTCCACGGTGAGCCCGTATCTGCGGGCGATGTCCGTGAAGGTCTCCCCACGCCGCACCCGGTGACGCGACGGCCCGCCCGAATCGGAAGGCGCAGGGGGCGGGGGGAGTTGGGCGACGGGGCCGGCCCGGGTTGCGTCGGGCCCCCGCGTGAAGGAAGCGAGACGGGCGCCGATGGCATTCTCGATGCGCTTGGCCCGGGTGGTGGAGGGGACGCCGTTGGCGAGGATAGAAAAGGCCAGGCGCTCGCCGTCGGCCGACTGCACCACGCCGCTCAGGGAGGACACCCCGTCGATGGTTCCGGTCTTGGCGCGCAGGTTGCCGGCGGCCCGCGTGCGGTACATGCGCGGCAACTCACGCCTGCGTCCGGCTTCGGGGAGCGTGTACCAGAGTTCGGGCCAGAGGGGGCTGCGTGCCGTGGCGCGCAGGGCCTCCACCAGGAGGCCCGCCGTGACCCGATTGCCGGGGGAAAGCCCCGAACCGTCGAGCTGGATCAGGCCTCCGGGGTCGACGCCGAGCTCAGTGAGCGCCCGGCGGACGGCGCGGGCCGAGGCCTCCGGGGTGCCGACGCCGAAGCTCACCTTTCCCAGGGTGCGGAAGATGAGCTCGGCGAAGAGGTTGTGACTCTTCTTGTTCACCACGGCCAGGTACTCACGGAGGGGCGGCGAGACGTGGCGGGCCAGGATCCTGGGGGCTCGCACGCCGTGGGATGTGCCGGAACGCACGGTTTCCGCCGAGTTCCATCCGCGTGCCGGGGCCGCCAGCGCACGCGCCGGGAGAAGGGATTCGGCGGGTGTGCGCACGATGCGCCGTCGCCCCGATACCCGAATTCCCCGCTCCTCCAGGGCGGTTGCGAAGGCGAGGAGGGAAAAGGCGGCGGGATCGGGCACGGTGAGCTGACGCCACACGTCGCGGGCTCCGCGGCGAATGCGGCCTTCCACCAGGACGGGGTCGGCGGGGTGGGGTCGGGCGATGCCCACGCGGGGACGGGCCCTCCCCGTCACGGTCACGGCCCGGTTGTCCACGGCCAGCCCCGAGGGACTGGGAACGGACAGAACCCGGGGCCGGGCGCCCGCTCGGGGCGCGGCCACCACCCGGAGGGAGACCACGTTTTCGTTGTAGGAGAGTGCGGAGACGGCGGCGGTGAAGTGATCGTTGAGGTCTCGCGGATCCCACCCCGCCGGGCGGAGAGGGCCGGGAAGATACGAAGCGTCGGCCACCAGGTCCCCCCGGACCTCCCGGATGCCTCGGGCTTCCAGTTCATCGATGAGCTCCTGGAAGACGAAGTCCTTGGTGGGGTAGAAACGGTCTGAGATCCCCGGATCTCCCGTCCCATAGAGGACGAGATCGCCCAGGAGCACCCCGTCTCGGACCTCGCCTTCGCTCAGGAGGTAGGTCCGGAAGCGGTATTCGGGACCCAGGAGGTGAAGCGCCGCCACGCTGGTGAGGAGCTTCATGTTGGAGGCCGGCGCCATGGGCAGGTCGGGATCCCGCAGGAAGAGGGTGTCGTTCCGGTCCAGGGAGACCACCAGGACGCTCCACCGGGCGTCGGGCCAGGAGTAGGTGGACACGGTGTGCTCCAGCGCCGAGGCCAGGCGCTCCACCTCCGGGGTCCCCACCGGGCCGGGAGCGCTCGTCGCCGCCGCGGCGAAGGGGGCGAGAACCGCGAGGAAAAGCGCGGCCCGAAGCGCTCGCCCCTCGAGGCGGGGGCGAAGTCGGTTTTCCCTCTTCACCGCCGTCCTCCCTCGGGAGAGAAGGCGCCCAGGACCTCCTCCAGCGTCGGATGTCCCGCATGAGGCAGGATGACGCCCGGGTTGAAGATCCCCTGCGGATCCAGGACGTGCTTCACCATGGCGAAGGCTCGAGTCCACTCCCGTCCCCATATCGTCTCCAGGAGAGGAGCGCGGATGCGGCCGTCTCCGTGCTCTCCGGAGAGGGTGCCCCCCAATTCGGCCACCAGCGCAGCCGTACGGTTCAGGATCCTGCCCACCCGCTCCCGCCAGTCGGGGCGGGTCACATCCACCAGGGGATTCACGTGGACATTGCCGTCTCCTGCGTGCCCGAAAAAGACGGCGTCGGTGTCCTCGTCGGCCAGGATCTCCTCGACGCCGGCGAGATAGGCGGCCAGGTGTCGGGGCGGCACCACCGAATCTTCGATGAACTGCATGGAAACCTTCCCTTCCCGGGCGGAGGCGGCGATGAAGGGGCTCGCCGCGTGGCGCAGCGACCAGATGCGTTCCCGATCCCCGGGGTCGAGGGCCCGGGTGCGACGCCGCGCCAGCTCTCCCAGCTCCTTCCCTACCTCCTCCTCCACCTCGGCCAGGGGGCGAAGGGCGTCATCGAGCTCGAGGAGGACCAGCGCCGTGCCCTGTTTGATCCGCATGCGCGAAACGCCCAAGGCATCCAGGCGCGCATCGGCGGCGGCGATGATCTCGAGGAGCCGGCTTCCCAGGAATTCGCACGCTGTGGCCCCGGCGGAAGTCGCCGCCGCCACCACCCGGCTCAATTCCCGGAAGTCGAAAACGGGGACGGCCCAGACGGAGCGGGCGGCGGGGAGGGGGGCCAGGCGCAGACGCACCTCGGTGACGACTCCCAGCGTCCCCTCACTCCCCACCAGGAGGTGAAGGGCGTCTCCCCGGGGAAGGAAGCGGTCCAGGGCGTAGCCCGAGGCATTCTTGCGCACGATGGGCCAGGGCCGCGCCGCCTCCACCCTTCCCTGGAGTTCGCTCGTGAGGGATCTCACCCACGGGGGAGAGGCGGCGCCGGTGAGGCGGGTACGCGTTCCATCGGCCAGGACCACGTCCAGCTCCTCCACCCAGTCGCGCACGGCGCCGTGGCGGAAGGAGCGAGCCCCGGCGGCGTTGTTCGCCACCATACCCCCGACCGTGCATCGGTCCGACGACGAGGGCATGGGGGGAAGGAAGAGTCCGGCCCCGGCGGCGGCCGCTTCCACCCGGCGCGCCACCACGCCCGAGCCGACCCGGATGGTGTGCTCCTCCCACGAAGGCGGATCCAGGGCGTCCAGGCCGGAGAGGTCCAGGATGACCCCGGGACCCACGTTTCCGCCGGGCATCCCCGTGCCCGCGCCGTGGGGAATAAGAGGAAGTCCGCGAGCCCCGGCCCAGCACGTCAGTTCCTGGACATCCTCTACCTTCCTCGGACGTGCCACCGCCGTAGGGAGGACCCGGAGGGGTCCCGAGGTCCGACCGAAGGCCTCGAGCGCTTCTCTGTGGGTAATGAACGCGCCCCGAAACCCGGGGGGCGGTTTCGGGGCGGCGCGCGCCGCGGATGTCGCAGGTGGAGATGCCGCGTCAGGCTTCACTCGCGCACGAAGAGCAGTAGCCCGTGAGCTCCAGGCGGTATCCCGTCACATGGAACCCGTCTGCCCTGGAGCGGAGCCGTTCCACCTGGGTGGCGTCGAGGTTGCCATCGATGTCCACGACCCGGCCGCAGGAGCGGCAGCGGGCATGGTGGTGGGGATCCAGGCGTCCGTCGTAGCGGGCGGAGCCGTCGCTGTACTCCAGCTTCTTGGCCAGGCCGCACCCCACCAGGGTTTCCAGGCTCTTGTACACGGTGGCAAGAGAGATGCCGGGCAGTTCCCTGCGTACGCTGAGGAAGACCTCGTCGGCGGTGGGATGCACGTCGGTGGAGGACAGGTACCGAAACACCGCCGCACGCTGCTCGGTAAAGCGGTGGCCGCTCCGTTCCAGCGCCGTGCGGAGGACCCCCTCGTGGGAATCGGCCCGTGTGCCCATTTTTTCTGAAACTCCTTCGCAGACCCTAGCCGCCTGCGACGCGAGAAAACACAACGAACGTAGGGAGATTCTCGGAAGAATGTCAACCCGATTTCGGCGGGACAAAATTCCGGTTTTCTCCTGCTACACCCCTGACTCATGACAGTTTCCCCGGGGGACCCCCTTCTCACCCTGGAACCCTTCCTGGATGCGGTGAGGGAGGGTGTGGAGGCGGCGGGGTGGACCCTTTCCGGCCTGCAGAAGACTACCAGCCACCAGTTCGAAGGCCGCTGGGCCGGAGATTCCACCCGCAGCGCGTACCTTTTCTTCCATCATCCCTCCCGCTTCGAGGACGCGGCCGTGGATGTCTACCTCGACGAGACGTCCCGCGGCCTCTCGGGAAATCTGGCCCTGGTGCTGGACCTTCTGTCTCTGGAGGACCTTCCCGCCACCTCGGTCCTCCTCTCTCACCTTGCCGCGGTGGCAGGAGACGAGCTGCCCCGGGGATACGGAACGCCGCTCACCCTTCGCTTTCGTCTGCCGGATCCGAGGGGAGAGGTGGGGAGCGCGGAGACCGAAGTCCGTTTCAAGGTGCGCATCCCCCGGGAGGCGCTGGAGGCCGGCCACGATGCGGTTTCGGCCCTCTCCTCCACCGTGGTCCACACCTTCCAAAAGCTCCTCCTGCGCCCTGAGCTTCAAAGGCTCATGCCGCCGCCGGAGTGAGGGGGGGTGCGCCGCCGGTGCGCACGCCCAGGAGGCGGAGCCCGTTGAAGACCACGACTACGGTGCTCCCTTCGTGGCCCACCACCCCCAGGGTGAGGCCCACCCATCCGGCGAAGGCCGCCGCCACCAGAACCGCCATGACCGACACGGCGAACACGAGGTTCTGTCGCACCACGGCCTGAGCCCGGCGACTCAGTTCCACGGCGTGGGAAAGGGCGAGGAGGTCCTCGCCCATGACCACCACGTCGGCCGTCTCCAGAGCCACGTCGGTGCCCGCCGCCCCCAAGGCCACGCCCACGTCGGCCGTCGCCAGCGCCGGGGCGTCGTTGACGCCGTCTCCTACCATGGCCACGGGTCCGAAACGCTCTCTGAGTTCCTGGAGGACATGGCCTTTCTCCTCGGGGAAGAGACGGGCATGGACTCCGTCGGCGCCAACCGTGCCGGCCACGGCGCGGGCCGCCGGTTCCCGATCTCCCGTGAGCACCTCCACCCTCGCGACGCCGGCGCGCCGCAGGGCCGCAATCGCTTCCCGCGCGCCGGGGCGCACCTGGTCGGCGATGGCGAACACGCCGGTGGCCTCGCCGTCCACAGCCATGAAAACGGGGGTGGCACCCCGGCGCACGTCCTCATCGGCCCACTCCAGGAGAGGGGCGGGAAGAACGCTTCCGGTCCGTCGCTCCACCCACTCCTGGCGCCCCATGACCACCTGGACGCCATCCACCGTCCCCTCCACGCCCTGCCCCGGCGTCGCGCGAAATTCAGTGACCTCCGGGACCGGAACTCCTTCCTCCCGGGCGGCCTTCACGACGGCGTCTCCAAGGGGGTGCTCCGAGCGGGCCTCCACCCCTGCGGCGAGGCGCAGGAGAAACGCCTCGGCGGGACTGCGACGGGGGCCGGAAGGGGCGGGGGAATCCTCCCCACCGCCCCCCACAGACACGGAGGCGGCGCGCCCGACCGTCTCCAGGATGCGCTCGGGGTGCAGGACGTGGATGCCCGTGAGGGTCGGCTGGCCCACGGTGAGGGTGCCCGTCTTGTCGAAGGCCACGACGCGGACTCCGGCAAGGGCGTCGAGATGCGCGCCGCCCTTGAAGAGGACGCCGTGGCGGGCGCCGTTGGCTACGGCGGAGACGATGGTGGCAGGAATGGAAATGACCAGCGCGCAGGGGGACGCCACCACCAGCAGGGTCATGGCCCGATAGAGGGCGTCGGGGAGGGACCACCCCAGAACGAGCCACAGGACGACGATGATGAGGCCGGTCGCCACGATGACGCCCGCAGCGTAACGGCTCTCCATGGCCTGGATCCAGCTCTGAGTGGGCGCCTGCCGTTCCTGAGCCTCCTCCACCATGCGGATGACCCGAGCCAGAGCCGTTTCGTCGGATCTGCGGGTGACCTCGATGTCCAGGGAGCCGGAGCCGTTCAGGGTACCGGCGAAGACGTCGTCTCCGGGAACCTTGGAAGCCGGGAGAGCTTCCCCGGTGAGGGTGGACTCGTCCACACGGGACCGGCCGGCGACGACGCGGCCGTCCACCGGGATGCGGTCTCCCGGGCGTACCCGGACGACCTGCCCGGGAAGGAGCCCGGCCACGGGTACGGTGCGCTCCGCACCGTCCACCACCAGGGAGGCTTCTTCAGGGCGCAGTTCCATGAGGGCACGGATGGAGCGCCGTGTGTGACCGAAGGCGTACGTCTCCAGGGCGTGGCCGGTGGAAAAGAGGAAGAGGAGGATGGCCCCTTCAAGCCCATGTCCCACCGCCGCCGCTCCGGCCGCCGCGATGAGCATGAGGAGGTCCACGTCCACCTTGCCACGTCGCAGGGCCCGGAGCGTATGGCGGAGGGGATCCCACCCGCCGGCGACGTAGGAGACCACGAGGGCCGCCCGGGCGGCGCCCGCAGGTCCCACATCCCCGAGGAGCCAGCCGACCACGATGCCCAGACCGCACAGGACCGTGGTGGCCGCTTCGAGAACCCAGAGGCGGGATGTGGGTGCGCTGTCGCTCATGAAACCTGTCGCTCCGGGCCGGGAAAGAAGGGGGCTTATCAGGAATGATTCTTGATAAGCTAGCGCCGAGCCCCCGCTTTGCCTATGGGTGTTCGATGCCCCGTCTGACCCTACAACGCTTGCACCAGACGGCGCAATCTACAGATTCCATGAGGGAGATGTGGCCGGGTCCCTCCCCGTCCGGCCGTGCGGTGCCACCCTGAACGAAAGGATGTCATCCATGAGTGACGACAGCGGAGCATTCTCGGCCCTTCTAACGGAGGAGCGCCGATTCCCTCCTCCGGAGGAATTCACGAAGAACGCGGTCATCAACGATCCTTCCATCTATGACCGGGCGAAAGAGGACCGGGAGGCCTACTGGGAAGAGTGGGCCCGGGAGCTGCACTGGTTCGAGCCGTGGTCCAAGGTCCTGGAGTGGGCCCCCCCCTTCGCCAAGTGGTTCGTGGGAGGAAAGCTCAACGTTTCGTACAACTGCCTGGACCGCCATCTGGACGGTCCCCGGGCGGACAAGGTCGCGCTCCTCTGGGAAGGGGAACCCGGAGACAAGCGGTCCTTCACCTATCGGGAGCTCCACCGGGAGGTGTCCCGCTTCGCCAACGCCCTCAAGGGCCTGGGCGTGGAAAAGGGAGACCGGGTCACCATTTACCTGCCCATGATCCCCGAGGCCGCCGTGGCCATGCTGGCGTGTGCCCGCATCGGGGCCATCCACTCGGTGGTGTTCGGCGGGTTCAGCCCCGATTCCCTGGCCGACCGGAATCACGATGCCGAAGCCAAGGTCCTCATCACCGCCGACGGCGGATGGCGGCGGGGCGGCATCGTACCCCTGAAGGCCAACGCCGACGAGGCCCTAAAATCCTCCCCAAGCGTCAAGGACGTGGTGGTGGTCCGGCGGGGCGGGGAGCTCTCGGAAAAGGTGAACGCCCCCATGCAGGAAGGGCGCGACCACTGGTACCACGAGCTCATGGAAACGGCCGAAGACGAGTGTCCCGCCGAGGTCATGGACGCCGAGGACATCCTCTACATCCTCTACACCTCCGGGACCACGGGAAAGCCCAAGGGTGTGGTCCATACCACGGGCGGATACCTGACCCAGGTCTACGCCACCACCAAAGCGGTTTTCGACCTCCACGACGAAGACGTCTACTGGTGCACCGCCGACGTGGGATGGGTCACCGGCCATTCCTACATCGTGTACGGTCCTCTGGCCAACGGAGCCACCGCGTTCATGTATGAAGGGGCGCCCGACTGGCCGGACCGGGGCCGGTTCTGGAAGATCTGCCAGGACTACGGCGTCACCGTCTTCTACACGGCGCCCACGGCGATTCGCGCCTTCATGCGCTGGGGCGACGATTGGCCGGCGAACTACGACCTCTCCAAGCTGCGCCTCCTGGGGACGGTAGGAGAGCCCATCAACCCGGAAGCGTGGATGTGGTACCACGAGCACATCGGCCATGAGCGCTGCCCCATCGTGGACACGTGGTGGCAGACGGAGACGGGGGCCATCATGATCACGCCCCTGCCGGGGATTACGGTGACGAAGCCGGGTACGGCCACGCTTCCCTTCCCCGGGGTGGAGGCCACGCTCCTGGACGACGACGGCAACGAGACCTCGGCCGGGTATCTTGCCATCACCTCTCCGTGGCCCTCCATGCTGCGCACCATCTGGGGGGACGACGAGCGCTATAAGGCGACCTACTGGTCCAGGTGGGAGGGAATCTACTTCCCGGGTGACGGCGCCAAGCGCGACGAAGACGGGTATTTCTGGATCCTGGGGCGTGTGGACGACGTCCTCAACGTTGCCGGCCACCGCATCGGCACCATGGAGGTGGAGAGCGCCCTGGTGGACCATCCGGCCGTGGCCGAAGCCGCCGTCGTGGGCAAGACCCACGAGATCAAGGGCCAGTCCCTGGCCGCCTTCGTGACCCTCAAGGAGGGATGGGAGGGGACCGAGGAGCTCATGCAGGAGCTGCGCAACCATGTGGGTGAGAAGATCGGCGCCATCGCCAAGCCCGAGCTGGTGGTCTTCACCGCCGACCTTCCCAAGACCCGCTCCGGAAAGATCATGCGCCGCCTCCTGCGCGACATCGCCGAAGGCAAGGCCCTGGGCGACACGACCACCCTGGCCGATCCGGCGGTGGTGCAGCGCCTGAAGGCGAAGTACGAAGAGGAGGAGTAGGGAAGGCCCACACGGGCGGTTCGGGCGGCGGGCGCTCCGCCGCCCGGGCTACTCCGGGTCCGCCAGGGGGTCCAGCGTGGGCGCCGCTTTGCCGGCGCGGCGCTCCGGGTCCTTTTCCTTGATGGGCTTGGCCGGAGTCCCTACGTAGACCCAGTGGGGTTGGGTGTCCTTCGTGAGGACGGAGCAGGCACCCAGCATGGAGTCCTGGGCCATGGTCACGCCGGCGAGCACCGTGGCGTGGTAGGCGATGCGGACGCCGCTGCCGATGACCGTGGGCGGACTTGCCACCACGCGCGCGTCCACCACGTCGTGGGTGTGGGAGTAGATATTGGCGAAGTCGGATACCGACACGCCGTTGCCGAGGCGAATGCCGCCGCGATCGTCCAGGAGAACGTGGCGGTGAACCACCACGTTGTCGCCCACCTCCAGGTTGTACCCGAAGGAAAACTTGACGTGGTGAAAGGCTTTGAAGTTCCGGCCGCACCGCCGGAAGATGCGCCGGGCCAGGATGCGCCGGAAGCGTACGCCCAGGGCCACGTTCTCCCCCAGGCCGCTCCGGTCGAACATCTCCCACATCCACTGCAGGGGCTTCACCCGGGCGTACCGCTCCTCATCGATGTCGGCGTAGTATTCCGGCTCCAGCGTCACGTTCCGGGGATCCATCTGGGCCAGGGCGACCCGAGTGCCCCGGGGAAGGGAAGCCGGATCGGCATCGGCGAGGTGGGGATAGTGGAGGTCGGTAAGGACTCGCCGGCACAGCTCATTCCGGTCACACTGGGGGTCGTCCAGCGCCGCATCGAGCCATTCCAGCCACTCCTGATACAGATGCTCCGTATCGGCGGGGAGGGGGACCTGGCGAAGCGGGAGGTATTCCATAGGCAGCGGGGTGGAGGGTCCGGAATCCATATCCTGGGGTTCCTCGTAGAGAGAACTCCTATGCCACCTTACGCAGTTTCCGTCCCCAAGCAAAGGCCCCTCTTCCGTCCTGCGGCGGGGGGGCGTGCCATCGCTCCCGCTCGGGGACGTGTTACAATAGGGGTCAGAAAGGGATCACCGGGAGAAACCGCCATGCACGACGCCCTTCGGCAGCGACTCATGCGCCGCATCGAGAGCCTGCCCGACGAACAGATTTACCAGGTGCTGGACTACATCGAGTTCCTGGAGGCCAAGTACGCCGACATGCCGTCAGTCGAGGCCTCGGGCCTGCAGCGCTTCGCCGAGACGCTGGAGGACAAACTGCGCCGCAAGGCCGTGAGTCCCGCCACCATCCGCGAGGCGTTTCAACTCATCTCCGCGGCGGATCGGGTCCTTTCCGGCGTTTCCTCCGCCGGGAAGCAGATCCTTTCCGACCTCAATTCCGCCCTGGAAAGCCCCGGGTCCGACCCTCGGCTCCGCCCGGCGGAGGAGACTTCCGGGGGAGGCGGAGAGGAGACCCCCGGCGCGACGCCGTCGCCGGACGGAACGGAAGGGAGGGGAGGGGATGCGTCGGGCGGCGGGGGCCGTTGACGCTTCTCCGCCCCGGGCATACACTCTTCCATGGAACTGATTACGCCTGCGCCAGCGGGTGCGCGCCCACCTACGGAAGGCTCCCACGGAGCCGCTGCCGGGGTGGGCGTCTCGCATATACTCGAGCCCTCAACGCCTCCCAATCCGGCCCATGGCTGACCACATCCGACGACACGACGCCATCGTGAAGGAAGCCCTCACCTTCGACGATGTTCTTCTCATTCCCGCGCACTCCAGCGTTCATCCCAAGGACACCGACGTCTCCTCCCGCTTCACGCGGGGCATCCCCGTCCAGATTCCCCTGGTGTCGGCGGCCATGGACACGGTCACCGAATCGCGCATGGCCATCCAGATGGCGCGTGAGGGCGGCCTGGGCATCATCCACAAGAACCTGGATCCGGAGCCGCAGGCCGAAGAGGTGGACCGGGTAAAGCGCTCCGAGAGCGGGATGATCCTGAACCCCATCACCCTTACCTCCGACGCTACGCTGCGCGACGCCCACCGCCTCATGGCCCAGTTCAGCATCAGCGGTGTGCCCATCGTGGAAGACGGGGGGAAGCTGGTGGGGATCGTGACCAATCGTGATCTCCAGTTCGAGAGGGATCTGGACCAGCCCATCCGGGACGTCATGACGTCGGAGAACCTCATCACGGTTCCCGTGGGCACGACGCTGGATCAGGCTCGGAAGATCCTCCACACCCATCGCATCGAGAAGCTCCCGGTGGTGGACGAGGCAGGGTTCCTCAAGGGACTCATCACCGTCAAGGACATCTTCAAGCGCCAGCAGTACCCCAACGCCTGCAAGGATGAGCACGGTCGCCTGAGGGTGGGGGCGGCCATCGGGGCGTCCCGTGCCGACGTGCGCCGGGCGAAGCTCCTGGTCGAAGCCGGCGTGGACGTGCTGGTGGTGGACACGGCCCACGGACACTCCCAGGGCGTTCTCGACGCCGTGGCCCGCATCCGCGACCGATTCCCCGATGTTCAGCTCGTGGGGGGCAACGTAGGGACCGCCGAGGGTGCCAGAGCGCTTGTGGAACGTGGCGTGGATGCGGTGAAGGTGGGGGTGGGCCCGGGTTCCATCTGTACCACGCGGGTGGTGACCGGCGTGGGGATGCCCCAGCTCACCGCCATCATGGACGCCGTGGAAGGGGTGGAAGGCCAGGTGCCCGTCATCGCCGACGGCGGCATCCGCTACTCGGGCGACATGGTGAAGGCGCTGGCTGCGGGTGCCTCCACGGTCATGATGGGCTCCATGTTCGCCGGGACCGACGAGTCGCCGGGCGAAAGCTTTCTCCTGGAGGGACGGCGCTTCAAGACGGTGCGTGGGATGGGCTCCCTTTCCGCCATGGAGGAAGGGTCCGCGGATCGGTATTTTCAGGAAGGGGAGGAGAAGAAGAAGCTCGTGCCCGAGGGCATCGAGGCGCGGGTCCCCTACAAGGGGCCGGTCTCGGACACCATCTATCAGCTCGTGGGAGGGCTGCGCAGTGGCATGGGCTACTGCGGCTGCGCCGACCTGGAAGAACTGGCCACCCGCGCCCGCTTCAACCGGGTCACCATGGGAGGGCTGCGCGAGTCCCATCCCCACGACGTGACCATCACGCGGGAAGCTCCCAACTACCATCTGTAGCGAGGCATTGCGAGAAATCATGACTTCCCTCGTTCCCCTGCGTCCCCGTCTCCTCCTGGGGCCTGGTCCGTCGCCGGTGCACCCCAGGATCCTCGAGGCGCTCTCGCGTCCCACCATCGGCCATCTGGATCCCCAGTTCCTCGCCATCATGGACGACGTGAACGCCCGGCTGCGGTGCGTCTTCGGGACCGTCAACGAGTTGACCTTTCCCGTCTCCGGCACGGGCTCGGCCGCGCAGGAGGCCTCCCTGGCCAACGTGGTGGAGCCCGGGGATACGGTGATCGTGGGCATCAACGGAGTCTTCGGCGGGCGCCTGGCCGAGATGGCACGGCGCAGGGGCGCCGAAGTGGTCCCGGTGGAGGAGGAGTGGGGGCGCATCCTCGACCCGGAACGTCTTATCGAGGCCCACCGGCTCCACCCCTACGCCCGCGTGCTGGCGCTGGTCCACGCCGAAACGTCCACCGGGGTGCGTCAGCCTCTGGCCGACGTGGGTGAGTACCTGGCGGGCACCGAGACGCTCTTCCTTGTGGATGCGGTCACCTCCCTGGGCGGGATTCCGGTGGAGGTGGACGCCAACCACATCGACATCGCCTACTCGGGCACCCAGAAATGTCTGGGCGTTCCGCCGGGGCTGGGCCCCATCACCTTCTCGCCGCGGGCGGTGGAACGGATTCGCACCCGGGAGCGGCCGTGTCAGAGCTGGTATCTGGACGCGGCGCTCCTGGCCGAATACGTGGGAGCCGGGGCGGCCCGCAAGTACCACCACACCGCCCCCATCAACATGATGTACGCCCTTCACGAGGGATTGGTGATGGTGGAGGAGGAAGGGCTGGAGTCCCGCTTCGAACGCCACGCCCGGGTGGGGCGCACGTTGCAGGACGCTCTGGAGGTGCGGGGCTTTACGCTCTTCGCCCAGGAAGGGCACCGTCTGCCCCAGTTGACGTCGGCCGCCCTCCCTGATGGACGGGAGGAGGGGCCGCTGAGGCGGGCGCTTCTGGTGGAGCACGACATCGAGGTGGGCGGCGGCCTGGGTCCGGCCCAGGGGAAGATCTGGCGTATCGGCCTCATGGGGAGCGGGGCCACGACGGAGAACGTGGAGCTTTTCCTCCAAGCCGTGGACGCGGTCCTTTCCTGACCCGCCGGCCGAGGGGGGGAGTGAAGGTGAGGCGAAGAGGCTGCAGCGTCCTGACGGCGGTGGGTGTGTCCGCCCTGGCATCGGGGTGTGCGTCGGGTCCGCCGGCGCCGCCGGGCGCCGTGCGGCCGCCCCCGGTGGAGGTCGCGAAGCCGCCCCTCGAAGAGACCCTGACTTCGGCGATCCTGTGGGCGGCGCCTCCCACACCCGTTCCCGACGAGATTCTCCGCTCCCCCATGGTGCGGCACCCCGGGTTCAGGGAGGCGGTGGACCGCTGGGTCGAATTCTGGCGTGTAGGCAACGCCCGTTGGTTTCCCGACTACCTGAAGCGCATGGCCTGGTACGCCCCCTACGTGGATTCGGCGCTGGCCCAGGCGGAGCTTCCGCCTTCCCTGCGGTACCTTCCGCTGGTGGAGAGCGGCTATAATGCTCGAGCCGTGAGCCACGCCCGCGCGGTGGGGCTCTGGCAGTTCATGGAGGGAACGGCCCGGGGGTTGGGCATGGAGGTGTCGCCCCTCCGCGACGATCGTCGTGATCCCTTTGTGGCCACCCGGGGCGCGGTAGCCTTCCTCAAGAACCTGAAAAAGCGCTTCGGCTCCTGGTTCCTGGCCCTCGCCGCGTACAACGCCGGTCCGGGGCGGGTCGAGCGCCTCCTGAACCGGCACGCACCCCTGGCGCCGCGCAACGATTCCCTCTACTGGGCCGTGCGCCGCTATCTGCCCCGAGAGACCCGGGATTTTCTGCCCAAGTTCTTCGCCGCCGTGGAGGTGGCGGAAAACCCCGGACGCTTCGGTTTCAAGCCTCCGGCGTCAGGGGAGGCGCTGGCCTTCGACGAGGTAACGGTGCCCGACGCGGCCACTCTGGACGTGGTGGCCCGGGCCGCCGAGGTGCCCCAGGAGGAGGTGGAGCGCCTCAACCCCCAGATCGTGCGTGGAATCACACCGCCGGGAAGAGTGACACCGCTGCGGGTCCCCGCGGGAAGGGGGCCGGTCTTTCGAGTCAACTTCGCCCGCATTCCTCCCGAGGAGCGGGTGACCTTCGTGGAGCACAGGGTGCGACGGGGGGAGACCCTCACGCATATCGCGCGGCGTTACGGGATCCCCCTGCGGGATTTGAGGGCGGCCAACCCCGGGATCCGGCCGCGCTATCTCCAGATCGGTCAGCGCCTCACCGTGCCCGTGGCGCCCAGCGTCAGGAGGCGCGGCGCGGGCCGCTGAAGACGCGTCGCGTGCGACCCGCCGCTGCCGTGACGCAGGCGGGCTACCCGCCGCTCTCCTCTTCGGCGCGCCAATGGCCGGAGCGGCCGCCCTCCTTTTCCACGAGGCGCACCTCCTCGATGCGCATTCCCCGGTCCACCGCCTTGAGCATGTCGTAGACGGTGAGGAGGGCCACCGTCACAGCAGTGAGGGCTTCCATTTCCACCCCGGTCCGCCCGGCGATGCGGGCTTCTGCGGTGGCCACCACCGCCGAGGCTTCTTCATCGGGCTCCAGGGAAAGCCGGATGGAAGCTCCCGGAAGCTGGTGGCAGAGGGGGATGAGATCGGCGCACCGTTTTCCCGCCTGGATGCCGGCGATCTCGGCCACCAGGAGGGGATCTCCCTTCGGGGTGCGCCCTTCCCGGATGCGGGTCAAGGTGGCCGACGCCATGCGGATCCGCCCCCGGGCCACAGCCCGCCGCGCCGTGACGTCCTTGTCCCCCACGTCCACCATGCGGGGACGGCCTTCCCTGTCGAAGTGGGTCAGCGGATCGTCCATGGTTTCAGCTCCGGGCAAGGGGGACGCGGCGCGGCCGCATGCGCCGACCGAGACGGCGGATGAGTCCCGCCACGATCAATCGGGGGTTCACGTTCCCCCGGGCCAGCTCCCTCGCTTCCTGGCAGGCGGCTACGGCTTCCGCCAGGTCGGGCGCCTCCAGGGGGGGATCGCCCAGCGCCAGGCTGCGCAGATGTTCCGCCACGTCGCGGTTGAGGACGCGCTCCGGCACCCCGGCGCCCACGGCCGCCAGGTCGCGGATCCATTCTTCCACGAACTCCAGGAGTTCCACCAACTCCCTCCCGCGGCGGGGGGCGAGGTTCAGGGCAGCGGCGTACCCCGCACCGCGACCGGGCGCCAGGGCCGCTTCCACGAGCTGAAGCGCCTGCCGACGCAGGCGATCCAGGGGGCCGGGGTCCTCTCCGTCGGGCAGAAACCCGAGAGCCCGTCCGATGGACCCCTGGCTGAGCTCCGCCGCCCATCGTGCGGTCTGCTCGTCCACCGGAGTGTGTTCCCGCAGGAAGGCGGAGACCTCCTCTGCGGGAAGGGGGGAGAGGCGGACCGGGACCGAGCGGGAGCGGATGGTGGGAAGGAGGCGCCCGGGCTCGGAAGAGGTGAGGATGAAGCGGGTGGAGGGCGGAGGTTCTTCCAGCAGCTTGAGGAGGGCGTTCGCCGCCTCGGGGCTCGCCTCCTGGGAGACCAGCAGCTCCGCATCGCCGATGATGAATACCTGCTCCGCGGACATGGTCGGCGCCATGTTCCCCTGGCGGCGCAGGCGCTGTACCGCGCCCAGATAGATTCCTCGCACCTCGCCGGTGCTCACCGGCTGGAGGGGCTGCATGCGGATCTGCTCCAATGCCTCGGCGTGGGCCCGCTCCAGTGCGTCGGCCAGGCGTGGCCCGCTCAGCCCCTTTCCGGGGTGGGGCAGCGGGAAGTACCAGTGGATGTCGGGGTGCTCCAGCCCCAGCGCCAGGCGGCAGGGCTTGCAGTCGCCGCAGGGACCGTGGTGGGTGGGCGCTTCGCAGAGCTGGAGCTGTGCCGTCCACAGGGCGAGCCGCTGCTTGCCGATGCCCCGGTATCCGTGGAAGAGGAGGGAGGCGGGCAGGCCGCCCTCCTCCCGGGCACGGAGGAGGGCGGAGCGCACCCCGCCGTGGCCCACGGGGGCATGCAGGCGGATCACCGCCCGCTCCGGGGTTTGAGCCAGCGGAGAGGATCCTGGGCCCGGGGCGCTCCTCCGTCCACCGGGGCTCTGATCTGGAACTCCAAGTGGGGGCCTTCCGGGGTGTCCCGTCCACCCACGGTGCCCACGACCTGGCCGGCTTCCACCTCCCGGCCCTCCACGACCCCGATCTCCTCCAGATACAGGTAGAGCGTGTAGAATCCGCCGCCATGGCTCAGAACCACCGTGGGCCCGTACCCCTCGAAGGGACCGGCCAGCACCACCCGTCCCGCCTTGACGGCGCGCACCGGGGTGCCGGGCCGGGCGGCGATGCCGATGCCGTTCCACCGCAGCACCAGGCCGTTGGGGCGCCGTTGGCGCCCGAAGCGGTAGATGAGATCGCCTTCCAGGGGCCAATCCAGCGCTCCGGCGTCGGCGTCGGAGAGGGTGGTGCCCGCGGCGGGGGCGCGGGCGGCGGCCCTTCGCCGCTCCATCTCCAGGCGGCGGCGCTCCAGGTCGTCGATGAGGGTGGTCATCCGCGCCTCGTCAGCCTGCAGCCGCTCCAACCGCGACTGGGTCTGGCGCTCCCGCGAGCGGAATTCTTCCAGGGCCGCCTGGTGCTCCTTTTCCAGGGAGCGAAGACGGGCCACTTCGCCCTGGCGCGACTGGCGCAGGCTTCCCAGCTCGGCCATACGGTCCTTCATCTCCCGCTCCTTGCCCACCAGTTCCCGCTCCAGGGCCTGCACGTTGTCCACCAGGGCCCGGTCAAAGGCGGCCACACGCTGCAGATACCGGTACCGGTTGAGGAGGTCCACGAAGGAGGATGCGCCCAGGAGGACGCGCACGGTATGGAGGGGACCCATCTTGTAGATGTCCCGGAGCCGCCGGTTCAGCGTGGCCTGGCCGGTGGCCAGTCGCTCCCGGGTCTGCACGAGTTCCCGGGTGGTCTCCTCGATCTGGGCGGCGGTGGCTTCGGTCTGGAACTGGAGTTCCGCCAGGACGGAGCGCGACGCCGAAAGGCGCCGCTCCACGTTGGCCAGTTCCGACGCCGCGTCACGCACCCGCACTCGGACATCGTTCATCTCGCGTTCGAGGCGGGCCCGTTCAGCGCGGATCTCTTCCAGGCGCCGCTGGCTGCGGAGGATCTCCTGGCGAATGTCGGTCTGCTGCGCCTCCAGGCTGCGGTCCGGCACCATCCCCAGGACGGCCAGGCCCGCAAGGGCGGACAGCGTGGAGCGCCGGAATCCCGCAGGCATGGAGATCACGTCTCGCGCAGATGTCTCCGGATGGCGAAGCCGCTGGCGAGGGCGCCGAAAACCGCCCCGGAGAGGAGTCCCAGGGCCACCCAGCTCGCCGGAATCCACGCGATGGCGAAGAGGTACGCGTACACGCCCCGGTAGACCGCATAGGTGAGGATCCACGCGAGGGCCCCGCCCAGGAACCCGGCGAGGGCGCCCTCGAGAAGGAAAGGTCTCCGGATGAAGCTGTTCTTGGCGCCGACGAGCCGCATGATGTAGATCTCGTCGCGGCGGGCGAAAATGGCGATGCGCAGCGCCGTTCCGATGATGAGGGCCGCCACCATGAAGAAGGCGATGCCGAGCAGAGCCGTGGTGGCCGCCCCCACCTTGCGCAGCGTGAAGAGCTTGTCCACCCACTCCCGTCCGTAGCGCACGTCCTCCACGAAGGGATAGGCCGCCGCCGCCTCACTGATGCGGGTCACCACCTCCCGGTTCCGGGAATCCGGGTGAAGCTCGATCTCCAGGGACTGGGGAAGGGGGTTCACTCCGGCGGTGGCGAAGAGATCCCCGAACTCGGGGAGGTCCCTCTGGGCCCGCTCCAGAGCTTCCCGCTTGGAGACGTAGCGGACGCGCCGGACCTCAGAGTGCTCCGCGAGCTCGGCCTGGGCCAGGTCGATCTCACTCTGGCGGGCGTCGTCGCGGAGATAGACCACCACCTCCACCCGTTCCTCGATGGCGGAGAGGGCCAGGTCGAGGTTGTAGCTGGCCAGGGCGAAGAGACCCACTACGAACAGGGCCAGGCCCACCATGGCCGCGCTCAGGCCTGTGAGCATGGGGGCGCGGCGAAATCCGGCGATGGCTTCGCGGAGGGAATACATGGACTACGCCTCCGCCGAATCGTAGACGAGGCGCCCGTTGTCCAGCTCCAGCAACCGTGCCGCGTCGTAGCGTCGCACCAGGTCCAGGTCGTGGGTCGCCATGAGAACCGTCATCCCCTTGGCGTTGATCTCCCAGAAGAGCTCCAGGATGCCCCGCGTCGCCCGTTCGTCGAGGTTGCCCGTGGGCTCGTCGGCGAGGAGCACGAAGGGATCGTTGGCCAGCGCCCGGGCGATGGCGACGCGCTGCTGCTCGCCGCCGGAGAGCTCATGGACCAGTGCGCCCGCCTTGGTGGACAGGCCCACCTGGGCCAGGAGGCGCTGCGCCCGCTCGGGGATGTTCTTGCGGGGCGTGCCCGTGACCTCCAGCACGAAGGCCAGGTTCTCGAAGGCCGTCCGCCCCGGTAGGAGACGAAAGTCCTGGAAGACGAAACCTACGCGACGCCGGACCTTCCATACCTCGCGGTCCGAAACGCGCTCGGAGGAGTAGCCGGTGACCCGCACCTCGCCCGCAGTAGGGCGATCGGCCATGTGGATCAGCCGCATGGTGGTGGACTTCCCCGACCCGGAATGACCGGTGATAAAGGCGAACTGTCCCTTGGGGATATGGAACGACACCTCGCGCAGGGCATAGCCCCGCTTGGGGTATTCCTTCGAGACGTCGGTGAGCTTGATCAAGAGTCGCGCCGGAAAGGGGCGGGTAGATCGTTTCGGGACATCAGCTTAGATATCTCCTTCCACCGTGTCAAAGCCCGTCCGGGCGAGACGCCCCGCCAGGTGGACGGCTTCGGTCATGGAGGAAGCGTCGGCTTGGCCCGAACCCGCGATGTCGAAGGCCGTTCCGTGGTCGGGAGAGGTGCGGATGAAGGGCAGGCCCAGCGTGACGTTGACGCCTGTGCCAAAGGAGGCGGTCTTGAAGGCGGCCATGCCCACATCGTGGTAGGGGGCCACCACGGCGTCGAACTCACCCTGCAGCGCCCGCACGAAGACAGTGTCGGCGGGAAGAGGGCCCACCGCCGCAATTCCTTCGGCCCGGATGCGGGCGAGCGCGGGTCGGTAGATCTGCTCCTCTTCATCTCCGAAGAGCCCCCGGTCCGAGGCATGGGGGTTGAGGGCGCAGAGGGCGATGCGCGGTTCCTCCACGCCCCAATGGCGCCGCAGGGCCCGGTCCAGCAGGCGCGTCTGGGAAACGAGGAGATCCTCGCTGACGCGAAAGGCCACGTCCCGCAGAGGGAGGTGGGTCGTGGCGAGGAGGACGCGCAAGGGACCTCCCAGGCGGCTACGCTCGGCGCACATGAGCATACCCACCTCCGGAACGTGGGCCAGGTCCTGGAGGATCTCGGTCTGGCCGGGGGCGTCCCATCCCGCCCGGTGGAGCGCCGGCTTGTGGACGGGACCGGTGACGACACCCCTCACCCTCCCGGCCAGGGCTTCGGAGACGGCGACGCGCAGCGCTTCGATAGACACCCGCCCCGCGTCCCGTTCCGTTCCGTCCCACGCCGGGATATGGAGAATCCGGCCCCGGGCGGCCAGGTCTTTGGTTCCGGCGAGCCCCTCCGGAACGACAAATGCAAGAGAGGGAGGGTTCTCTTCGTCCCGGATCCGCCGGGCGGCTTCCCGTGTCACCTCCAGCCCGATTCCCCTGGGGTCTCCCAGGGTCACGGCCAGCTCCGGCGCAGAACTCATGTCCCGTTTCGTCAGATGCGGATCTCGATGTAGGTGCGGCGCCTCAGTTCTTCCAGGATGCGCTCATACTGCTTGCGCTGGGTAATTTGCTGCTGAAGCTGGTCACGGACATCGTCAAGCGTATAGGCTCCGGCCTCACGCACTTCCTTGATCTTCACCACGGCGATGCGCGTCTCGTTGCGCCCCGTCTGATACTCGATGGGGCCGACCACGTCTCCCGCGGCCGCGCCGGCGAGGCGGTCGTACCCCGGAGGGAGGTCGGAAAGCTGGTCGGCCGTCACCGTCAGGGAGTCGGGGGCGTTCGGATCGGAGAATCGCTCGTACAGCCTCTCCATGGGCACGCCGGCCCGAGCCTGCACCACGATGCTCTCGGCCAGTTCACGGGCCCGCTCGATGTCGTCCGGGGATTCCTCCGGAATGATGAGAATGTGGCGGGCCTTCCGTTCCCCGGCGCGGGAACGCTCGACCTTGATGATGTGGTACCCGAAATCCGTCTCCACGATGGGGCTGATCTGCCCGTCCAGGAGGTCGAAGGCCGCGTCCTCGAAGGCCCGAACCATCTGACCGCGCCGGAACCACCCCAGGTCCCCCCCGTTGGGCGCGGTGCCCGGATCCTGTGAATAGCGCGTGGCCATTTCTGCGAAATCGGCCCCGGCGTTGATGCTGTCCAGGATGGCCTGCAGCTTCGCCCGAGCGCGGGCCTTGGCCGAATCCGACGGTTCGGGCTTGATGACCACCTGCTCGAAGGTGATGAGGGACGGACGCTCCTCGAGCCGTCCCTTGGCCTGCTCGAAGGCCTGACGGAGCTCCTCCTCGGTGACCACCACCGGCGGCGCGGTCTGGATGCGACGCTGCATGTACATCTGCTGGAGCTGCGATTGACGGAGCTCGGTGGAAAGGATCTCGCGGTACTCGGCCAGCGTCATGCCTTCGGCCAGAAGCGCTTCCTGGAAGGCCTGCTGGCCGCCGATCTGCTCGGAGCGGTTCCTGATCTCTTCGGCCACCCGCTCCTGAACGAGTTCCTCGTCCACGGAGATGAGGGTGTCCTTGGCAGCGGCCTGGAGCACCATGAGGCGGTTGACCCAGGAATCCAGCACCTCTCGGAAGAATTGCTCCTGCCCTACCGGATCCGTGGGGATCTCGCGTCCCTGCAGCCTCAGGCGCTGGATTTCCTCCTGAATCTGGGTCTGGAGAACCACCGAGTCTCCCACCACGGCGACCACCCGGTCCACCAGGGTGAGGTCCTGGCCGCCCATCTGTCCGGCGCCGGCGGCAGGGCCGACGCCGAGAAGCGCCACGGCCAGGAAGAGGGGAGCGGCGCGGCGTTGAAGCTTCACGGGAAATCTATTCATTCTGCGCATCATCGGCCCGTCGAGTCCGCGGGGGCGGAGTCGGGAATCAGAGATTGTTCCAGGGGCGAGGGACTGCGTGCCGCCCGCGCCCGCCCGACCCGGAGGACCACCTCACCGATACCGGCGTCGAAGATCTGAACCGGGTTCTTCGACCGAAGCTGAAAGGCGATCTGACCCAGGGGAATGACGTCCCTGGCGCCGTTGAGGATGTCGGAGAGCGCCCTGCGCACCGCCCGGTCCACCGCCGGCTCCACGTCCTCGCCCGGGGCGCGGTCCAGGTGGAGGAAGCCCAGCTCATCGGCGATCTCACGCAGCCGCATGCGGGTATCGGCCTCCAGAGAATCCACCCGTGCCGGATCCACGCTCATGCCTCGGGCCCGCGCTTCGGCCACGAGGAGGTCCCGCTGGACCAGGCCACGCAGCAGCGCATCGAGCTGCTGGTCCGTGCCAGCGCGAACCTGGGCAAGGAACTGGGGAGATGCGGCCTGGAGGAAGGCCTGGAACTCGCCGGCGGTGTAGGCGCCCCCCTCGTAGCTCATGAGCGGACGCTTGGCGGCCCGACTCGAGAGGCGTTGTGCGGGGTCGTCGGCCAGGTCCCGCATGATCTCCAGCGCTTTCTCCGCCATCTCGGGGTGGGCATTCTCCTCCACGCCGGCCACGAAGATGGATTCGGCCTGGAAGATGCGGCGCGTCTTGAGGGAGTTGCGGAATTCCTCCTTCATGTCCTCGAAGCCGGGGACCTGTCGCTCTTCCAACTTGATGAGGTGGAGGCCGAAGGGGGATTCCACGATGCCGCTCACCTCTCCCGGCTCCAGTGCGAAGACGGCCTCCTCGAACGGACGGACCATGTCCCCGCGTCCGAAGAAGCCCAGATCGCCGCCCTGAGGCGCGCTGCCCGGGTCCTGGCTGTATCGGCGGGCGAGATCGGCGAAGGAGGCTCCGTTCTCGATGCGGCGCCGCAGATCTTCCATCTCGGCGCGTACCGAGTCGCGTTGGGCCTGGGTCGCCCCCTGGGGGTAGCTAAGGAGGATGTGGCGCGCCCGCAGCCGCGCGTCCGGCGACTCGGATTCATACGCCTGGCGAAGATCCTCTTCGCTGAATGCCGTATCCACGTGAATCACCGAATCCCGCAGCCGCAGGATCATGTCCTGCTCGAGCTGCTGGCGAATAGGCCGGCTCAGGTCGAGCATGCCCAGCGTGGAGTCCCGGGCCACGGCCGAAGCGAACAGGGTGTAGTCGGCCCAGATGTCCGCCAGCGTCCGCACCACTTCCACGTCGTTGGGTAGGTTCTCCTGGTCCACCAGGAGCTCCACGGCATCGTCCACCGCGAGCCCATGGTCTCCGGCCCGCGCCACCAGTCCTTCGTTGGAGGCGGGCTGGTCGCACGCCCCGGCCACGAACCCCGCTGCGGCCAGAGCCGGCAGGATCCATCGAGTGTTCTTCACCGGGGGCTTCCTCCGAGATTCCACGAATCGATTCTCCCAAAAATTTCTACATTTGTGTCGACGCGTCCCGCGACTTCGCCGATTCCTTCTTCCTGCTTCGTATTTCCTCACGCCGCCGCCTCCGATCCGCTTCCCTCGGCCCCGAGCGCCGTCAGCGCTTCCACCAGCGCCTCGGCGAGAGAAGCAGGACCCACCGGATGCAGGACCATGCTCAGAGGGTCGAGGCGGCGGATTTCCACCTCCACCTGCCGCTCCCTCATGGGCTCCTGCAGGGCCGTCAGGCGCGGCGAGGTTCCGCCGCGAAAGCTGAGCCTTGCCGATTCCCTTCCCACCAGGATCCGCTCCGCCCCCACACGTCTGCCGAGGATCCGCAGCAGCGTGGCGTCCAGCAGCCGTTCCACTTCCTTCGGCAGGGCTCCGAACCGGTCCAGGACTTCTTCCCGGAGCGCCTCGATCTCTCTTC
This sequence comes from Gemmatimonadota bacterium, assembly GCA_046756305.1. Lineage (GTDB taxonomy): Bacteria > Gemmatimonadota > Gemmatimonadetes > Longimicrobiales > Gaopeijiaceae > JBHHWB01. Next base: position 63,002 of record JBHHWB010000004.1, read on the forward strand.
GCGTCTCGGCCCGGGACAGGCGCCGATAAAGGTGCAGCTTCTGGCCCGGATCCGCGATGTACCCCTCAGGCAGGTACGCGGGTCCCGGGAGGGACACGTCCGGGTTCGGGTACTCGGGTACCTGCTCCGGATTTCGGATGCGGGACACCGTCTTTTCCAGAAGGCGCATATAGGTGTCCAGGCCCACCTGCTGGGCGAAGCCCGACTGATCCGCACCCAGGAGGTTGCCCGCCCCCCGCAGCTCCAGGTCCCTGAGCGCCACCGAATATCCGCTCCCCAACTCCGTGTAATGCTCCAGAACCCGCAGCCGCTTTTCCGCTTCCAGGCTGAGGTTCTCGGGCACCAGAAGATAACAGTATGCCCGCCGGTCCGAACGCCCCACGCGTCCGCGAATCTGATAGAGCTGGGAGAGGCCGAAGCGGTCGGGGCGATCCACGATGAGGGTGTTGGCGTTGGATACGTCCATCCCGTTTTCGATGATGGATGTGCAAACCAGGACGTCCACGTTTCCCTCCACGAACTCGTGTACCGCTTCATCGAGGGCGCGGGAGTCCATCTGGCCGTGGGCCACCTCCACCCGGGCTTCGGGGACGAGGGCGCGGATCTCCTCCGCCACCGTATAGATGGTTTCGACGCGGTTGTGGACGAAAAAGGTTTGCCCACCCCGGTCGAGCTCCCGGTGGAGCGCATCCATGAGGATCTGATCGTTCCAGGGGAGGACGTGGGTGAAGATGGGCATTCTGTCCCGAGGCGGCGTGCGGATCAGGGAGAGGTCCCGAATGCCCGCGAGGGAAAGGTACAGGGTGCGGGGGATGGGCGTGGCCGAGAGGGTGAGCACGTCCACGCTGGCCCGCATCTCCTTGAGGCGCTCTTTGTGTTTCACGCCGAAGCGCTGCTCCTCGTCTACGACCAGGAGCCCCAGGTCCTTGAAGACCACGTCTTCCGAGAGGAGGCGGTGGGTGCCCACCACGATATCCACTTCGCCGGAAGCGAGGCGGGCCAGGAGGCGCCGCTGCTCGGCGGGGGACCGGAAGCGGCTCAGGGCGCCCACCCGCACCGGATAGTCGGCGAGGCGGGTCTCCAGGGTGTGACGATGCTGTTCCACCAGGATGGTGGTGGGCGCCAGGAAGGCCACCTGCTTTCCGTCCTGAACCGCCTTGAAGGCGGCGCGCACGGCCACCTCGGTCTTTCCGTATCCCACGTCCCCGCACACCAGGCGGTCCATGGGGCGGGGGGATTCCATGTCCCGCTTCACCGCTTCGGCGGCGGCCCGCTGGTCGGGGGTGTTGTCGTAGAGGAAGGAGGATTCCATCTCCTTCTGCCACCGGGTGTCGGGGCTGAAGGCGAAACCCCGGGCCGCTTCGCGGCGGGCGTAGAGTTCCAGGAGGCGGGTGGTGAGCTCCTCCACGTACCTTTCCGTCTTGCGCCGGACGTTCTTCCAGCGCCTGCCTCCGATGCGGTGCAGGTGGGGCGGTTTGGCGTCGTCGCTCTCACCCACCCAGCGCTCGATGAGATCCAGGCGGTAGACGGGAAGACGCAGGACCTCGCCACCCGCATACTCGATGGCCAGCGCTTCCATCTCCTGGCCGCCGGCCCGGATGCGCTCCATCCCCCGGAAGATCCCCACGCCGTGATCCATGTGCACCACGTAGTCTCCGGGAGAGAGCTGGGCCAGGCTCTCCAGGGCCACGGCTCCCCGGAAGCGGCGGCTCCTGCGCAGACGGCGCGACCTGCGGAAGATCTCGTGGTCGTTCAGGACGCGCAGCTCCGGCTCGGCGCAGGGGACCTCAAAGCCTCCCGAGAGGGAGCCGATGCCCAGGGAGGTTCCCGGGGGGATCTTTCCCGGTCCGCCCAGAATCTCCTCCAGTCGGTGGAGCTGCCCGTCGTTATCGCAGAGGAGAAGGGTGCGCACCCCCCGGGCGGCGCCTTCCCGCAGATAATCCTGAAGACGGCCCATATCCCGTTCGATGACGGGAGGGGGGCGGAGGGGAAGGACCACGTCCCCGGCGTCGGCCTCGTGCAGCCTGAGGGTGGGAAAGCGGCGCGCCCGCTCGGCGACCTCCCGGGGCGTGAGAAAAAGGGTGTCCGGTTCAGGCGGCGTGGCGCCCGAATCCACCAGATCGTCGAAGAGGGCCTGGACCCGTTGCCAGGTGCGCTCGGCCTCCCGGGGGAGGGAAACCTCCTGGGCCAGGGCGAAGAGGGCGTCGCCGGGGAGAAGCTCCAGGAGGGACCGGGAAAGGGTCGCGGAGGCGTCGGATGCGGAGCGGAAGTCCACGGGAAGGATGTGGACCTCCTCCACGCCGCCCACCGAGCGCTGATCCAGGATTTCGAAGCGCCGCAGAGAGACAACTTCGTCTCCCCAGAACTCGATGCGCACCGGATCGGCGGCGCCGACGCTGAACACGTCTACGATGCCGCCACGCACGGCGAACTGGCCCACCTCCTCCACCAGGGACACGCGGTCGAAGCCGCGCTCCTCCAGCCCGCGGGCCAGATCGGCGGGAGTGGTGACGTCCCCCCGGCGGACCGTGAGACGCAGCAAGGCCAGGTCCTCGGGGACGGGCACCCGCTCCTGGAGCGCACGGGGGGTGGTTACCAGGATGCGCGCCCGACCTGTGAGCAACCTGTCCAGCGCCTCCACCCGCAGGGCCCCCACCTCCAGGTGCGGCTCCGATTCCTCGTAGGGAAGGGCCTCCTTCTGGGGATAGAGGTGAACCGGAGCCTGTTCTCCCAGAAGGGACTCGAAGTCGGCCTCCAGGGCGGCAGCTGCCTGCGGCGAGGAGGCCACCACGACCAGCACCCGCTCCGGAAGCCGCCTGTGGAGGGCAGCCGCCAGGGCCGCCGGCGCCGCCCCGAAAAGCCCGCCCACGGTGAGGCTCTCACCGGGTCGGGGCAGGGCCCGGCTCAGCGCCGAGACCTGACTGCAGGAGGAGAGGGCGTCGAGGATGAGGGACATGGGTCAGGCCCTTCCCGCAGATGCCAGGAGCGATTCCAGGACCAGGAGGAGGACCGCGGCTCCAAGAAGGAGGGCGGTGAGGTTCGGACCCTGGCGCGAGACGAAGACGCGTTCGGCCCAGGCGCCGGGGTCGGAGATCACCACCGCCTCGGCTCCAAAAATGCGCTCCACTTCGGTGACGTCCAACCTTCCCGGGTCGGATTCGGAAGGGGGGGGATTCACGGCCACCCTGGATACCACCGAGTCTCCCGCAAGAAAGGTGTAGATCCCCGTCTCGTCGGTACGCCGGACTGAGCGGGCGGGTCCCACCGGGCGAACCTCCCCGGAGGGAAGCCGGATGCGGTCGGCCCCCTGAGGAGCGGGGAGGGGAGCGCCCGCGGTTCGGTCGTCGCCGGCGGCATCTCCCCCGGCCCAGGCCGTGACCACCCAGTCCAGGGTTGGAATCATGGCCGGGGTGAGGGGAAGGTCCGTCGCGTCGGGGTCCAGCGATGACGCGAAGAGGAGGTAGGGACGTCCTTCCCGGTCCAACCCCTCTACCAGCCAGGGCTCTCCGGCGGTGAGGGCAAGAACGCGCGGAGGGCTCGCGGGCTCCGCCTCCAGGGATAGAGGAAAGCGGGGAAGGGCCGCCACTCCCTCCAGGGGGCCGGGCAGGAGCGGCCCGGCGAGAGGGGCCCGTCCGCCTTTGCCAGGGGGGCCGAGGCGCCAGGGAATCCCCCGACGAGCCAGGAAGCGGTTTACGGCGGGGAGGAGCGCCGGATCGCGCGGAGGGACGACGACCACGGCGCCGGGGACCGCGACGCTCCCCGCAACGCCTTCCCCCAGGATCCACACCAGCTCGGCATCTGCCGCGGCGGCCGGCGTCATACGTCCGGCCGAGGTGAGCACGCGGAAAGCTTCCTGTATGAACCGGTTCGGCTCTCCCCGGACGCCCACCCGGGGCGTGGCGCGGGCACGAAAAGCAAAGTAGCGCCGATCATCTTCGGCGAGTGCATCGGCGTCGGTCTCCACCCACCCCGTCACCCACCCGTCGCCGACGGGTGGCAGGTCGAGGCTGGTCTCGCTCCCGGGCGCCGCCGAGGCGGCGCCGCGCAGGCGGCCGTCCACCAGGAGGCGAAGGGGGAGGGCTGCGGCGTCTTCACCCCACGCCTTGACGCGCACCGTCACCTCGCTTCTGCGCCCCTGCAGCGGGGGCAGCCCGCCTCCCACCCGCAGCGCCGTGACGGCGTGATTGGGCGGAAGAGGGCCCGCCGGGCGCCATACAACGGTGACGAGGGGCGAGCCGGGCCCCCCGGACCCAGTCAGCGGCTCGGGCTCCGGCTTCGGTCCAGCTTCCTCGTGCGGGGCCGCATCGAGCGCCGCCTCCGGGGCCACCGGGGCGCCGGGGGAGGGGCCGTCTCCGCGGACGTTCGTGGCCTGAAGGTCGGAGAGAACCTGGACCTCCGCCGCCTCCAGGCCGGCGGCGGCCGCCAGAGCTCGTGCCCTCTCCAGTCCGGCGATGAGGTCTCCCGCCGCCGCGTTCGGCTGCACATCGGCGATCCGCGCCCGGGCCTCCTCGGCGGGGAGGGGCCTGGCGAGTCGCCAGGGGCGTCCGGCCTCGAGGACGAAGAAGCGGTCTTCGGGCCGCGCCCTGTCCAGCGTCGCCTCGGCGCGTTGCTTCAACGCGTCGAGGAAGCGGCCCTCCCCCCGTACCCGCCCGGAGCTGAGAGAGTTGTCCATGAGGAAGGCCACCGCCGTGGGTGGATGGTGCGTCCCGCCACTCTTCAGGAAGAGGGCAGCGCCCGCGCCCGCCAGCGCCGACACGGTGAGGACCCGCGCGGTGAGAAGAAGGAGCTGGCGGAGACGAATACGGCGCGCGTGTTCCCGCTCGGTGCGCCTCAGGTATCGGAGGGCGGGGAATGCCACGCGGGCGGCTTGCCTCCGATGGAAGAGGTGCAGGTAGAGGGGCACCACCACGGCGAGGAGGCCCAGCAGGGCAAGAGGATGCAGCGCGCCCATGGTCAGCCCAGGCGCTCCCGCTTTCTCAGATAGGCCCGCAGGGCCGGCGCCAGAGGCCGGCTCGTGTCCACCACCTCGTAATCAATCCCGTCGGGCCGCAGGCGATGGCGCCATTCCCGCAGCGCTTCCTCCACCGCCGCCCGGTACTCGGAGCGGATGTCCGGGACGTTGGCCAGGAGCTCCTGCCCCGTTTCGGGGTCGTAAAACACGGCTTCGGCCGTGGGCGGGAGATCCCGCTCTCCCGGGTCCAGGACGTGAAAGACCAGGACTTCGTGTCCCCGATGCCGTAGATACCTCAGCGCGGTGCGGGTCTCATCCGGATCCACCAGGAGGTCGGAGATGAGGATGACGAGGCCCGCACGCCGCAGGCGCACCGCCACGTCGCGCAGGGCGCCCGCCGCGGAAGTTCCTCCCCTGGCCTCCGTTCCTTGAAGCCGACGGGCCAGCTCGTGCCATTGGCGGCGCCCTCCCCGGGGACGCGCTACGTCGGTGGCGGTGTCGGCGAAGGTCACCAGCCCAACCGCATCCCCCTGGCGCAGGAGGACGAGGGCGATGGAGGCCCCCAGATAGCGGGCATAGTCAAGCTTAGGGGGAAGCTCCACCGTCGAGCTCCATCCCATGGATTCACTGATATCCAGAAGAATGTGGGCCTGAAGGTTCGTCTCCTCTTCGAACTGCTTCACATAGAAGCGGTCGGAACGGCCGAACATGCGCCAGTCGATGTAGCGCAGATCGTCTCCCGCCTGGTAAGCCCGCAGTTCGGCGAACTCGGCCGAGAACCCTCGGTGAGGGGAGCGGTGCAGCCCCAGGAGGAATCCTTCCACCACCTTGCGGGCCACGAACTCCACCCCCCCCAGCGCGGCCAGGGCGGCGGGACCGAGGAGGTCGGCCCGCTCCCGCCGGCGCGCAGGGGGCGGGGTCGGTGTCGGGGGCGTAGAGGACAGGGGCGTCACGGCCTTGAAGGACGGAGGTGCGGGACCACGAGAGAAAATCTGGAAACGAACCGAAAATGGTACACCAGACTACCGCCCCGGGCTCCCGCCCTCAACTTGCCGGCGCGACGGGTCTCCGCCAGATGCCGGATTCCGTGGGCGTGTCCCCTTTCCTCGGTGTGCGTGTCCCAGTGGGGGGACGGACGATTCGCCGGCGGAGCGGGGAACGGCGCGAGGACGGCATCTTCCGGAGCGGCTTGCGCTGGCATGGGATCTGCTGCTCATTGAAGCATATGAAACTCAAGGGAAGCTTCAACCTTGTCCGGCCGGCGGCGGCCCTGGCCGCCGTGTGCCTTTTTGCGGTGCCTCTTGCCGCCCAGGACGGCGACGTGGGAGAACCGGAGCTGGAGGTCCGCGTCTGGCTCGACCGGGGCGACGGCGCGGTCCTGAACCGGGGCGACCGTGTGCGCATCTACTACCGCACGTCCGAGCCTGCCTACCTGGCCATCTTCCATATCGACACCGATGGAGTGGTGCACCTTCTCTTTCCCCGGGCTCCCGAGGAGAACTCCTTCGTCCAAGGCGGTCGGGACTACCGCCTTCTGCTTCCGCGCTCGCCCTACTGGTTCGTGGACGAGGACGAGGGCAAGGGATACTTCTTCGCGGTAGCCTCCATCCGACCGCTGGATTTTTCCCGCTTCGTATACATCCCGGGGCAACGGACATGGGATCTCTCGCAGGTGGGACGCACGGTCTACGAGGACCCCTACGTGGCCATGGACGACTATGTGGCGGCCCTCATCCCCGACTGGGAGGAGGCGCCCTACGCCCTGGATTTCATCTCCTACGACGTGGGTTCCACCCACGCATACCCGCGGTTCCTCTGCTACAACTGCCACGGGTTCCGCAGCTACGCCACCTGGAACCCCTACACGTACGCCTGTGCGGCATTCCGCGTGGTCATCTGGGATGATCCCTACTTCTATCCCGCGTACCGGTACGGGCCGACCCGGGTGGTCTTCCCGGCGCGGGTCCGAACTCTGCCGCGCTTCGAGTTCAAAGAGCGCAGGCCCGGCGAGGCCTGGAGCCCTCTGACGCGCACCCGTCAGCCCCCTACCTCGGGCCGTATCCAGTATCTGGAGCCGGGTGCGGCGCGCAGCTCCTCCGGCGTAAGAAGAGGGCGGATGGCGCGGCCGCGGGCGGGCGCTACCGCCGCTCCGGGAGGGCGCACCATGCGGCCGTCCCGGGCCGGGAGCTCGACCGCCGCGCCTCGACGGTCCGCTGCGCCCGGGGGCGGAGCGGGAGCCCGCACCTCCCGCCCCAGCGTCTCGCGGCGTCCCTCCGATTCGCGCCGACCGTCGGCGGGGGGCGTACGTGCTCGGACGCCTACGGTACGGGCTCCTCGGCGCCGCGCCTCCACTCCCGCCCGGCGGACGACTCCGGTGCGCGGAGAAACCCGGAAGGTCCGTCCCTCAGGAGCCGCGGCACCGCGCTCCAGAACCACCGGTACCGTGCGGGCTCCAGCGCGGTCGCGACCCGAGGTCCGGTCACCGTCGCGCTCGAAGCGTCCGCCGGCGCGTCCCTCCGCCCGGGCTCCCGCGACGCGGCGCAGCCGGCCCGTGCCTTCGGCGCGCCCGCGGCCTTCCCGCGGCGCGACCCGTCCGAGCGTGCGGAGCCGGCCCACCGTGAGAAAGCGCCCGGCCGTTCCCAAGAAACGCCCCGGCGGCAAGCCCCGCGCCCCCACCCGCAGAAAGCCGGGGGGAGGCGGGGCCTGACCGCTCGTTTTGCGGCCCGGAGAAAGACGCCTCCGGGAAACGGCGCTCAGCGCCCTCCGAAGGAGAGGGTGAACTGCGCCAGCGTCGTGTCCTCCAGGTCGCCGGTTCGCAGCGCTCCGGCGGCCGACAGATTGACGGGTCCCAGGGCCAGCGTCGCGCCCCCGCCGAACTGAAATCCGTCGGTGACGAGGGCGGCTCCTCCGCGTAGATGAAGTACCTTGAGCCCGCGGTACTCGGCCCCCACGCCTGCGTGGAACTTGGGGCCGAGGGCGAGACCGTCACCGAAGCGGTTGCGCACCTCGGCCGTAAGGCTCAGATCCTCCTGCACCGCGTACCCGCCACCCAGAGCGAGAACCGGATCAAAGGTCATGCCGTCCACTGCGGACCGGAGGCCTGCCGGAGCGGCGGAGTAGGCCCGCTTCTCGAAGTCGGTGTCGTTGTTCCCCTCTTCCAGGCGGGCGGTACCCGGACGGTAGATGAAGTTCTGGGTTTCCCACGCGAAGGTGTTGAAGAGATTGAGGACCGCCGCGCTCACCGAGATCCGGTCCCGCTGCATCATGAACCCTACATCCAGGCCCACGCCGGTGCCGTTGTTGATCTGGAAGTCCTCGTCGTCGGGCATGACCGCCGGGAAGTTCAGATCCACCCGCACCGGATCGGCCTGAATGGTGCCGGTGCCTCCCTCGGCGAGAATCAAGCCATGGCCCACGGAGTACTTGAGGGTCGCGCCAAGCGCCATGGACCCGGCGGCCGAGGGCAGGGGGAAGCCCAGGCTCACGCCTGCCGTCGTGACGGCGTATCCCCGGACCGTAGAACCCGTGAGAGAGATGTCCTCCGGCTGTCCCGTGCGTCCCGCATTTCCGTAAAGGAGGGCCTGGACGACTCCCGGGGACAGGTTGAGTTCCGCCGAAACCAGAGTGGAAACCTGGAATCCGATGCGTCCTACACTCAGCGCGAGCTCGGAGATGTCCACGCCCACGCTACCCCGCTGGCCGTTCGCGGATTGGACTTCGGAGAGCCACCGGTCCTTGGTGGACGTGGGCACCAGGATCCCCTCCACGTCCTTGAGGTCGGCCAGAGTGACCGGATCCAGACCGGAGCGGAGTTGGACCGGCGCGATGGCCAGGGAGAACCCCGGGTTGCCGGGCATTCCCAGCCCGGCGGGGTTGACGGAGATGGCGGCAAAGCCGCGGGCCGACGCTCCCGTCGTCCCGGCCATCCCCAGGGTGCGGGCACTGGCGTTGGCGAGCTGGGCGGATCCCGCCGCCGGGTTCGCTGAAAGGGCGGCGAGAGCCACGACCGCCGAAACGGAAAGTCTTTTCGTTGCGTTCATGGTATCCCCCTATCCGCCGATCTGGAGCGTGAGATCGATCTTCGAACCCAGCGTCGCCACCTCACCCGGGGTCACCGTGATGAGGCCGCCACCGGTCACGGAGGCATTCCCCGTGAGCACGACGCCGGTCTGTCCCAGGAAGCTCCGGAGTTCCTCTCCGCTGTAGCTCAGGGTGGCGGTAGAGGTGGGCTGGGCCGGGATGGTCAGGCTCTTGGAGATGGTGCCACCCGGGTAGTTGATGTCCAGCGTGCCGGAGATCCCCACACCGAAGGGGTTGGTGATCTCCAGGATGATGGCGCCGTTCTGAATGTGATCGGTGATGGTGGAGTCGATGTCGCCCACGTCCAAGTCCACCGGGTCAATGGTCACGTCCTGTCCCGAGACGTCCACCGTGGCCGAGGAGACGAGGATGGAAGAGGGGGTCGCCGTGACCTGGATGCTCTCCGAGGTATTGATGGTGACCATGGCGCCCGCCGGTGAGTCGACTTCCACCGCGGCCATCAGCGTCGAACCCACGGTGGCCGAAGTCAGGGAGACCACGCGCGTCACGCTTGCACCGGCGGGGAGGGCGTCGGTGGCGCCGTCAAGAACCGTCTGGCCCAGCACCATGCCGCTGCTCTGGTCGCTGATGGTGATGGTGACCGTCCCTGTGCTTCCCCCACCGGGCTGGATGGGGTCGAAGGAAAAGTTGTTCCGGATGGTCACGTCGATGCTGCCGCTGCTCAGCTCCGCCGAGGAAACCTCGCCCGGGAGGGACGCGGTGGTGGAGAACGTCCCATCGAAGGCGGGCTTGTTCGTGGTGAGCCCGTTGAGCGCCGCGCACGAAGAACAGAGCGTGCCCAGGACTTCGGAGGTGGTTACAGGGTCCACCGACACGGAGAAGGCGTTGCCGCTCGCCGAAACGCCGGTGGGAAGGAGCTCATCCACGCCGATGGTGGCGTCATCCACCGAAACGACCCAGCGCTGCTCGAGCATGGGCGCTTCGGTGGGGAGGTCGCAGGCTCCCAGGAGCCCTATCGTAAGGGCGAGGGGGCCAAGGGTTTTGAGGGATCTCATGAACAGGACTCCGTAAGGGGGGCCTCAGGGGAGGCCGGTGGTGATTCCAAGGGTGAAGGTGCGGTATTCAGCCAGGGCGAATTCTCCTGTGAGGCGAAAGAACACCAGGTCGAGCCCCGCGCCCAGGGCAAGCCGCGCCCGCGTCCCGGCGTCCACCGAAAAGGAAACGGGCGTTCCCGTGGGCGGCAGCGCAGGATGATTCGTCGGGTTGTCGGCGGTGTAGGTGACGTCGGACGAGATGCGGGTCACCATCGCCGCGGCGTAAAGATCGATGGGGACGAAGGAGCGCGACGCGACGAACCCGGCGCTCAGCGCCGTCTCGTCCAGGTATTCCCCCATGGAGGCCGACTGAAACGCCGCCACCGCAGCTACCTCGAGGGGGAGCGGTGTCGCCAGATGCCGGTCAAGGTCGTGAAGAAGGGATGCCCCCACGAAACCCACCGAACCCAACGATTCACTCATCTTCACCGAGGGCAGGTACCGCGCCGAGATCTCCGTGCCCGCTCCCAGGCCCACGGAGGCTTCGAGGAACGCCAGAGGAACGGCGGGAAGATCGAATCCGTCGGGGAGGCGCAGCGTCCACTTCTCCGAATTGGGGTTCTCTTCCGCGAGAAGAAGGGCCAGCCGGAAGTCGCTTCCCAGTCTCGGCACCAGGGTGACGCCCGTGCCTTTCCCCACCGCGGTCGGGGTGCGAAGCGTGGCCCCCTGAGGCTCGTAGGGGTTGTCGTAGGTGACCCCGTTCCACTGAAGGTTGGCGGGGGGCACAGCGTTGAAGGCGGCGTCGCCGCGGTCGAAGAGTGCCGTCGTGACGTGCACGCCCACACGCACCCGCCCCCGGTTCAGGGGTTGGGCGCCCTGGGCGATACGGCTGGCCAGGGCATGGCCCACGCCCCGAGCCAGGGAGGAGATGTAGCCACGGGCGTTGGCCTCCGAGAGGGTGCCGAGGCGATCCCCCACCGTCTGGGCATGGAGTGGTGTGGCCAGTAGCGTGAGGAGAAGGATGGGGAGGCGGGTTCGCATGGGCGATCCTGACGTGCGCGGTTCTGGCGGTGGGAAACCGGGGAGGGCTACCTATCAGGTTAGTCACAGTCGCTCCCCGTCGTCAACGTTCACGGGTGGAGGGGTGGGGACGTCCGGTCTTCCTCCTTATCTTACCACCTCTTCCCCCGTTCTCGACTCCGGGCCGGCCGGGTCGGGACACCCCAACTCCAGGCGAAGCCGTGCGCATCGACCACATTCGCAACTTCTGCATCGTCGCCCATATCGACCACGGGAAATCCACCCTGGCCGACCGCCTCCTGGAGCGTACCTCCACGCTGGACAGCCGCCAGATGCGGGAGCAGGTGCTGGACGACAACGAGCTCGAGCGGGAGCGGGGCATCACCATCAAGCTCCACGCCGTTCACATGGAGTACGAGGATCCCCAGGGCGGGCGGTGGGAGCTGAACCTCATCGACACTCCGGGACATGTGGACTTCACCTATGAGGTGTCCCGATCCCTTGCGGCCTGCGAGGGGGCGATCCTGGTGGTGGACGCCACACAGGGCATACAGGCGCAGACGCTGTCCAACCTCTTCCTGGCCATGGAGGCCGACCTGGAGATCATCCCGGTCATCAACAAGATCGATCTTCCGGGCGCCGAGCCGGAGCGCAGGAGGGCCGAAGTCGCCGACCTCCTCGGGGTGGAACCCGACAGCGTGCTCCTGGCCAGCGCCAAGGAAGGGATCGGCGTGGACGAGATCCTGCAGGCGGTGGTGGAGCGGGTCCCTCCGCCCGTGGGAGATCCCGACGCGCCCCTGCGCGCCCTCATCTTCGATTCCTACTATGACAAGTATCTGGGTGCCGTCCCGTCCGTTCGGGTCGTGGACGGGGTCCTCCGGCCCGGCATGACCATCACCTTCGGCGCCGTGGACGCACGTTACGAGGTCACGGAGGTGGGGTACATGCGCCTGGGCCGCCGGCCCCAGCCGGAACTGACGCCGGGAGAAGTGGGCTACCTGGTGGCGGCCATCAAGGAGGTGTCCCACACCCGCGTGGGCGACACCATCCTGGACGCCTCCCGTCGGGCCGAGGAACTCCTCCCCGGCTACCAGGAAGCCCGTCCCATGGTGTTCGCGGGTCTCTATCCCACCGACGCTGACGACTACGAGGATCTGCGGGACGCCCTCGAGCGGCTCAAGCTAAACGACGCCAGCCTGCACTATGAGCCCGAAACCTCGGCGGCGTTGGGCTTCGGCTTCCGGTGCGGCTTCCTGGGGCTCCTCCACATGGAGATCATCCAGGAGAGACTCGAGCGCGAGTTCGGGGTTGCCCTCATCACCACGGTTCCCAACGTGGAGTACCGTGTCGAGCTTACCGACGGAAGCGAGATCAGCGTCGAGAGTCCGGCGGCACTTCCCGAGGCTCAGCGCATCGCCACGATCTCCGAGCCCATCGTGCGTGCGCATATCCTATGTCCCGCCGAGTATATCGGCAACGTGCAGAAGCTCTGTCATGACCGGCGGGGCGTCTTCAGGGGGATGCAGTATCTGGACACCACCCGCGTCGAGATGAATTTCGAGCTGCCCCTTTCCGAGATCGTCCTGGATTTTTACGACCGCCTCAAGAGCGGCACCCGCGGATACGCTGCCCTCGACTATGAGTTCCTGGAGTACCGTGCTGCAGATCTGGTGCGGTTGGACATACTGGTCAACGGAGAGCCGGTGGACGCTTTCAGCGTCATCATTCATGAAAGCAAGGCGTACCAGTACGGGAGGGATCTGGTGCGGAAGCTGAAGGAGCTCATTCCCCGCCAACAGTTCGAGGTGGCCCTCCAGGCGGCCGTGGGCAACAACGTCATCGCCCGTACCAACGTGAAGGCGCTGCGCAAGAATGTGACCGCCAAGTGCTACGGGGGGGACATTTCCCGTAAGCGCAAGCTCCTGGAGAGGCAGAAGGAGGGGAAGCGGAGGATGAAGCAGGTGGGCTCGGTGGAGATCCCCCAGGAGGCGTTTCTCGCCGTGCTCGACCTGAGCGGGGAGTAGGCCGTGCGTGGGTTCGGTGCGGCAAAGGACGCCGCGGGTGCGGCCGGCGTTTCTCCGGGTGCAGTGGGGGATGGGGTGCTCGGCGCTGTCGGGCTCTTTCTTCGCTCTCGAGTGGAGGACTGACCTCGTGCCGGTTCTGGGCGTCGTGGGAACCCTGGTGTGGGACCGGATTCTGGAACGGGACGGACGGCGCCACCCGGTGGAGGAGTGGGGCGGCGTAGCCTACGCGCTGTCGGCGCTGGCCGCCGCTCTCCCCGAGGGATGGACCATTCTGCCCATCCTCAAGGTGGGGCGGGATCTTTCCGAGCCGGCCTTCCACTTCCTCAAGGAGATCCCCGGGTTGCGGGACGCGGGCATCGTGGTGGTTCCCGAGCCGAACAACCGGGTGGAGCTTCGCTACCTGGACGCGGAACGGCGCACAGAGCGTATCCTCGGCGGGGTGCCGCCGTGGACGTGGCCGGAGTTGGCGCCGCTGGTGGAGATCACCGACGCCCTGTATGTGAACTTCATCTCCGGGTTCGAGATGGACCTGGACACCGCCACGGCGCTGCGAAGGGGCTACCCGGGACCCATGTACGGGGACCTCCACTCCCTTTTCCTCAGCGTCACCGCCAGGGGGGTTCGGGTTCCCACTCCCCTCGGAGGATGGCGGGACTGGCTCCGCTGCTTCGACGCGGTCCAGATGAACGACGAGGAGTTTCGCCTCCTGGGTCACCAGGGAGACGATCCCTGGGCCCTGGTCTCCTCCGCGCTGGGGCCCGAGCTGAAGCTGGTCACGGTGACCCTCGGGGGAGAGGGGGTCGCGTACACGGCGGCGCCCGGATTCACCCCCGACCCCATGGCGTGGTCCTCCCTGCGCACGCGGGTGGGAACGACGGGGCCGGCGCGCAGCGGCAGGGTCGAGGTACCCGGGGAACGACGGGAAGGGGACCCCACCGGGTGTGGAGACGTCTGGGGTGCTACTTTCTACGCCAGGCTCCTGGGCGGAGACGACCTTGAGCCAGCCCTGCGGATCGCCAACGAACAGGCGGCGCGCAATGTGGAGCACCGTGGGGCTCGAGGCCTGTATCGCTATCTGAAAGGGGGGCTCTCCCACATGGAGGAGACTCTGTGAAGGTTTTGCCGGTCCCGGTTTCCCTGGATCACCAGACGGTGGACGCCTTCCTGGACTCGGTGGCCGAGGCGGGGGAGGAACGTATCCTCGTGGATGCGCGGCATCTGCGTTGGGTGGACCCCAACGGAATGGTGGCGCTCCTCGCCGGCGGAACGGTAGCACGGGATCGGCGGGGCGCCCTGCCGCGGATGGAACTCCCCGAGGACCCTGACGTCACCGGATACCTGGCGCGTATGGGGTTCTTCGACGAAGCCCAGGGGATCTTCGAACTCGAGCGCACGCCTCAGCGGAGAGGGGCCGGGTCGTCCGATGTCCTCCTGGAGATCACGCCCATTCGGGCCAATCCCGACGTTCATGAGGTCGTGGACCGCGTCCAGTCACGGGCCGGCGCCATCCTCACGTCGCACCTCAACTATCCCGTCTCCGCCGTCGTGCAGTTTTCCGTGATCCTTTCCGAGGTGTGTCAGAACATTCTGGAGCACGCCGAAGCGCCGGGGTGGGTGGCGGCCCAGGCGTACAACTGGGCGCGGCGGTTGGGACGTTGGGTCGTGGTGATCTCGGTCATGGACCTGGGCCGGGGATTTCGCGGCTCCCTCACCGACGAACATGCCGCCCGCTACGGAGACCGCTGGTCCGACGCCACGGCGCTGGAGGCGGCCTTTCTCCACGGGCTTACCCGCTTTCCCGATTCGGGGAGGGGGCAGGGAATCCAGCAGATCCGTCGCCAGGTCCAGCGGTGGGACGGCGCCATCACCATCCGCAGCGGCACAGCCCGCATCGGCCAGGTTCCGGCGTGGGACGACACGCCCCCCCTCCAGGACGGGCTGGCCCCCTTTCCCGGAGCCCAGATCAGCCTGATCCTGCCCGCCAGGGAGGAAGGATGACGGACCTTCCCCTCGACCCCATCGCCATCGACGTGGGAAGCCTCGTGCAGCGCACGGTGGCGTCGCTTTACTCCCACCTGGTGACCCGGCCCACGGGGAGGGCGGTGCGTATGGCCATCGAAAACCAGATTGCGGATGCCGGCCGCCATGCCCTGTCTCTCATCGACTTTTCCCAGGTTGCGGTGCTCGACTTTTCCTGCGCCGACGAAGTGGTGGCGAAGCTCCTCCAGGAGTATCAGGACCCGGCGGCGCCGGAAGCCTTTTTCGTCTTCCGGGGCGTGCGCGACCCCCATCGCGACCCTATCGAGGTGGTCCTCCTCCGCCAGGCGCTCGCCGCCGTGGCCGAGACCGGGCCCGGCCGAATCGAGCTTCTGGGATCGGTGACGGACGAAGAGGCGGGAGTGTGGAGACGGCTGGAGGATCGCGGGCTGTGGTCGCCCGAAGAGATTGACGAAGCCCACGAAGTGGAGACGCTGGATCGGCTGGTGGCTCGCCGCGTCGCTTTCAGGAGTCCGGTGAGCCGACGGTATCACGCCCTGAGCCGCCTGGTGCATCACCTGCTTTGAGGAAGGCCGGTAGGGGTTGGGAGCCCCGCCCGCAGACCTTCCGTGGCAGCTCGCTGAAAAAAGGGGGGGGAGAGCATGGACGAAAAGAGGGGCCGGGACCCGCATGGCGGCAGCTCCACCCGGGCCATCCACGCCGGCGCCCGTAAACCTGAGGCCGGCGCGCCCGTGGTGCCTCCGGTGGTGCAGAGCGCCACCTTCTTCTGGGGGCGTCCCGAGGACGGCGCCCTGCGTTACACCCGGTACGGGAACAACCCCAACCAGGAGTTGCTGGCCCGCAAGCTTGCCGCATTGGAGGGCACCGAGGCGGCCGTGGCCGTGGGCAGCGGGATGGCCGCCGCCTCCATGACGCTCCTCAGTCTGACCCGCAGCGGGGACCACATCGTCGCCGCGAGCCGCCTGTACGGAGCGACCCGTATCCTTCTCGGAGAGGAGCTCCCGCGCCGGGGGGTGGAAACCACCTTCGTGGACCCCGACGATGCAGGGGCCTTCGCCGCCGCCCTCAGACCCGAGACCCGCCTCATCTACATTGAGATTCCCACCAACCCGGCCCTGCGGGTCATGGATCCGGCGCCGGTGGCGGCTCTCTGCGCCGAGCGCGGGATTCCTCTGGTGTGCGACGCCACCTTCGCCCCTCCGGTGAACTTCCGCGCCGCGGAATCCGGTGTGGACGTGGTGATCCACAGCGCCACCAAGTACCTGGGGGGACATTCGGATCTCATCGCCGGAGTGGTGGCGGGCCCTTCCCGCGTCGTGGAGGAGGTGAAACGCACCGTCCGCATGTACGGTCCGGTCCTGGATCCTCACGCCGCATGGCTCCTGGATCGGGGGATCCGCACCTTGGACGTGCGCATGGAGCGCCACAACCGCAACGCGCTGGCGCTGGCGCGGTGGTTCCGGGAGCGGCCGGAAGTGGCGCGGGTCCTCTATCCGGGGCTGGAAGACCACCCGGATCACGAGACGGCCCGCCGCCTCTTTTCGGGCTTCGGCGGTATGCTCAGCATCGTGCTGCGCGGAGGAGGCGCCGCGGCCGACGCCTTCATGGAACGCCTGGAGACGGCGCTGGCGGCGCCGAGCCTGGGCGGAGTGGAAACGCTGGTGTCTCAGCCCCGCTACACGTCCCACCGGGGGAGGACCGACGAGGAGCTGGCGGCCCAGGGGATCGCCGACGGCTTCGTGCGCATCAGCGTGGGCATCGAGGACGTGGAAGACCTTATTGCCGATCTCGCCAACGCCCTCGAC